>DASRLN010000293.1:0-2661 GCA_035648435.1 Caulobacteraceae bacterium
TCCGCGCGCGCGGACCACCCACCCTTGGCCAATCCAACGCTTCGACGTCAAACACCCAAGGCAGGAGCCGAGTGCGTTAGGAGCGCACGCTCGGATCTGTGCGGGGGGCGCGGGGTAACCCGCGTCCCTACCGCGACTGACGCCATGCCCTTGGCCCCTTGGCGAAGGCGGCGGCGCGAGGCTATAGCTCGGGCGGTATCCTTCCGGACGAGGTTGAGCGACACCCCCATGGCCCACGAAGGCGTCAGGCACGACTATCATCTGGTCAACCCCAGCCCGTGGCCGCTGATCGGCTCGATCGCCGCGGTGGTGCTGGCGCTGGGCCTGGTGACCGGCTTGAAGGGCCTGTTCGGCATCCCCAAGGGCGAGTGGTGGCTCATGGCCCTGGGCTTCGTCGGCGTCGCCTGGACGATGATCGGCTGGTGGACCGATGTCGTCAAGGAAGCCAACGAGGGCGACCACACGCCGGTGGTCTCCATCGGCCTGCGCTACGGCATGATCCTGTTCATCGTCTCGGAGGTGATGTTCTTCGTCGCCTGGTTCTGGATATTCTTCGAGATGGCGCTGTTCCACCACGTGCGCACCCTCTCGCCGATCGACGATGTTCGCACCGCCTGGGCCTCGTGGCCGCCCAAGGGGGTGGAGACGGTGCCGGCCTTCCATCTGCCGCTGATCAACACCCTCACCCTGCTGCTCTCCGGCACCACCGTCACCTGGGCCCACCACGCCCTGCAGACCGGCGACCGGCGCGGGGCCAAGATCGGCCTGGCGCTGACCATTGCGCTCGGGATCCTGTTCACCTCGATCCAGGCCTACGAATACCACCATATCTTGACCGAGCACCTGTTCTACTCGCCGGCCTCGATCAATTCGGGCCTCTACGGCTCGTCGTTCTTCATGGCCACCGGCTTCCACGGCTTCCACGTGATCATCGGCACCATCTTCCTGATCGTCTGCCTGATCCGGCTCTTGAACGGCGGCTTCACGCCCAAGCAGCACTTCGGCTTCGAGGCGGCGGCCTGGTACTGGCACTTCGTGGACGTGGTCTGGCTGTTTCTGTTCACCTTCCTCTATGTGATCTTCGGCGCCGGCTGGGGGCATTGACGACGGAAGGCGCGACGGCCGGTCCGCGTCGCTTTCCGATCGGTCTGACCCTCGCCGCGGCCATCGCCCTGGTGGTGCTGGTGGCGCTCGGCGCCTGGCAGATCCAGCGCCTGAAGTGGAAACAGGCGCTGCTGGCCAAGATCGCCGCTCTCGCCACCGCCCCGGCCAGGCCGCTCGGCCCGGTGCTCGCCGTCGGCAACGGTGTGTCGGCGGAGTTCACCCGGGTCGCGGTCGAATGCGGTCCGCCGCCGGCCCCCGCGCCGCGCATCTTCCGCTATTCCCTGCGCCAGGGCCAGGTCGGCTGGCGGCTGATGACGGCGTGCCCGCTCGCCGCCGGCGCCTTCGACAGCATCGTTCTCGACCGGGGGCTGGTCACCGCCTTCACCGGCGCCATGGCCCCCCGGGCGGTGGATTTTCCGGCCGCCGGCGCCGTCACCGGCATCCTGCGTTCGCCGGGCGGCGCCTCGCTCTTCGACTCCGCGCCCCCCCCGCCGGAGGCTGGCGTCACCGCCCTGCGGGTCATCGACGCCGCCGCGCTCGGGCGGATCGCCCGGCGGGGCGGGTTTTCGCGCCCCGCGCCCTGGATCCTGGCCGTGGAGAGCGAGCGGCCGGCTCCCGCCGGCGTCGTCCCCGCGGCGCTCCCCGAGGACATCCCCAACAACCATTTCGTCTATGCCCTGACCTGGTTCGGGATCGCCGGCGCCCTCATCGGCGTCTACATCGCCATGCTGGCCAGGAGGCTTCGGGGACCTTGAGGTACATCTCCACCCGGGGCGCGGCGCCGGCCGCCGGCTTCATCGATTGCCTGCTGGCGGGCCTCGCCCCCGACGGCGGCCTCTACCTGCCCGAAACCTGGCCCGCCGTCCCGCCCGAGGAGATCGCCGGCTTTTCGAATCGCCCCTACGCCCACGTGGCGGCGGCGATCCTGGAGCGCTTCGCCGACGGCGAGATCGCCGAGGCGACCATCGCCTCCCTGTGCGCCGAGGCCCACGCCGGCTTCGATCACGCCGCCGTCACCCCGTTGCGCCAGATCGCCCCCGGCCGGTTCCTGCTGGAACTCTTCCACGGGCCGACCCTGGCCTTCAAGGACCTCGCCATGCAGCTTCTGGCGCCGCTCTGCGATCACGCCCTGGCGGCGCGGGGCCGGACGGCGACCATCGTCTGCGCCACCTCCGGCGACACCGGCGGGGCGGCCGCGGAGGCGTTCCGCGGCCGCGCCAACATCCGCCTCGTCGCCCTCTTCCCCGAAGGCCGCATCTCGGCGGTTCAGCGGCGCTTCATGACCACGGCGCGTGAAGACAATGTCCGCGCCGTCGCCGTGGCCGGCGACTTCGACGACTGCCAGGCGATCCTCAAGGCCCTGTTCGCCGACCGCGCCTACGCCGGCGAGGTCGGCCTGGCGGCGGTCAATTCGATCAATTTCGCCCGCATCCTCGCCCAGAGCGTCTATTGGTTCGTCGCCGCCTCCGCCCTCGGCGCCCCCGCCCGGCCGTTGAGCTTCGCCGTTCCGACCGGGAATTTCGGCGACGCTTTCTCCGGCTGGGCCGCCGCCGCCAT
>DASRLN010000294.1:0-7115 GCA_035648435.1 Caulobacteraceae bacterium
GAGCGCATAGTAGAGCGCGTCGCCGACCAGGTCGGCGGCGACCAGCATCAGGATCACCGTCACCCCGTCGAGCTGGCCTGAGCCGACCAGCGCCCCGGCGACGATCGCCGCCCCCGGACCCTCGACCACGGCGACGGGGAACAGCACCGCATAGCCGTAGCGGGAGAGCAGGGAGGCCAGCTTCGGGAGGAGGACCGGGTGCATGGGCGAAGGCCCTTAGAGCAACCCTCGCCGGTCCTGTCACCCCCGAGACGCCGCCAAGCCCCCGTTCACCAGACCCTACCGCCTCAGCACATCCCACGCCGTCCGCGCCAGCAGGCCCGTGCCCGAGTTGTCCCGCGAGGCGGCGCCGGTTCCGATGCCGTCGAGATTGCGGCGGAACACGCCCTGGCCGATCGCGGCCAGCCGGAACAGCGAGAAGGCGAGGTAGAAATCGAAATCATCGATCCCCGCCCGTCCCGTCCGCCGGCAATAGGCGGCGAGGTATTCGCTTTCGCTGGGGATCGCCTCGGTGGCCAGGTCGATGCCGTCCAGCGTGCCCCAGCTCTCGGAGCGGGAATGATAGAGGATGCAATTGTAGGCGAGGTCGGCCAGGGGATGGCCGAGGGTCGAAAGTTCCCAGTCGAGCACCGCCAGCACCGTCGGCCGCGCGGCGTGGAACATGACGTTCTCCGGCCGATAGTCGCCGTGGACGATGGCCACCGTCTCGTCGGCGGGAATGCGCGCCGCCAGCCCCTCGATCAGCCGCTCCATCTCGGCGATGTCCTCGGTCTGGGCGCCGCGATACTGCCTCGTCCAGCGACCAATCTGACGCTCGAAGTAGTTGCCCGGCCGGCCGTAGTCGGAAAGACCCACGGCCTCGGCATCGACGCCGTGCAACCGGGCGAGGGTGGCGTTCAGCTCGTCGTAGAGGCCGGCCCGCTCGTCCGGCGCCAGGCCCGGCATGCGGGCGTCGCGGAAGATCCGCCCTTCGAGGAAGTCCATCACATAGAAGGCCGTGCCGACGATGCTGTCGTCCTCGCAAAGCGCCCGCATGGCCGGGACCGGAAATCCGACCCCGCTCAGCGCCCTCATCACCCGGAATTCGCGATCGACCTGGTGGGCGCTGGCCAGCAGGGTCCCGGGCGGCTTCTTGCGCATCACATAGCGCCGCCCGCCGGCGTCGATGAGAAAGGTCGGGTTCGACGCACCGTGGGTGAACTGGCGCACTTCGGGCGTTCCTGAAAACCCCTCGACGTTCCGCTCCAGCCAACCGGCCAGCGCCGACTCGTCGAAGCGATGATTGTCCCGCACCGGCGCGACCTGGGCGCCGCCCAGGGAGGCTTCCACATCGCCCGTCATGGCCTCACTATTCCTCCGACCATCGAAAACTTGAAGGAGCCGCCATGGCCAGAGCCGCCATCGACCCGGCCGAGTTCACCTGCGTTCTCTACCAGACCGACGCCGGTATCGCGCGGATCACGCTGAACCGGCCGGCGCGCCGCAACGCCCTCAACCGCCGCGCATACGACGAGCTCGAAAGCGCCTTCCGCCACGCCGCCGGCGACCCGGCGGCCCGCTGCGTGATCGTCACCGGCGCCGACCCGGCCTTCTGCTCGGGCGAGGACGTCAAGGAGATGATGACCGGCGAGGCCGCGCCCCGCGCGACGCCCACCCGCTTCGAGGCGACGCCCGCCGCCATGGCGGTGATCGACTGCCCCAAGCCGGTGATCGCGGCGGTCAACGGCGCGGCGGTCGGCTGGGGCATGGAGCTGGCCCTCTACGCCGATATCCGCATCGCCTCGGAGCGCGCCCACTTCGCCGAGCTGTTCATCAAGCGCGGCCTGATCTGCGATGTCGGCGGCCTCATGCGCCTGCCGGCCCTGGTCGGCCCGGCCAAGGCGGCCGAACTGCTGTTCACCGGCGATCCCATCGACGCCGCCGAGGCCGCGCGCATCGGCCTGGTCGGCGAAGTCGTCGCCCACGGCGACCTCCTTCCCAAGGCCGAAGCCCTCGCCGCCCGCATCGCCGCCAACGCCCCCCTCGCCCTCACCGCCATGAAGGCCGGCCTGCGCCGCGCTGGCCACGGCGATCCCGCCGAGATCGGCGCCTGGGCCATCGAAACCATCCACCGCCTCTTCGCCACCGAGGATCACCGCGAAGGGGTCAGGAGCTTTCTGGAGAAACGCGCGCCGGTGTTCACCGGGCGGTAGCGCCGGCGCCGGCGTCGCCCAATTCCGCCCCTCCCGCGCCCTGAGAGCTGGCCTGGGGAATCTGGACAGACCGATAAGTGGAGTTTCTGCCTGACTGCGGCGATGATGCCGTTGAACAGGAGAGACCATGACGAGACGAACGAGACGCAATCACACGCCGGCTTTCAAGGCGAGGGTGGCCTTGGCGGCGGTGAAGGGCGAGAAGACGCTGGCGGAGCTGGCGCAGTTTTTTGATGTGCATCCCAACCAGATCACCGACTGGAAGGGCCGGCTGCTGGAAGGGGCGGCGGGGGTGTTTGGCGCCGATGCGGCCAGGCCTGAGACAGCGCCAGCGTTGGATGTGAAGACGCTGCACGCCAAGATCGGCGAGCTGACCTTGGAGAATGATTTTTTAGCCGGCGCGCTCACCAAGGCCGGCATGCTGAGCGCAAAGCGATGATCGACCGTTCGCACGAGCTTTCGCTGACCCGTCAGGCCCAGGTTCTGGGGCTGAGCCGGGGCAGCCTGTACTACCAACCCCGTCCGGTGTCGGCGGCCGATCTGGCGATCATGCGTCGGATCGACGAACTTAATCTGGACTACCCGTTCGCGGGCAGCCGGATGCTGCGCGATCTTCTGCGCGGCGAGGGCGTCCAGATCGGCCGCCAGCGCGTGATCACGATGATGCGGCGGATGGCGATCGAGGCGATCTACCGGCGGCCGAACACGTCGAAGCCGGCGGCGGGGCACAAGATCTACCCGTATCTTCTGCGCGACCTGGCCGTCGATCGCCCCAACCAGGTGTGGGCGATGGACATAACCTACATCCCGATGAAGCGCGGCTTCGTCTATCTGGCCGCGGTCGTCGACTGGTTCACCCGCCGGGTGCTCAGCTGGCGACTGTCGATCACCATGGAGGCCGATTTCTGCATCGAGGCGGTGCAGGAGGCGCTCGCCAAGCACGGCAAGCCGGAAATCTTCAACACCGACCAAGGCAGCCAGTTCACCAGCGCCGCCTTCACCGGCCTGCTCGCCGACAACGCCATCGCCATCAGCATGGACGGCAAAGGCTCATGGCGCGACAACGTCTTCGTCGAGCGGCTCTGCCGCTCGGTCAAATACGAGGAGGTCTATCTGAGGGCCTATGACACCGTCGCCGAGGCGCGCGCGTCGCTCGGCCGGTATCTGGATTTCTACAATTCCAAGCGGCCCCACTCAAGCCTCGGCGCCCGTACGCCCGATCAGGCCTATTTCAACCACCAGCCCCTGGAGCGGGCCGCATGAATTTTTCGCCGCCGAGGTTGGCTCTTCACTCCGGTCGGGCTACGCCCTCCCTGCGTTCAGAGCCAACCTCGGCGAATACCAACCGGCAGAGATTCCACCTATCAAACGCCGATCCTTGTCCAGACCATCCGGGCCACCGCTGTGCGCACGAGAAACGGTCGGGCGCGCAGCAGGCTGATCATACCGGAGCCGTTGTTCGTCCACAGCGACATGACGACCCTCGTACAGTTGGCCGACATCATCGCTTACGTGGTGAGCTGGGGTTTGAGATTGGGTGGGCTGACAGCCCCAGTTCGTGCGGAACTGGGCGGATTGGCCGGTCAGGTGCGCGACGTGTGTTTTCGGCGACAGAACGAAGCGGTCGGTCGAGGCTTCAAGGTCATTAGCGACCTCAGGCCCGCGCCACGATCCTGAACGAGAAAAGGCAATGCCCGTGTCGCCACGAACAAAGCCTCCATCCCCCAAATGGGAGGCGGTGGTGGATATGTCAATGCACCCGGAAGGTTCACTTTAGCGGCGCTGACCCGGCCGCGAGAAGCCCGCATTCCTTGGCCGGACTAAGCGCTGTCCAGAGCCGGTCGGGAGCTTTCTGGAAAAGCGCGCGCCGGTGTTCACGGGACGCTGACCTCGCCGAGCCCCCACCCCTCTCGCGCCCTTTCGATCGCCCCCAGCTTGGCCTCGAACGGCGCCCAGTCGTCGCGGTCGGCGATCGCCGCCCAGATCGCTTCGATCTCGTCGATCAGCAGTTCCTCCGGCTCGGGCCGGGCGAAATAGGAATCGGCGAGCCGCTCCGGACGCTCGGGCTCGAACGCCGCCAGCAGCCGGCGGAATTCCATGAACGCTTCGCCGGCGTAAGTTTCCGCCCGCGGCCCCGCCAGCGCGCGGCCCTCCGACGCTCCGCCGCCGAACCAGTCGAAAAACAGCGGCTCCCAGCGCAGCGCCTCGCCGCCTTCGGCCAGGGCGCGGAAGGCGGCGCCCGCGAGCTCCGCGTCCTGCGCCTCCGAGCGCCCGGTTACGCCTAGACGGTCCAGCACCGCCTCGGCCAGGGCGCGCTTGTAGGCCTCGCCGAAGCGGTTGAGGGCGGCCACCAGCGGGGCTTGGTCGGCGACCAGGGTCAGGGCGGCGGCGAGCTGGCGCAGGTTCCAGAACACCGCCTCGGGCTGGCGGCCGAAGCTGTAGAGGCCGGCGGAGTCGAAATAGGCGGCCACGAAGTTGGGATCGTTGCGCGGCAGGAAGCGGTAGGGGCCGTAGTCGAAGCTCTCGCCGGTGATGTTCATGTTGTCGGTGTTGAGCACGCCGTGGACGAACCCCGCCGCCATCCACCGCGCGGTGAGATGCGCCGCCCGGCCGACCACGGCGGCCAGGAGGGCGCCGGCCCGGTCGGCTTCGCCGGCGAGGGCGGGGTAGTAGGTCTCGACCACATGATCGACGAGCAGGCCGATGAGGTCCGCCCGTCCGTGGGCGGCGTGGCGCTGGAAGGTTCCGAAGCGGATGTGGCTCCACGACAGGCGGGTCAGCACCGCCGACCTCGTCGGGCTCGGCTCGTCGCCGCGCTGGAGCGCCTCGCCGGTTTCGATCAGGGAGAACGAGCGGGAGGTCGGCACGCCCAGGGCCTCGAGCATCGCGGTGGCCAGCGCTTCGCGGACGCCGCCCTTGAGCGTCAGTCGTCCGTCGCCGGCCCGGGACCATGGCGTCGTCCCCGATCCCTTGGTTGCCAGGTCGAGCAGGCGCCCGCTCGCCGTCTCGCGCAGCTGGGCGAAGAGGAAGCCGCGGCCGTCGCCGAGGTCGGGGTTGTAAACCCGGAACTGGTGGCCGTGATAGCGCATCGCCAGCGGCTGGCGCTGGTTCTCCGGCAGCGGTTCGAAGCGCGCGAAGTGACCCCGCCACTCCTCGTCCGTCAGCCCCTCCAGCCCGACGCTCGCCGCCGCGCGCTGGTTGCGCAAGCGGATGATCTCGTCGGGAAAGGCGGCCGGCGCGACCGGGTCGGCGAATTCCGGCCCCAGGTGGTGGAACACCGCGTCGGGACGGTAGGCGGGCGAGACGGGCATGGCCGCCACATGGCCCGCCCGGCCGACGCCGGCAAGGCAGGGCGATCGGCTGAATGAAGTTCGCTCTCCGGGTGATCGCCGAAGGCAGGAAGAGTGGTCCACCAATCGCACGAACGGCACGAACCAGGTGGCGAACTCGCGGTAAGGCGCGGAGCCGATCCTGCGGTGCGCGCGAGGTTTCTCGTCGTCTCGATGGGTCTCGTTCGTGAGGTTCGTGGGGTTCGTGGTCAAGATCTCATGGCCGCCCGGCCGGGACCGGCAAGGCGCTTTCGCTTCTCCCCGCCGCGCCGGCCATGATACCGCCATCGGTGCGATGGCGCGGCGGCTGACCCTGGATTTCCTGAAGACCGAGTCCGGGGCCGGCCTGGTGCTCGCCGCCGCCGCCCTGGCCGCCGTCGTCGTGGCCAATTCGCCCTGGGCGGCGCGCTACGTCGCCTTCGTCGCCCACCCCATCTCCGTCCGCCTCGGGGCCTTCGCCGAGACCCGGAGCGTGCTCGCCTGGGTCAAGGACGGCCTGATGGCGATCTTCTTCCTGGTCGTCGGCATGGAGATCAAGTTCGAGGTCCTGCGCGGGGAGCTCTCCAGCCCGCGGCGCCTCGCCCTGCCGCTCCTGGCGGCCCTGGGCGGCATGATCGTCCCGGCCGCCATCTATCTGGCCTTGAACCTGCGGCCAGGCGGCGCGCCCGGCGGCTGGCCGACCGCGACGACCACCGACATCGCCTTCGCCCTCGCGGCCCTCGCCGCCGCCGCCCCGCGCCTGCCCAGCGGCCTGCGGGTCTTCCTGCTCACCCTGGCCATCGCCGACGACCTGGGGGCGGTGGCCCTCATCGGCGCCCTGTTCACCGCAAAGTTCCATCCTGGCGCCATGGCCGGGGCCGGCGCGACCCTCCTCGCCCTGGCGGCGTTGTCGCGCTGGAAGAAGGCTCCATTCCTGTTCTACGCCGCCGGTTTCCTCATCGTCTGGGGGTTCACCCTGAAGTCGGGCGTGAACACCTCGCTGGCCGGCGTCGCCTGCGCCTTCACCGTCCCCATCGGCGCCCGCCGCGCCGGCCAGGAGAGCGTGCTGAAGTTCTTCATGGACAGCCTCCATCCCTACGTCGCCTTCGCCATCCTGCCGCTGTTCGCCTTCACCGCCGCCGGCGTCTCGTTCCGGGGGCTGACCCTCGGCCAGGCGATCGCGCCGATGCCGGCCGGCGTCGCGCTCGCCCTCGTGGTCGGCAAGCCGCTGGGGGTGTTCGGGTTTTCCCTGCTCGCGGTGCTGCTGCGGGCCGGCCGCCGGCCGGCCGGGACGACCTGGCTTGAGCTCCTCGGCGCCGCCATGCTCTGCGGCGTCGGCTTCACCATGAGCCTCTACATCGGCGCCCTGGCCTTCGGCCCCGCCGATCCGCTGGCCCAGTCCCAGGTCCGCCTCGCCGTCCTCGCCGCCTCCTTCGCCTCGGCCCTGGTCGGCGGCGCCGTCCTCGCCTGGACCCAGCGGCGGCGGACCCTGCGCGGCGAGGATGCCAGGGAGTGACAATCCTCGCTCCATACAGGGACTTGCCGCGAGAAGGCGCTCCGAGCGCCGCCATCCTGCTCGTCGGCGGCGACAAGCCAGGCGTCGGTTCGATAAGGA
>DASRLN010000295.1:0-29593 GCA_035648435.1 Caulobacteraceae bacterium
GCAGCTCCCGCGCCGTGTAATCCGTCCGGGTAACTTCCAGGGGCGCGCCCATCCAAATTCTCCGTGTCCGAATCACCCCATGGAATCGAACACGCGTCGCTTTGAAAAGACCGAGTCAGCCTTTTCGAGGACTGGTATAAGCAGGCTTGCGCAGGCTCGCCGGGTTGAAAGCCGCCTTCGGGATACCAGTCGCGGATCAACGCCATCCTGCGCCGCGAGATGCTCGCCTCGCCGAGGCCCTGAAGGGCCGGCCGCGCCGGAATGGGGAAGACACCGCGAGCGGCCGACGCGGAGCGCGGCCCCAGTTTCCGACGCGCTCAATCGAACCCCGTCGACTCCGCTCTGAACTTCAGGCTCCGTGCGTTGTCGCGGACGACGCCGATGTCGGCGTCGTCGAAGCCTTCCGGCGCCTCGGCCTCGATCTCCAGAGTCAGCTTCACCTTGGTCCCGGCGGTGCGCTGGAATTGCGCGATGATCGCCGTCGCCACCGCGTCGAAGGCCTTCACCGGCCGATCGGGATCGAGTTCGACCACCCCGAAGAACCGGTGCGGCTTGCCCGGTGCGGCCGGGGCCTCGGGCTCGGTCCCCCTCCCCTCGGGGGTATCGGCCGGGCGTTCGGTCGATCCTCCATCTCTTCGAACCACGGCCGCCTGTTCGGCGGCGACCTGGGCCAGGGCTTCGGCCGATCTGACCAGCAGGGCGCCGGCGGCCATCGACTCGGGCGGCGGCGTCCCCCACCGCAGGCTGGAATAGCGAGCACTCACCGCGTCGAAACCATCCGCATAGCCGAATTTCGGATCGAGGCTGGCGACGCCGCCGCGCACCGCGCCCTCCATCACCCCGCGATCGCGAAGTTTGGGCATATAGGCGAAGGCGGCGAACCAGTCCGCCAGTTCGGCGACCGGCAGATGCGGCCGGTCAGCCGGCCACAGGGGGCCGAGGGTCGTCCACAGGTTCTCCGGCCCCAGCGTCTCCTTGACCAGGGCTTCGCCCTTCGGCCCGATCTTGTCGTACACCGCCGACGGGATCGATGAGCGGTCACGGGCGGTGATCGTCGTCTGCTCGAGATCGAAAGGCTTGCCGGGCTGCGAAGCCTTGACCGGCAGGAACACGGCGCTCCAGGCAAGGCGGATGGCGTGGACCGCGCCGCTGCGGTGGGTCTTGGCCTTGGCCTCGGCGTCGCGGATCTGGCCGGAGGGGAGCTGGGCCGCGAGCTGCCTGTCGGCGGCGATATCCTCCCAGGCCAGGGCCCGGCGCATGGCCTCCCGCGCCGTCGCCAGCAGGGTCTCGTCGGCGGCGACGAAGATGAGGGTATTGCGCCAGCGCCGCTGGCCGGGTCCTCGCCGCTCCAGCATCGCCCTCGCCGCTTGCGCCGCCGGGCCGAGCGCCAGCTTGCCGGCGTGGGGCGTGGCCGGACCCAGGATCGCCAGCGAAAGCTCGGCTTTCTCTTCCGGATCGGCCCCGGTGAACACCCAGTGGAATCCACCCTTGGACGCCGCCTCGATCGACAGGACCTTCTCGATCGCCTCATCCACCTCATGCGGCGCCAGGGCCTTGGCCTTTTCGTCGGCCAGGCGATTGAGCGTCGGCTGGGTCGAGAACCAGTACCGGCCGGCCTCCTCGTAGAGATAGGCGGCCTGCTCGGAGAGCTCGTTCAAAGCCTCGCCGAAGATGGCGAACTGATCGCCGGGCTCGACACAGGCGAGCCGCACCCCGGCTCGGGTGAGGCCGGCGTTCGGCTGCCCGGCCAGGGGGGCCGAGGCGAGAAACACGGCCCGCGCCGCCCGCGTCGCCGCCTTCAGCTGCGAGATGCGCCGCGAGGGGTTTGCTTCCAGCCGGGCGGTGAGCGATCCCTCCCCGTCCACCTCCCGGTCGAGCACCGCGGCGAAGGCCGGGTCGATGGGATTGAGCATGCCGGCCCTCACCTTCTCGTGCCCCATCGGAATGCGCGCCGGGGTGATCAGGGGATCGGAGACCTGGGCCTGCCAGGCCACCCCGATGACATTGGCCATGAACCGCAGGACCCCTCGCGTGCGCTGGAAATTCGGCAGGCTCGCCCAATCCTTGGAGAGCCGGTCGAAGAGATCGGGATGGATCGGATAGGAAAGGCGCATCAGCTCAAGGTAGCGCGCCTCCTTGGCCTCGGCCGGAAACTCGGCCGCGTGTTTCTTGTACAGATCGTGGAAGGCCTTGATGGTGTCTTCCCGGATCTTCTCACCGTCCGCGTCCAGCGGCTGGAACAGGCGCCGGCGGATGATCTCGTAGGTTTCGTCGCCCGAGGCCGGCAGCCAGGACGAGTGCATCCGCCCGAAGACCGCCTGAAGCCGGCGCAGCGCCCGGACCCCCTTGTCGCCACCGGCCTCGGCGTCGCTTTCCGGCAGCGATCCGATGACCACGATGCCGGGCGCCATCTTGGCCGCCTCGGTCAGGGCCTGGATGAACGACAGGAAGGCCTCGAACCGCTCCTCGGGCAACTGCCGCGCATAGGCGACCAGTTCGTCGAGCAGGATAAGAGCCGGGCCCGAAAGGCGGAAGAGATCGGCCAGCAGCGCCGAGCCCGGGCTCGTCCAGCCGGCCTCGGCCTCGGCCATCAGATCGAGCCCCGCTTGCCCCGCCAGGCGCCAGCCGAGATAGCCCCACAGGGTGCGCAGGCGCGGCCCATCCTTCACCGGCAGCTGCGTATCCACCCCGACGGCGCTGCCGACGAACACCGCGACCTTGGCCGGCTTCCACGCCGTGACGCCGGCCGCCTTCGCCAGATCGCTGACGCCCGCCAGGGGCGCGAGGTCGGCCGCATGGGCCAGATGCCAGACCGCCAGCAGGGTGTGGGTCTTGCCGCCGCCGAACGCGGTCTGCAGACCCAGCACCGGATCGCCGCCCTTGCCGGAAAGGCGCTCCAGCACGCTGGTCAGCACCCGCTTCAGCCCCTCGGTCAGGAAGGTGATGCCGAAGAAGCCCTTGGCGGTGGCGTAGTCGTTGGTCGGATCGACCTGGCCGGAATCCACCGCGAAGAGGTCGGCGGCGAATTCCGCCTCCTTGAACCGGTTGGCGAGCACGTCCGGATGCGGCAGGGCCGCCTCGCGCCAGGGCCGGACAGTCCGCGCCGGACCGCCTGGCGCGGCGGCCGGCTGCGGCGCCGGCGCTTCGATCCCCGACATCCGTTGCGCGTCATACAACGCCTTTACCGCCGCGACCTCCGCCGGCGGCGCTTTGGCGGCGCGCAGCAGCTGGTGGCTGGCGTCAAGGTAGCGCAGCGCCTCGTCGTCCTGGATTGGCAGGGTCAGGTGGCTGGTGGCGTTGCGCGCCTCGAGGGCGGTGGAGACGAAGTTGCGCACCTTCTGCCGCTCGTGGCGGGGGAAGGCCTCGCCGAACACGTCCCGCCAATTGTCGATCATCGTCTTCAACAGGGCATACTCGTCCAACGGCCCGTTCGCCGCCGCCCCGGCGGCACGGCTGGCGTAGCTGCTCCAGTTGGTCCCGAAGTGGCCTTTCATCCGGCCCTCGACGAACGGCGCCAGCGCCTCGCGCAGGCGGTAGAGCCCGTCGCGTACGCGGTCGAGATTGGCCTTTCCCGTGGTCATGCGGCGAACCCTAGAACCATATCCCCCGCGACTGAACCCCTTGGCGCCCGTCTCGCCGACCGGCGGGGCGCCGGGGTGCGGCCTCGCGCCCCCTCCACCACCCCGTCATTCGGTGGGCGGTCCCCCTTACCCCGCTTCGCGAGGGATGAAAGAAACGACTCTATCCTCCCCCGCCTCCATGCGGGGGAGGTGGCGCGGCGCTCTTCCTCGCGCCGTGACGGAGGGGGCGCAAGGCGGCGTCAACGGAGTGGGGCCGAGGTCTTCGTCAGATCAGCTCCAGCTGCTCCGCACCCTCCAGCCGCCGCTCGAACGCCCCGCTGGCCGCACGGTCCTCAAGCTTGGTCCATTCCTGGGCGAGTTCGTTGTAGACCAGGGCTTCGGCCGCCCAGCCCTTGTTGGAGGCGATCTCGTAGAGGCGGTAGGCGAGCGCCCGGGCGTCGGCCGCCTTGGCCCCCATCTCGCGGACCATCGCCGCCGCCGCCTCGCCGCCGCCCTCCTCGCGGGCCAGCACGCGCGCCACATGCTGCACGCATTCCCAGACGGTGAGGGTCTTGTCCCGCGCCGGCGACCAGTCGGCCGGCAGTTCGGCCCGAGGCGTCAGGCAGGCCCGGCCGCGCAGGTCCTTGAACACTCCGGAGCCGAAGAGGGCGCCGGAGGGGACGTTCTTGGCGTTGGCCAGGGTGATCAGCTCGCCCGAGGCCCTGGCCTCGAAGCCGTGGGTGGCGAACCAGGCGAGCGCCACTTGCGTCTCCGCATCGAACGCCGCGTCGAGCTCGTTCTCGATCTCCTCCCAGACCCGGTTGATCAAAGCGAGGGCGGTCTTGACGCTCATGGCGCTGTCGTCGTCCTCCAGCACCTTGGAGTGACGCGAGAACACCCCCATCCCCGGCCCGATCACCGACTGCTGCATGTCCACCGGTCCCACCCCCGCCTTGCGGATCGCGTCGATGGCGGCGGGCATCTCGCGCTTGAGGGCGCGGACGAACTCGGCGCGGGTGACAACTACGGGCTGGCCAAGACGCTTTCGGCAAACAAGCACAATGGATGACGCCAAGACGTTCATCGAACCCTTCAGAGCGTTGGTGGCCTCGGTTCGCACCGGCCAGGTTCCATCGATCACAAACCCGGCGTGAACAACTGACTCAAGGAAGGTGGCCCAGCCAGTAGAAACAACGCCATCAAAAACTCGATCAGATTGCTTGAACGCGTAATATATTACAGTTGGCGACCCGTCATCCGCAGCCTGGGCTGTGGCTCTCAATGCGGTCGACATTCCCTTCATGAAGAACGCCTCCGCCCTCTCCCGGCTTCCATGACGAAACGGTTGAGCAACCAGTTCGTCGTCCTTCGGAGTGGAAAGTCTACGAAACAAATCAGGCCAAACCTCCGAAAGACTTCTCTTGAGCCAAACATAAAAGAAATCGGACAGATCTGCGTACCCGATGTTATCGTAATATGGCGGGTCTGTAGAGATTGCAGCGCTTATTGGCGGACCAAGTTGCGCTGCCCGCATCGATATTTCACCAGCGCTGCCCAAACCTAGGTTATTGAGGTTTTCCGCGACTGAACCCGCCGTTCCCGCTATATCACCTCCGGCACCACCCAACGGGTTAGTCTCGGCATAAGACCATTGCATTGGGAACGACTGACGCCCGAGCGCCCCGGCAAGGCGCCCCATCGCAGTCTCCCAGATAGCCAGAGAGCAGGATCGTGTCGAAGATTTGCTGACTGCAAAGGCGACGTAGGTGGCGATAGCGTCCGCATAACCTCGCGCGCCAACCCCACCGTCAGCCAATCGAATTCCGTCATCGACGCCGGAGAGATTGAAATGTTCAACTGCAAGAGTTCTGACGCTACCAACCAGATCTGAGAAGCATGTTAGACTTGACATCTGTCGAGGCGTAAACATGTCTGAAAAGGACGTCATCCCGTATTCAACCACGTTCATACGCCCGGGCCACTCCGCCAATTCACCCTTGGGTCCCTCGGGTGCGATGACGTCGGCCGCTTTTTCTTGGTCATTGCTAGGTTGTAGATATTGCCGCCCTCCTTTACCTTCTACTACCAGGGCCATCAGGCGGCTGCTCAACCTTCTTTCAGAAGCTTGTTGTCGGATGTACTTAAAGGGAATCGCGGACCCTGAAAGGGCACATTTTCCTCCAGCACGGGACACTGTCCCCTTCTTCAGCCGCTCCTCGTCCGCCTTCGACAGCACCCCCATCCGAACCTCGAACCGCCATCCGTCCGGCGAGCCCGCGTCGATCACCGGCTCGACCCACGCCTTCCTGCCCTCCTTGGTGGACAGCATGAACGACGAGACCAGCGGCGCCATCGCGCCCCTCGCAGCCGGGTCGGGGGAGCGGACGGTGCGGGCCCATAGCCAGGCGATCACCGTCGCCTCGCTTCCGTCGGGCAGCTCGGCCTTGGGATAGAGATGGCCGATGCGCTTTTCCGCCTCGTCGCGCATCCAGCGGCCGTAGTAGCGGACGTCCTCGGCCAGGCCCTGCGCGCCCTTCCATGCGCGCACCTGGCCGTTGGCGGCCAGCGCCCTGGCCTCCGGATTGACCGGCGGCCGGCCGGCGAATTTCGGCGGGATTTCGACCAGGGCTTTGGAGATCAGCACCGCGACCGGATTGAGGTCCGAGCCGTAGGCGCGCAGGCCCAGGCGCTGGGCCTCCAGCGGGATCGAGCCGCCGCCGCAGAACGGGTCATAGACCGGCGGGGCCTTGGTCTGCAGATAGTCGAGGATGGCCGCCGGGTCGTCGCGCGCCGGCGGCTCTTCACCGAGCCCCCACGCCACCGAGCGGGCGATCTCGTAGCGAGCCGCGCCGATGATCCGCTCATCATTCGACGCCTCCCACGGAACCATGGCCTCGATCACCTTGTGCAGGCGCCGCCGCTCGGCGTCCTGCTCGGCCTCGGTCGGGAACCGATCGGGCCAGCCGCTCGGATCATCGACCAGCTGAGCGAACAGCACCGCCCGGCACGCCGCCAGGGGCCGCCTGGCCCACCACAGGTGCAGGGTCGAAGGATGCCCATGCCGGATCGACTTCTCCCTGGCCGAAGCGACATTGATCGCCTCCAGCGGGATCGAGACCTCGATCAGCTTCCTGCGGATGGGCTGGCTCACTGTGACATCATTCCAAAGGTCCCCACCCCTCGCGCATGGCGATCTCGCAGAGGGTCTTACACGGAATCTGGCCGCAGGGAGGTCGCCGGCGCGCTGCGCAATGGCAGCCGGGGCGATTATCCGGGACTTGACGAACCAACAAGCTTTGCCTTAAATGGGCCTCGACAGGCCGGCGCTAGCGATGAGGCGGGGCGGTGATAGCCGGTGCGGCGGTCCGCCGCTCTAGTCTGCGTATTCGTGATCGGGGTTGCCGGTCCGCTTGAAACTGCGGCTGACACCGTCCCACTCGCGCCGAAATACGCTCAGGCGCGTGATGCCGAATTCCTTGCCTCGCTCATCGACGTAGCGAATGGCGCCGAAGAAGGACAGTGTTCCCGCCGGATCGGGCGTTTGCCGAAATCGTCCCGCCCCCTCGAACCTTTCCTCAAAGTTGGCGTTGCCGACAAAGTCGCTAACATCGCTGGGGAGCCGTCTGGCGATCGGCTCCACTGCAGCCCCGCTGAAGAACATGCCGTCTATGTCCTCCAGCGCCCCCGGGGTCATGTTGCGAAAATCGATCTCCCGTTCCGTGAACGTCAGGCAAAACCAGCTATCGACAATGGTGGCTCCAGTACTACCTGTATTCGCAATGTCGATGGAAAGCATCTGCGGTAAATCGGTAACAAAAACATTCTTGATAACGATTCGCGGCCTGTGATCGGCGAAATACTGCGCGTTTGCAAGCCCCTGTTGATTTCCGAGAACATCCAACTCGCGACCTTGAAACAGGGATTGTCGCTCGCCAATCCGCAACAGTCCCCGCGTGTAGAGCCAAAGCAGGATAGTGGAAACCGCCAAAACCAGCGTGAACAGGGCGACAGGGTCGGCGAGCGCGCGGGCGAGCCAATGTCGCACGGCCCCCACAAAAGCCGCTGGGTCGCCTTCCTTGGCCTCCCTGTAGCCCTGATACTCGGGAGCGCCGGGGTCGGCTTGCTCGCACAGAAGTGCTTGAGCGCCATTGGCGCGGGCGCCATGCTGCTGTTGCTCGGCATAGGTACAGCGTATGTAGGAGCGATGTACCTGTGATGATGTCGGTTCAAGCAGCGCCCACAAGACCAAGGCACCGACCGCTAAAAGGATGGGACTGGCGAAAAGCGAACTTAGTAAAAAGCGCCTCCGCGCCCGACGCTTTACTCTCCAAAGCCGAGAGAGAGCTTTCAGCACGCACTCACCGCCGCGCCGAAAATGTCGGGGTTCTCCCGGTTGTTGTAGCGGAATTGGAATTCCGCAACGTAGAGCGGGAGATATTTGGCGCTCACCTTGTGGAAGGTCCCCATGACGCCGCGCTTCAACAGCGACCAGAAGCCGTCGATGGTCTGAGTGTGGACCGCGCCGACGAAGTATTGGTTGGCGGAGTGATCGACCGTCCGGAGGAAGAAATCGCTATGCAAGGGGCCGTAGGCGGGGAGCTGGTCGGTGCAAAGCATCGAAACGCGGTTGGACACCGCCTCGGCGACGAATGTCCGTATCGTGGCCGTGGTGACCTTCTGGACGACGCGGGCGACGACGTTGCCTTTGCGCTCGACGGCCCCGATCACAATGTCTTTATCCCGGTTGCCGGGCCGCTTGCCGCGCTTGCCGACGTGCCGGTTGCTGGACGAGCCGCCGACGTAGGTTTCGTCCATCTCGACGATCCCCATGAGCTTCTGAAATTCCTCATCGACCAGCCCGGCCCGGATGCGATGACACATCGACCACGCGGTTTCGTAGGAGCCGAAACCCATGACGCGCTGCACTTGGAGCGCGGAGACGCCTTTCTTGCTGGTCATCATCATGCGGATGACGCGAAACCACTCCCGGAGGGGCTTGTTGGTGTTCTCGAAGATCGTCCCGGCGATGTGGCTGAAGCGATAGGACGTGCTGACGCCGCAATCCATGCACTCCCATTTGAACGCCATCGTCGTGAGGGCATAGACCTTCACCGACCCGCACCGGGGGCAATGCACCCCGTCCGGCCAGCGGTGCGCGACCAGGTAGGCGGCGCACGCATCTTCGTTCGGGAACATCCGCTCGAATTGGGGGGTCGTCATTTGGTTGATACGCATGGCCGTCTCCGCGTCGATGAGGAGACAATCGCATGAACGAGGGCGCTCGTCAAGTCCCGGATAATCGCCGCAGCCGGTGTCGTAGGCGGCCGACTTCGATCCCGCGAGTGTCCGGCCTCGCTTCTCCTGCTTGCCTTCGGTCAGGCCATCCTCGAGCTTTTCCTTCAGGCGTAGTTGATCTGGAGTCCACGGCACCTCATCGAAGCGCCCCATGAGTGCGACAACGAGACGGTCCTCCGCCGCGTAGCCAGACGTCGTGTTCTGATTGGTGATGATCATTCCGACGAGGTGGATAAGGGTCGGTCTCTCGCGCCACGAGCGCACCTCCGCGCGCAGCCAAGCCAGCCATTCCGTGGCGAGGTCTTGCGGAACCGTCAGGGGGAGGCGACCTTGCCCGGCATCGGCCCTGAACCTCCAGGCGGCGGCCAGGACATCGTGCGCCGTCTGCAGAGTGCGATGATCTATCCCCTCGGTCGCTTGCGTCCATTCGGGAGCTTCCAGGTCGAGGATGCGAGCGGCTGTCGCCACCTCGCTGGCGCACCCACTCCGGATGATCCCCAGCGCTTGGCCGTAGACATCGTTCTGGGACCAGGCCACGGAGTCCGCATCGTCTCCTTCGAACAGCCGGCCGACGATCATCGCAACGGCTCATGCGTTCGCGGCGGCTTCATTCAGGCGACTCGCGCCACATCGGTGGGATCGAGACCTCGATCAGCTTCCTGCGGATGGGCGGCACGGTCATCCTCGATCAACGGCTGATGCGCTCGTGGGCGGGTTGCCCGGCTTTAAGACGCCGGGCGGCGGATGACCACGATGTCGCAATGAGGCGGCATCCAGCCACGATTGTCGTCGCTCGGACGCCTCAACCCGCAAACACGCGACGCCCTCATACGAGCGTGATCGAAGCGACGATCAGCTCATGCACCCTTCCCAGCGGCAGGGGACCCTTCCCGCGCAGGGCCGGGTCGGGCAGAAGCAAGTGCCAGACGCCGAGCGTGGGCGGCTGCAACATCGCGAAGCACGCCAGCAACAGATAGTCGTCGGAGACGATCAGCTTTCCGCCCCTCGGGTAGACCCAGGGCCGCAAGTTTTCGCCGTCGCCGAGCCGCGCCATGATCTTCTGCATCGCCCGCTGGCCGTCGGGCGATCGCTCCGGCGCCCAGAACGGATCGTGACGCAGCAGCCATTCGAACGGGACAGAGAGTGAATAGACCGGCACGGAGCCATCGGCGGCGCCATCCATCAGAAAGCGATAGACCGGGTCCGAGGGAGGTTCAAAGCGCGTGACGTCCACCGATGCGCTCATTTTTGGTCCAACCGTCCATCAGCCAGGCCGAGCGGCCCTCGTCACCCTCGAACAGTGGTTCAGGGTTCAAGGCGCGGGCTCACGCCGCCTCGAGTTGATCCTGGAGTTCTTCCCCGTCGGCCCTGGCGCCCAATCCCGGCGCCAGCCTTTCGCGGCCGAGAACGTGCTTGTTGACCAAGACTGAGCGAACCAGGCGCTCGGATACATGGAAATGGCGTGCGGCCGCATAGACCGCGCCATCCGTGATCTCGCCGTCGCCCAGATAGGCGATCAGGTCGTCGAAGGGGCAAAGAAGGCTCTGCGCGAAAGCGCGCTGGAACTTCTGGCGGGCGGTCCCCGCCGCGCTGAGCGGGCCAAGCCGTCCTCCCTCGGTCCAGATCGCATCGCCGAGCGCGCGGGCGATTTCAAACCGTCGATCATGCGACCACCGGGACCGGGTGGCCAGATGCTCGTTCCCGCGCGCACCCCACTTCAGCCGAAGCCCATAGGAGAGACCCGGGCTGGCCGATGTGGACCTGAAGGATTCCGCTCGCGTCGAAACCAGCTCCCCCAGCGCCTTGTTGCGTATCGGTCCGCGCGCGATTCCCAGGGCGGTGCGCAAGTTCGCCGCCGCGGCCTCGGCAAGGCTCCAGGGAGAGCCTTGTTCCGCCGCGAAATTCGCCGTCGATGCACGCACAGCGCCAGAAAAGTCGCACTCGATCCTGGAGCCTTCGGCGATTTCGATCGCGGCGCGCAGTGCGTCGAGCGCACCAACGCCGGGCGCTCCCATCGCAGCTTCCTCCACGGACGGCGCATCGTAGTTCCGACCGATTTTCCCGAGCGCCTGGACGAGACTGTCGGGGGCCTCGTCCACGTCGAAGCCCAGGCGTGCTTCCATGCGCCGCCAATCGGCGATTTCCGCGTCGCCCCGCTCGTTGCGCAAGACTTCGATCTGGCCGGCCAGGGTTTGACTGTCGGAGGTGAGTCCCGCTCCCGATTTCGCCACTCCGTCGAGGAATTCATCGACGGAAACCTCGAACGACGCGGCCTCTATGAAACACAGGGCGTCCGTCAGGTACCGTATGGGGCCGACGACGCCCGCCGGATCGCTCCTCGAGATGAGGCCGATGCGGGGATCCTCACCCCAGATCGACAGGCGCGGCCAGACGTATCCCCCGCCGATCGAGGAAAGATCATGCGCGAGCCTCCACTCCTCGCTCATCCCGGCTGGGGGGATGCCCTCCCAGCGCACGCGCCACCAGTTGTCGATCAGCCAGAAAGCCAGCTGGGCCGGAGGCGCGCGTAGGTGGTCGTCGGCTTCGTTCGATCCGGGCCGCATGAGACGCGTGAAGACGAGGGCGCCGGAGCGGATCAGAACCGGACGCGGTTCGTCCGGCGCCGCTTCGTCGATCGATCCGATGGAAATCTCAAACGCCATCCTTGAACCCATACAGCGTCAAGCACGCGCGCGCAGCCTTCCTGTCGCGCTCTTCGCCCGTGGTTTCGGCCCAGGCGTGAAATCGCCTGTAGACGGGGGCGGCGATCGCTTCGGAGGGCCGCACCGGATAGCCGTGGTAGTCGGTCTGGCCGATATTGGTGATCCGCCCTTCGAAAATCCAGCCACTATCGGCCACGGTCCAGATGATCGTGGGTGTCTGTTGGCGGACAATGTGACCGACGAGCCCAGCCCTGATGCCGCGCGCCAGAAGGTCGGAAATACCCGGCATTTCGTTGGGCTCGAAGTTGGCGTGCTCGTCGCAGAGCGTTTCGTCACCACGCGCGCCAGTGTAGTGCGCCAGTCCGAACCGAACCGGATCCCGCTTGTGCTTCGGGTAGGGATGATAGGTCGCCGATATGCGCAGGCCGACGAGGAGATCGAGCGGCGGCGCGGGATGAAGCCGGCGCTTGTCGTTGTCCGAGCGCCGCGGGGGAAGTTCGATCCGCTTGGCCGGTTTCTTCATCCGCTCACGCCGCCATCGGAGCGGCGCGCGAAAGCAGCTGCGCGATGTTGAACACCACGGCGGTCTCGGCGAAGCCCGGCTCACGGTCGCAGAACCGCTGCACATAGACCGGTTGGCGCGCAAAGCCGTTCTCGACCAGCACGAGCGCAAGGTGGAACGCCTCGGGCGCGTTGAGAGAGGCGAGGATCTCGTTCTTGGTCAGGATCACCTCGCGGGCTTCGGCGTGGCGGCCCTTGACCTCGATGAAGCGCAGATGGCCGGTGGCGCCATCCAGGCTCTCGATGTCCCAGCCCTTCTTCTCTGACGAAACATCGATAGGCGCATTGCCGAGGGCGCGCTCAAATTCCATCACCTGATCCATGGCCAGCCGCTCGACTGCCGCGCGCGCCACAGGGTCTTCGGAAAGTTCCGCGGCTTTCGGCGCGGACGCGGCCTTCAACATCCCGGCCGGCACGACCAGGACCGCGCCCTTGAGCACCGGCGCCAGGGCGGCGATCTGGCGCTCCAGGTCGAGTTCGCCCTGCCGCTTGCCGAGCCGCTCGACCATCCGCTCGGCGGTGGCCTCGGCGTTGCCGGCGTTGATCCGCTGGTCCTTCCCGGCCCGTTCCTCCTCACGCAGGCGGGCGGCGCGGGCGTCCCAGTAGTTGCGCTCACGGGTCAGGCGCTCGCGCACCGCCGCCTCGACCTTGGCGATCTCGGCCAGCCGCCTGCCCTTGACCTCGGCCAGATGGGCCGGAACGAGTTCGGCGATGGCGAAGCCGACCGCGCGCGCCTCAAGATCGCCGGCCAGCCACGGCGCCGCGAGCGCCCCGGCGATACGCGCGCGCTCCTCGTCCGTGATCGGACGATAGTCGAGATAGGGCGCGGCGCCGCCGTCCACCGCTTCGCCATCCTCGGTCAGGTGGATGAACTGCAGCCGCTGGGAGATGACGCGGGGCTCGCCCGACCGTCCGGCGCGGCCGTCGCGGACGGCGTGTTCGAGATAGAGCAGAAGGCGCGGCGCCGTCCCCTCATCGGCATCGTCGACCAGCACGCCGCCTTGACCGAGCAGGGGCTGGAACCGTTCCAGCACCACGTCGGTGACCGCATCGAGCAGCGGGTGGCCGGGCGCCAGAAGTTCGGCCTGAGGCGTTCCGGCGATCAGGGCCTTTTCGAAGGCCACCCGCCCGTAGCGGTCGAGCACCGGATCGCCGCGGCCGATCAGCCGGTCGCGATGCTTGAGCACGCCGGGGACGCGGGCAATCTCGAAACGGCCCTTCTCGCGCTCGGCGATGCGACCGCCCAGATGGACGAAAGCCTCGCGGAAGAAGGCGCCGATGAAATGCGGCTGCAGCCGGCGCGCCTGGGCGCGTTCCATCTCCTCGCGGATGGCGGCGACCATGGCCGGATCGAGGCCTTCGGAGGTCAGCTTGCGCTCGGCGACCAGGGTCTCGATGGTCGCCACGTCCACCGCGCCATCGACCTTGCGGAAGAGATCGGCCTTGACCTCCGGCCGGTCGCCGTAGCGGATGGCGTCGATCAACAGGCTGCGCAGGGCCTGGCCCTCGAAGAGTTCGCCCAGCACGTCAAAGACCTTGCCGCCCAGGGCCCGACGCGCGTCGTCGAGCTTTTCAAGCAGCCGCTGGTAAACGGCGCCCTCGCGGGTATTGGCGGCGCAGAGATT
The DNA here is from genome assembly GCA_035648435.1 of Caulobacteraceae bacterium. GTDB lineage: Bacteria > Pseudomonadota > Alphaproteobacteria > Caulobacterales > Caulobacteraceae > Acaudatibacter. Next base: position 13,705 of record DASRLN010000295.1, read on the forward strand.
CCACAGGTGGCAGACTTCGGTCTGGCCGATGCGGTGGATGCGGCCGAAGCGCTGCTCGATCTTGTTGGGGTTCCACGGCAGGTCGTAGTTGACCATCAGATGGGCGCCGCGCTGAAGATTGACGCCCTCGCCGGCCGCGTCGTTGGCGATCATCACCCGCACCGCCGGGTCGCTGTTGAAGGCGGCGATCGCCGCGCGCCGGGCCTCGCGCGCCACGCCGCCGTGGATGGTCACCACCGCCGCCGGATCGCCGATCCGGCCGCCGATCTTCTGGGCCAGGTATTCCAGCGTGTCCTTGGGCTCGGTGAAGATGATCAGCTTGCGCCGCGCAGCCGTCGCCGGATCACGCATGATCGGATCGTCGAGGATCGATTCCAGTTCGCGCCACTTGCTGTCTTCCCCCGACAGCTTGAGCTTGAGGGCGCGGTCTTCGAGGGACTTCAGGCTGTCGATCTCAGCGGCGAGTTCGGCGACCGTGCGGGCGGCGGTGGCGGCGTCGGCGATCGCCTCCTCGGCGGCTTCGACCTCCTCGCCGGTCGCCTCCTCGAAGTCGTCGGGATCGATGTCGGTCAGATCGGGCGGGGCGGAAAGCACGCCGCCCTCGGCGCGGCCCATCTTCTCCTCGATCAGCCGGGCCTCCAGCCGTTTGCGACGACGCTCCAGCGAGCGGTGGATGGCGGCCGGCGAGGAGGCGAGGCGCCGCTGGAGAATCTGCAACGCGAAGCCGACGGTGTTCTTGCGCGCGCCGTCGGCCCCACGATCGGCGCGGTTCATCTCCTCGCGCACATAGTCGGTCACCGCCGCGTAGAGGTCGGCCTCCTTGGGCGAGAGGTCATAGCTGGCCGTATAGGCGCGGCGCTCCGGGAAGAGCTTGGTGGTGTCGAACCGGTAGAGTTCCTCCTTGGTCAGGCGGCGCATCAGGTCGGAGACGTCGGCCTTGTGGACGCCTTCGCGGAAACGGCCCTCGAAGCGGTCGGCGTCCAAGAGGCCCATGAACAGCTGGAAGTCGGCCTCCTTGCCGTTGTGCGGCGTCGCCGACATCAGGAGCAGATTGCGCGTGTGGCGGCCGAGCAGCTTGCCGAGCTTGTGGCGCTGCGTCTCCTTGACCTCGCCGCCGAAGTAGGAGGCGGCCATGCGGTGGGCTTCGTCGCAGATCACCAGGTCCCAGTCCGGCGCCGCCTCCAGCCGCGCCTTCAGTTCGTCGGACCTCGCCGCCATGTCGAGGCGAAGGATCAGGCGGGGCTTCTCGGCGAAGGGATTGCCGGTCCGCGAGGCCTCGATCTGGTCGCGTGTGAGGATGTCGAAGTCGAGGCTGAACTTCTCGGCAAGTTCGTCCTGCCACTGCTCCACCAGGCTGCCCGGCGCGACGATCAGGCAGCGCTCCAGATCGCCGCGGATGATCAGTTCCTTGATCAGCAGGCCGGCCATGATCGTCTTGCCGGCCCCCGGGTCGTCGGCCAGCAGGAAGCGCAGCGGCTGGCGCGGCAGCATCTCGCCATAGACGGCGGTGATCTGGTGCGGCAGGGCCTCGATCCGCGACGCCGACAGGGCGAGATAGGGATCGAAGAGGTGCGCCAGTCGGATGCGGTAGGCTTCCGAGGCCAGGCGCAGCAGCGCCCCGTCGGCGTCGAAGCCGAAGGCGCGGCCGGCCTCGACCTCTTCGAAGGCCGTCTCGTCGCCGCGATAGACCAGCCGCTCGCCGACTTTGCCGCCGGCCCGAAAGACGAGATTGACCGCGTCGGGTCCAAACCTCTGGGCCTGGACGATCTCGGCGACGCCGGCGCCCTCCAGCCCCCTGACCCGCGCGCCCGGCTTCAATTGATCGAACTGGAACAGGACGGCGACCTCCCACGACGCTGGCGATGATTGTTACACCACAATCGCGGCGATCAAGAACCGCCCGTTCCCTGGGCTTAGAGTTGTCGAAATGCAACTGTGTTGCACGCTCTACGGATCGCCGCGACACAAATCCCTTGACAAAGTGGTCGCAATATGCAAAAACTGCGCTTATGTCGATCCACTCCCTCCCGCCGGAAGACACCGCCGACCACGCGCCCGATCCTGCGGTGCTGCGGGCCGAGCGGCGACTGCGCCTGCTCGCGGAGCTCGCGGAGATCGGCATGGAGCTGGCCCGGGCGCTGAAGCCTACGGTGAACGCGGACGAGCCGCCGGCCGCCGACGAGGCCAAAAGCCGCCGGCGCGACCCGGCTGAAGTCTTCGCCGGCCTCTCGCGTGCAATCCGCCTGACCCTTGCCCTGGAGGCCAAGGCCGACGAGGAGCTGCGCGATCTCATCCGTGGCGTCACCAGGACACGCGAGGAGACGCGGGCCAGGGCCGCCGATGAAGCGCTCGCTGCCGAAGGTCAGCGGTGCGAGGATCGCCAGTCGCTGATCTGCGGCCTCGTCACCGAGTTGGCCAGAGAGCGCATCACCCGCGAGGCCGACTTCGAACACTTCGACCTGGAACTCGACCATCTGCTGATCGATGACTATGCCTTCTGGTCCGACCCCGCGCGCCCAATTCGCGAGGTCGTCGAACGTTTCTGCGATTATTTCGATCTCACCCCCGACTGGAGCCGGTGGCAAAGCGATCGCTGGGCGGCGCCGGCGCCGGTCTGGCCCTGGGCCGCCCAGTCCGAGACGCCCCCCGCGCCGCCCGAACCCCGGGCCATGAACGGCGCCCACGATCTGGAATGAGGCGCCGGCGGGGGGTCCGGCCGCTGCGTGGTCCCGCGCCAGTCGACACGCCGCCCCCTCTCGCCTACATGCGTTTTTTGAAAGTCTGTTGCTCGGACGGTGGCCACCTCGCGTGTCGAAGGGTAGAAATTGTTCGGATTCCCCGCAAGTGAGGGATTGTATGACCCGCGCAACGAGCACGACTCGTGCGGCGTCGGCTTCGTGGCCAATATCAAGGGCAGGAAGTCGCACGAGGTCGTCGCTTGCGGCCTGGAGATCCTGGTCAATCTCGACCACCGGGGCGCCGTAGGCGCCGATCCCACCGTCGGCGACGGCGCCGGCTGCCTGATCCAGATCCCCGACGCCCTGCTGCGCGGCTGGGCGGCCGGCGCCGGCGTCGATCTGCCGCCGGCCGGCGACTACGGCGTGGCCATGTGCTTCCTGCCGCGCGACCAGGCGACCCGTCAGGTCGCGGTCGGCCAGTTCGAGCACTTCATCCGCGTCGAGGGCCAGATGCTTCTGGGCTGGCGGGACGTGCCGGTGAACCCTAAGGGCCTGGGGGCCGCGGTTCTCGAACAGGCGCCGCTGATCCGCCAGGCGATCATCGCCCGGGGCGCCGGCACGGCCGATCAGGACGCCTTCGAGCGCAAGCTGCTGACCATCCGCAAGCAGACTCAGAATCCGTTGACCGATCTCGCCCGCCGGTACGCCATGCCGGGCCTGACCGAACTCTACATGCCGTCATTCTCCAGCCGCACGGTGGTCTACAAGGGCCTGCTGCTCGCGCCCCAGGTCGGGACCTTCTACGAGGACCTGGCCAATCCGGTGACGGTCTCGGCGCTGGCCATGGTCCACCAGCGGTTCTCCACCAACACCTTTCCGTCGTGGCGGCTCGCCCACCCCTACCGGTTCATTGCCCACAACGGCGAGATCAACACCGTGCGCGGCAACGTCAACTGGATGAACGCCCGGCGCCGGACGCTGGAATCCGATCTCCTCGGCCCCGACCTCGACAAGATGTGGCCGCTGATCCCGCACGGCCAGTCGGACACCGCTTCCCTCGACAACGCCCTTGAGCTGTTGATCGCCGGCGGCTATCCCCTGGCTCACGCGGTGATGATGCTGATCCCCGAGGCCTGGGCCGGCAATCCGCTGATGGATCCCGCGCGCCGCGCCTTCTACGAATACCACGCCGCCCTGATGGAGCCGTGGGACGGGCCCGCCGCCATCGCCTTCACCGACGGACGCCAGATCGGCGCCACCCTCGACCGCAATGGCCTTCGGCCCGCGCGGTTCGTGATCACCGACCAGGATCATGTGATCATGGCCTCCGAGGTTGGCGTCCTCGACATCCCCGAGGAGCGCATCGTGCGCAAATGGCGCCTCCAGCCGGGCCGCATGCTGCTCATCGACATGGAGGCGGGCCGGATCATCGAGGACGAGGAGATAAAGCGCACGCTGAGCCTCGCCCGGCCCTACGAAGAATGGCTGCGCCAGACCCAGTTCAAGCTCGAGGACCTCCCCGATCCGCCACGATGGGAGGCCGCCGCGAGGGCCGCGCCCGGCGATCTCATCGATCGCCAGCAGGCCTTCGGCTACACCCAGGAAGACCTCGCCCTGTTCCTCGAACCGATGGGCGAGAGCGGCGAGGACCCCGTCGGCTCGATGGGGACCGACACGCCTCTGGCCGTGCTCTCCGGCCGCTCGCGCCTTCTCTACGACTATTTCAAGCAGAACTTCGCTCAGGTCACCAATCCGCCGATCGATCCGATCCGCGAGGAACTGGTGATGAGCCTGGTCTCGATGATCGGCCCCCGCCCCAATCTGCTCGGCCGTCAGGCCGGCACGCACAAGCGACTGGAGGTCGCCCAGCCGGTGCTGACCAACGCCGACCTGGAAAAGATCCGGGGTATCTCCGAGCTGCTCGACGGCGCCTTCCGAACCGCGACCCTCGACGCCACCTGGCCGGCGGCCGAGGGGGTGGCCGGCCTGGAACGGGCGCTGGAACGGCTGTGCGCCGAGGCCACCGACAATGTCCTGGCCGACATGAACATCCTCATTCTCTCCGACCGGAAGACCTGCGCCGACCGCATCCCCATTCCCGCCGCCCTGGCCACCTCGGCGGTGCACCATCGTCTGATCCGCCAGGGCCTGCGCATGCAGACCGGCCTGGTGGTCGAGACCGGCGAGGCCCGGGAGGTGCATCACCTCTGCGTCCTGGCCGGATTCGGCGCCGAGGCGGTCAACCCCTACCTCGCCTTCGAGACCCTGGAGCAGATCCGCGCCGCCAAGCGCCTTGCCCTGACCGAGGCCGAGGTCGCCGCGAACTACGTCAAGGCGCTCGGCAAGGGCGTCCTGAAGGTGATGTCGAAGATGGGCATTTCGACCTATCAGTCCTACTGCGGGGCACAGATCTTCGACGCCGTCGGCCTGTCCAGCGCCTTCGTGGAGAAGTATTTCACCGGCGCCGCCAGCGTCATCGAAGGCGTCGGCCTCACGGAAATCGCCGGCGAGAGCGTCCGCCGCCACCGCGACGCCTATGGCGACGCGCCGCTCTACCGCGGAATGCTCGACGCCGGCGGCATCTACGCCTTCCGCCTGCGCGGCGAAGACCACGCCTGGACGCCCGCCTCGGTCGCCAACCTCCAGCACGCCGTTCGCGGGAACATCGCCGCCGACTATGAGGCCTTCGCCGAGGAGATCAACGCCCAGAACCGGCGGCTTCTGACCCTGCGCGGACTGATGGAGCTGCGCCCCGCCGACCAGCCGATCGCGCTGGAGGAGGTCGAACCGGCCAGCGAGATCGTCAAGCGCTTCTCCACCGGGGCGATGAGCTTCGGGTCGATCAGCCGCGAGGCCCACACCACCCTGGCCATCGCCATGAACCGCATCGGTGGGCGCTCCAACACCGGCGAGGGCGGGGAGGAAGCCGACCGCTTCACGCCGCTGGCGGGCGGCGATTCCATGCGCTCGGCGATCAAGCAGGTGGCTTCCGGCCGGTTCGGGGTCACGGCCGAATACCTGGTCAACGCCGACGACATCCAGATCAAGATCGCCCAGGGCGCCAAGCCCGGCGAAGGCGGCCAGCTTCCCGGCTACAAGGTGGACGCCAACATCGCCCGGGTGCGCCACTCGACGCCGGGCGTGGGCCTGATCTCTCCGCCGCCGCATCACGACATCTATTCGATCGAGGATCTCAAGCAGCTCATCCACGACCTGAAGAACGTCAATCCGGCTGCGCGGATCTCGGTCAAGCTGGTCTCGGAGGTCGGCATCGGCACCGTCGCGGCCGGCGTCGCCAAGTGCCGCGCCGACCATGTGACCATCTCCGGCTTCGAGGGCGGCACCGGCGCCAGCCCCCTCACCTCGCTCACCCACGCCGGCTCGCCCTGGGAGATCGGGTTGGCGGAGACCCAGCAGACCCTGCTGCTCAACGGCCTGCGCGGCCGGATCGCGGTCCAGGTCGATGGCGGCCTGCGGACCGGCCGCGATGTCGCCATCGGCGCCCTGCTCGGGGCCGACGAGTTCGGCTTCGCCACCGCGCCCTTGATCGCGGCCGGCTGCATCATGATGCGCAAGTGTCACCTCAACACCTGTCCGGTGGGGGTGGCGACCCAGGACCCGGTGCTGCGCGCCCGCTTCACCGGCGCGCCCGAGCACGTGATAAACTACTTCTTCTTCGTGGCCGAGGAACTGCGCGGGATCATGGCCGCGATGGGTTTCCGCACCGTCCAGGCCATGATCGGCCAGGTCGGCCGTCTCGACACGCGCGCCGCCGTCGAGCACTGGAAGGCGCGGCAGGTCGATCTGTCGAGGGTGCTGCACGCCGCGGCGCCAAACGCCGGCCAAGGCTTGTGGAACAGCGAGCGCCAGGATCACGGCCTGGAAAAGGCCCTCGACCACCAGCTGATCGCGGCGGCGGCCGCGGCACTGGGCGGCGGTGAGCCGGTGGCCATCGAGCTGCCGATCCGCAACGCCAATCGCGCCGTGGGGGCCATGCTGTCGGGCGAAATCGCTCGGCGCCACGGCCACGCCGGTCTTGCCGACGGCGCCATCGCCGCGCGGCTGACCGGAACCGCCGGCCAGAGCTTCGGCGCCTTCCTCGCCCGCGGCGTGACCCTGGAACTGATCGGCGACGCCAACGACTATGTCGGCAAGGGCCTCTCCGGCGGTCGCGTGGTGGTGCGCCAGCCGGCCAAGGCCAGGCGCGATCCCACCGCCGACATCATCGTCGGCAACACCGTGCTCTACGGAGCCATCGCCGGCGAAGCCTATTTCGAGGGCGTGGCGGGCGAGCGCTTCGCGGTGCGCAACTCCGGCGCGGTGGCCGTCGTCGAGGGTGTCGGCGACCATGGCTGCGAATACATGACCGGCGGCGTGGTCGTGGTCCTGGGCGACACCGGCCGCAACTTCGCCGCCGGCATGTCGGGCGGCGTCGCCTATGTCTATGATCCCGCCGGTCGGTTCGGGGCGCTTTGCAATCTCGCCATGGTCGAACTCTCGGCGGTCCGCGCGAACGCCGACCGCGAGGACGACCCGGCGCTTCGCCCACGGCGCCATTCCGTCAGTGTCGAGACGAACGGCATGGGCGATCCGCTGCGCTTCGACGCGGAACGTCTGCGTATCCTGATCGAGCGCCACCTCGTCCATACCGGCAGCGCCCGCGCCCGTTTCCTGCTGGAGACCTGGGACACATCGCTCGGCCACTTCGTCAAGATCATGCCCAAGGACTACCGCCGCGCTCTGGAAGCGCTCGCGGCCGAGCGCCTCGCGAGCCAGGCCGTGGCGGCCGAGTGATGGGCAGGCCGACCGGGTTCCTGGAGATCGAACGCCGCGACCGCGCCTATGCGCCGCGCGAGGCGCGCCTGAAGACCTGGAAAGAATTCGTCCGCCCACTGCCGGACACCGAACTCGAACGCCAGGCGACGCGGTGCATGAGTTGCGGCGTCCCCTTCTGCCACACCGGCTGTCCGGTGAACAATCTGATCCCTGACTGGAACGACCTCGTCTGGCGCCACCAGTGGCGCGAGGCGCTGGCCGCGCTGCACTCGACCAACAACTTCCCCGAGTTCACCGGCCGGGTCTGTCCGGCCCCGTGCGAAGCCGCCTGCACCCTCAACCTCGACGACAACCCGGTGACCATCAAGACCATCGAATGTCAGATCGTCGATCGCGGCTGGCGGGAAGGCTGGATCACGCCGGGGCCGGCCGCCTCGCCCACCGGCCGCCGGGTAGCCGTGGTCGGCTCCGGGCCGGCGGGCCTGGCCTGCGCCCAGCAGCTGGCCCGGGCCGGCCACGCGGTGACGGTATTCGAAAAGAGCGACCGGATCGGCGGCCTGCTCCGCTACGGCATCCCCGACTTCAAGATGGAAAAGCACCTCATCGACCGCCGGGTGATCCAGATGGAGGCCGAGGGGGTGAGCTTCCGCCCGAACGCCCATGTCGGGGCGGCGATCTCGGTGGACTATCTGCTCGGCGGCTACGACGCGCTGGTGCTCGCCGGCGGCGCCGAATGGCCGCGCGATCTGGAACTCCCGCCGCACCAGTTCGCCGGAATCCATTTCGCCATGGACTACCTCACCCAGCAGAACCGCCGCGGGGCTGGCGATGCCGAGGACCGCGCCGCGCCTGGCGGCGCGATCAGCGCGGCCGGCAAGCATGTGGTGGTGATCGGCGGCGGCGACACCGGATCTGACTGCATCGGCACCGCCGGCCGCCAGGGCGCGGCCTCGATCACCCAACTGGAGATCATGCCCCAGCCGCCGGAACGCGAGAACAAGGCTCTGATCTGGCCGGGCTGGCCGCTGAAGATGCGCACCTCCTCGTCCCAGGACGAGGGCTGTGAGCGTGATTTCGCCGTCGCCACCCGCCGGGCGCTGGGGGCCGACGAGCGTCTCAAGGGACTGGAGTGCGCGCGCCTGGAATGGACCGCCGGCGCCGATGGGCGCCTGTTGATGACCGAAATCCCCGGCAGCGAATTCACCCTGAGAGCCGACTTGGTTCTGCTGGCCATGGGCTTCCTCGGCCCCCATCGCGATGGCCTGCTGGAACAGGCCGGCGTGGCGCTGGATGCTCGCGGGGCGGTGGCCGCCGACACCGACAGCTACCAGACCTCCGCCCGCCGCGTCTTCGCCTGCGGCGACATGCGCCGGGGCCAGTCCCTGGTCGTCTGGGCCATCCGCGAGGGGCGCCAGTGCGCCAGGTCGGTGGACGAGTATCTGATGGGGGCCAGCGAACTGCCCAGGTAAGGCGCTTTCTACAGATCCCTCAGGATCTCATGGGCCGCGTTGTGGCCCGGACAGCCGGTGACGCCGCCGCCGGGGTGGGTTCCGGAGCCGCACATGTAGAGGCCACGCACCGGCGATCGGTAGTCGGCGTGGCCCAGCGCCGGGCGGGCGCTGTAGAGCTGGTCGAGGGTCAAGGCGCCGTGAAAGATGTCGCCGCCGGTGAGGGCGAGCTTTCGTTCCAGGTCGAGCGGCGAAAGGATCATCCGCCCCAGGATCGATGACTTGAAGTTGGGCGCGTAGCGGGTGACCGTCTCGACGATGAGATCGGCGGCGGCCTCCCGATGGTCGTCCCAATTCGCCGCGTCGGGCAAGGTCGGGGCGAACTGCTGGCAGAACAGGCTGGCGACGTGCCGGCCGGCGGGGGCGAGGGAATCGTCGATGACGCTGGGGATGTGCATCTCGATGGCCGGCGCCCGGGCCCAGCCCAGGGTGCGGGCGTCCATATAGGCGCGGTCGAGATAGCCTAGCGACGGGGTGATCAGGATGCTCGCCCCATGGTGCTCGGCGCGCCCGTCGCTGGGCAGACAGGTGAAGTTGGGAAGCTCCGAAAGCGCGACATTCATGCGGAACGTGCCCGAGGCGCAGCGCCAGGCCTCCATGCGGTCCTTGAACGCCGGCGCAAGATGCTCGGGTCCCACCAGCGTGCCGAACAGCAGCTTGGGATTGAGGTTGGAGACCACGGCGCGCGCCGCGATATCCTCGCCGCTCTCCAGGACCACGCCCACCGACTTGCCGCCCGCGATGGCGATCTCCCGCACCGGCGCGTCCGTGGAAATCTCCACCCCGGCTTCCAGGCAGGCCGCCGCCATCGCCTGGGTGATCGAGCCCATGCCGCCGATGGCGTGGCCCCAGGCCCCCTTGATCCCGTTCACCTCCCCGAACACATGGTGCAGCAGGACATAGGCCGAACCGGGGGTGTACGGACTGACGTAGGCGCCGACCACGGCGTCGAAGCCGAGGACGCCCTTGAGGATATCGGTCTCGAACCAGGAATCGAGCAGATCGCCGGCGCTCTTGCCGAACAGGTCGAGGAGGTCGCCCTGTCCCTGGAGGCCCATCTTGCGCACCTGGTTGGCCAGTCCCATGGCGGTGATCAGGTCGCGCGGCCGCGCCGAAGCATTGAACGGTGTCTTCAGCAGGGTGCTTCGCAGCAGATCGACGACGCCGTCCAGGCGCGCGTGAAAGGCCTCCAATCGGTCCGCGTCACGGATCGACCAGCGTGAGACCTCCCGGTGCGTCCGCGCCGGGTCGCGGTCGAGGATCAGATAGCGGGTCTCGTCGGCCGGCGCGAAATAGGAGAGCGGGCGCAGGACGATCCTGAGGCCATGCCGGGCCAGCGCCATGTCGGCGATGACCTTGGGATTGAGCAGGCTCACCGCATAGCTGGCGACGGAATTGCGGAAACCCGGATGGAACTCCTCGGTGATCGCCGCGCCGCCGACCACGCCACGGCGCTCCAGAACCCGGACCCTGTGGCCGGCGCGGGCCAGGTAGAAGGCGCAGGTCAGGCCATTGTGGCCGCCGCCGACGATCAGGGCGTCGTAGGCCATGCCCGCTCCAGCTCGGCCAGATAGCGCTCGACATAGGCCCGGGTCCCCGGCTCCATCAGCGAGAACGGGCCGGGCGTATAGCTTCGGGATTTCACGCCGGCCTGGTTGCGCTCGATGATCGCCTTATCGGCGAGACTGGTGACGTCCCACAGCCAGGTGAGGGCGTCCAGGTCATAGTCGCGACCTGCCTCCGCGCCACCTTCCACCAGCCAGAGAACCTCCATCTCGGTCTCCAGCACGCCCCGCGGGATGAAGCGGTAGAGTACGCCGTGGTCGGGATAGGCGAGGAAGGCGCTCAACAATCCGAGTTCGGCGAAGACGCTGGCGCCGTCGTGGCGCGCGCGACCCATGAGCGGGGCCAGGGGCTTGCCGTCGCGGCTGCCGGAGACCGCGCCCGCGGCGAGGTCGGAGCGCATGACCCTGACCGTCTCGCCCAAATCCGCCGGGGTCCAGGCCTCGAAGTCGGCGATCGCGCCCGGCTCGGCGCGACTTTCGGCCCGCGTGCGGACCTTGCGGGCGTTGGGCCGCGCCAGGGCGTGCAGCACGGAAAACTCGGGATGGGCGGGGGCGCAGTGGTAGCATTCGTGATAGTTCTCCATCACCAGCTTCCAGTTGGCGGCGACCGTATAGGCGCGCCGCGCGGCCACCTTCGCCGTCTCCCAGCCGTAGAGATCGGTCATGGCCTGGAGGGCCGGCGCGGCGGCGTCCAGACTGGGCGCATCGACGCCGAAACTGATGAAGATCAGGCCCCCGATCTCGGTCAGAGGCAGAGGTTTCAGCGGCCAGGCGGCCGGATCGAAGTCGGCCGGCATCTCCCTGGCCCGCCGCAGCCGGCCGTCGAGATGATAGGTCCAGGCGTGATAGGGGCAGGTCAGGATCGCCGCGCTGCCGTGTCGCTCGATGCAGACGCGCGAACCGCGATGGCGGCAGACATTGTCGAGGGCGCGCAACACCCCGTCGGCGCCGCGCACGACGATGGCCGATTCCGCCCCCAGTTCAGCGGTGAAATAGTCGCCCCCCCGCGGCGCCTCGCTCGCGTGGCCGACGCACGTCCAGCGTCCGAGCAGCATCTCGATGTCCCGGGCGAAGACATCGTCGCGCAGATAGAAGCCGCGCTCCAGGGCGTGACCGGGGCTATGGCCGGCGATCAACTCGCCGATCGAGGGGGTGACGGACGGGTTTGCCACGCAACCGGCCTAACGGATCGCGCGGCGCCCACGCAAGACCGCTTGCCGCTCGCCCCCGCGCCGGCGGCGCGCTAATGATCCGCGGGCGGGGTGACGTCGGAAGAAGGTTGACGATGGTTTCCAGGAGTCGGACGATCCTCGTCCTCGTCGCGGTCACGGCGCTTTGCGGCTGCGCGGGCGCCTATGTGGCCGGCGATACGGGCGCCCATCACACGCAGCTCGTCGGCGCCGACCGGCCCTGACCGCGCCGTTCAATCAGGGTTCATCACGACCCGGCGCCGGGGTCCCGGCGCCTGTGCGCCTGGAAGCGGGTGATCCCAGCGCGCCCGACCGGCTGACTGGCCACGTCGTCCTCGACATCGAGGGCGAGCCCACGACCTTCCAGATCACCGTCCCCGCCGGTCCCCTGGCGCCTGAAGACCTGCTGCCGGTGTTTCAGGGGCTGACCGACGCGGTGGTGGCCGCCGCCGGGCGGCGCGTCGAGCGCCAGGGCGAGACCATTTCCTGCCGGGCGGGGTGCGGGGCCTGCTGCCGGCAACTGGTTCCGGTTTCGGAAGCCGAGGCTCGCGGCCTGGCGTCGCTGGTCGCGGCGGCGCCGGAGCCACGTCGGTCTGAGGTTCGGAGCCGGTTTGAAGCCGCGCTGGCGTCGCTCGAATCCGGCGGATTGCTGACCAGGCTGGAGAGCGTGACACGGAACGGCGGCGAAGATGTCGTCGAACTGGGGCTCGACTATTTCCGTCGGCGCATCGCCTGTCCGTTCCTCGAGCAAGAATCCTGCTCGATCCATGCCGACCGGCCGCTCTCCTGCCGGGAATTCCTGGTCACCTCTCCGCCGGAGCATTGCGCCGCGCCGAGGGTCGAGACGGTGCGATCGGTCAGGTTGGCCAGGACTTCCCTCGGTCTGGCGGCGGCGAGCCGGGCGGTGACCCACGACGGATGGATTCCCCTGGTGACGGCTCTGCGCTTCGCCGCCCGGTCCCCGCCGTCGGCCCGCGACCGCTCGGGGCCTGAAATCCTGCGCGAGGTCATCGACGGGGGGCGTCCCGGAACGCGGGCCGCAAACACCCTTTCAACCATTCATCCTCCATCTGCTAGGAGACCGAAGCGGTCCAGGGCGGGAACACGGTAGGTTGGCCAGCGGCGGGGCGGATTTGAACGGCGGGTCACCCAGCGCGACCGCCCTGAGCGCCGTTCACCAGCGGGTGCTCCGCGATTCGAGCCTTCAGTTCGACTTCAATGCCGCCGCGGCGCCGAAGATGCCCCATGAACCGGCATGGATGCAGGCCTTGGGGCGCGCCCTGGCCGCGATTTTCGAGAAGGCCTTTCCGATCCTGAAGGTCGTCTTCGAGGTCGGCGTCGTCCTGGCGGTGGCGATGATTGTGTTCCTCATCGCCCGTGAGATCGTCGGGGTCCGCTTTTCCCGCCGCCGGCGCGGCGCGGCGCGGCATACGCCGGCCGACTGGCGACCGGAGGAGCGGAGAGCCCGCGCCCTGCTCGCGGACGCCGACCGGCTGGCCGCGGCCGGCGACTTCGACCGGGCCGCCCACCTCCTGCTCCACCGCAGCATCGAGGACATCGACGGCCGCCGCCCCCGCCTGCTGCGGCCGGCGCTGACGGCGCGAGACATCGCCCGGCTCGACGCCGTCCCCGGACCCGCGCGCGTGGCGTTCATGACCATCGCCGGCTTCGTCGAGGCCAGCTTCTTCGGCGGCCGTGCCCTGGGTCCCGAAGCCTTCGCCGAGTGCCGGCGCTCGTACGAGGCCTTCGCCTTTCCGGGCGCCTGGACGTGAGCGCCGCCGACGACCCCGAAGCCCGCGTCTTTTCGCCGGCCGCCGCCCTCATGCTGGTCGTGGTCGGCGTGTTCGCCTTCGCGGCGCTGGTGGTTCTGTTCGCCTACGCCCCGGACCTGCGAAGCGCCGACAACGGCGATGCGCACGCGCTGTCCAAGTCGGCGGTCGGCTATGCCGGCATCGTCGAGGCGCTGAAGCTGGCCGGCGAGCCGGTGCTGGTCAACCGCGCGCCGTTGCCGCCGCGGGCCGGCGCCGGCCTCCTGGTGGTGACGCCCACGATGATGACCACCGAGGCGGCGGTGCGGGCGCTGCGGTTCGGGGGACCCGTCCTGGTGGTGCTGCCCAAATGGCTGGCGGCGCCCGACCCCCTGCATCGTGGGTGGGTGGCCAAGGCGGCCCTGATCGACCCGCGTTGGCCGCCGAAAACCGCTCTGATGGCCACGGGAACGCTCGCGCGCCGTCGCGGGCCGTCACGTCCCGTCCTTCATGGCGTCAGCCCGCCGTTCCGGCCGGGCGACGTCTTCGCCGAGGGACCGGTGCAGTCCCTGCAGTCATTCACCATCGCGGGCTACCGGCCGATGCTGGCCGACGAAACCGGCGCGACGATCCTTTCCATGGACCCGAGCCGCCAGATCTATCTGCTGTCCGACCCGGACCTGATCAACACTCAGGGCCTGAAGAACCTGGACACCCTCGGCAGCGCCCTGGCCATCCTTCGGCTGCTGAAGGCGGGTGACGGACCGGTGATCTTCGATGTCCGCCTCAATGGCTTCGCTAAGGAGCGCAGCCTTCTGCGCCTGCTGTTCGATCCGCCGTTCCTGGGCGCCACCCTTTGCCTGGCGGTCGCCGCGGCGCTGGCCGGCTTCCAGGCCGCGTGCCGGTTCGGTCCGCCGCGGCGGACCGGACGCACCTTCGCGCTCGGCAAGGCGGCGCTGGTCGATAATTCCGCCGCCCTGATCCGGCTGGCCGGCCGCGAGCCGCGCATGGGCGGCCGTTACGCCCAGATGACGCGCGATTTCGCCGCCCGGGCGGTGGGCGCCCCGCGCGAACTCACCGGCGAAGCGCTGGGCGCCTTTCTCGACCGCCTTTCAGCCGGGCGAGGCGCGCGCGACACCCTCGGCCGCCTGACCGCCCTGGCCGAGACCGTCACCGATCGCGCCGGGCTGATTGCCGCGGCGCGGAGACTCTTCCGCTGGAGACTGGAGATGACGCGTGAACGTCAGTGACGTGAAGACCCTCGCCGGCCGCATACGGGCCGAGATCGCCAAGGGCGTGATCGGCCAGGCCGACACCATCGAGCTGATGCTCGTGGCCCTGTTTTCGGGCGGCCACGTGCTGCTCGAGGGACCGCCGGGCACGGCCAAGACCTTCCTGGCCCAGTGTTTCGCCCGCACCCTCGGACTCGACTACGGCCGCATCCAGTTCACCCCCGACCTGATGCCCGGCGACATTATCGGGACCAATCTGTTCAACTTCCAGACCAGCACCTTCGCGCTCACCAAGGGGCCGATCTTCTGCGAGCTTCTGCTCGCCGACGAGATCAACCGCACGCCGCCGAAAACCCAGGCGGCACTGCTCGAAGCGATGCAGGAGCGAAACGTCACCATCGACGGGCGCGGTCATCCCCTGAGCGACCGCTTCACCGTCGTCGCCACCCAGAACCCGATCGAACAGCAGGGCGTCTATCCCCTTCCCGAGGCCCAGCTCGACCGCTTCCTGTTCAAGCAGACGCTGAAATATCCGTCCGCGGAGGAAGAACTGGCCATCGTCGCCCTGCACGGGGCGCGGGCGGGAAAGCCCGACCCGGCCGCCATGGGCGTGGCGGTGGCGACGGGCGCGGAGGAGATCGCCGCGGCCATCGAGACCGTGGCCGGTGTGCGCCTGACGGCGGAGATCGCGGCCTATGTCGTCGCCCTGGTGCGCGCCACCCGGGAGAGCGCCGACATCGAGACCGGCGTCAGCCCAAGGGCGGCGGCCATGCTGGCGCTGGCCTCCCGCGCCCGCGCCGTTCTCGAGGGCCGCGACTATGTGATCCCCGACGACGTCAAGGCCCTGGCGCCATCGGCCTTCCGCCATCGGATCATCCTCTCGCCGGCCGCCGAAATCGAAGGCCGCCTGGTCGATGACGCGGTCGCCGGTCTGATCGACCGGGTCGAGGCGCCGCGATGAGCGTTCGGGGCGGAACATGTTCGGAGCGCGGGCTTCCAGCCCGCTCTTGTCGCAACTCGAGCGACCCCGCGCCGGCGAGAGCGGGCTGGAAGCCCGCGCTGCGAAAGAGCGAGGGTGCGGCGCGGCGGCGATGATCTACCCCACCCGCCAGGCCATCGTCCTGACCGCGCTGGGCGCGCCGCTGGCGCTCGCCGCCGGTCTGATCGCGCCGGGCTGGTGGGTGGTGGGGGG
>DASRLN010000296.1:0-12809 GCA_035648435.1 Caulobacteraceae bacterium
TCTCCCCCATGAAGAATGGGGGCGAGGGTGATCGTGTGCGAGATGTTTGATTGCCGTTCGTGGAAACGCCCCCCATGACCCGTCTGGACAACAGCCGCGTGATCCGCAGTCCGCGCGGACCCGAGATCAGCGCCCGATCCTGGCTCACCGAGGCGCCGCTCAGAATGCTGATGAACAACCTCGATCCGGACGTCGCCGAGCGGCCGGAGGCGCTTGTGGTCTATGGCGGCATCGGCCGGGCGGCGCGGGACTGGGAGAGTTTCGACGCCATCTGCGCGGTGCTGCGGCGACTAGAGGATGATGAGACCTTGCTGGTCCAGTCCGGCAAACCGGTCGGCGTCTTCCGCACCCATCCGGACGCGCCGCGCGTCCTCATCGCCAATTCCAACCTCGTGCCGCGCTGGGCGACCTGGGACCACTTCAACGAACTCGATCGCAAGGGCCTGGCGATGTACGGCCAGATGACCGCCGGATCGTGGATCTACATCGGCGCCCAGGGCATTGTTCAGGGCACTTTCGAGACCTTCGCCGAACTCGGCCGCCAGCACTACGGCGGCGACCTTTCCGGCCGCTGGATCCTCACCGCCGGCCTGGGCGGCATGGGCGGCGCCCAGCCGCTGGCGGCGGTGATGGCCGGGGCCTCGTGCCTGGCGGTGGAATGCCAGGCCTCTCGCATCGAGATGCGCCTGCGCACCGGCTACCTCGACGTGATGAGCCAGGATCTGGACGAGGCCCTGGCCCTGATCGAGACATCCTGCGCGGAGAAGAAGCCACTCTCCGTCGGCCTGCTCGGCAACGCCGCCGAGATCTTCCCCGAACTCTTCCGCCTGGGCGTGCGGCCCGACGCGGTCACCGACCAGACCAGCGCCCACGATCCGATCAACGGTTATCTCCCGGCCGGATGGAGCGTCGCCGACTGGCAGGCCCGCCGCGAGAGCGATCCGAAGGCGGTCGAGGCCGCGGCCCGCGCCTCGATGGCCGCCCAGGTCCGGGCCATGCTCGACTTTCATCGGGCGGGCGTTCCCACCGTCGATTATGGCAACAACATCCGCCAGATGGCGCTGGAGGAGGGGGTGGCGGACGCCTTCGATTTCCCGGGCTTCGTGCCGGCCTATATCCGGCCGCTGTTCTGCCGGGGGATCGGTCCCTTCCGCTGGGCGGCGCTGTCGGGCGATTCGGAAGACATCTACCGGACCGACGCGAAGGTGAAGGAACTGATGCCGCATGATCGGCATCTCCACGCCTGGCTCGAACTGGCGCGGGAGAAGATCAGATTCCAGGGCCTGCCGGCGCGGATCTGCTGGGTGGGCCTGGGCGACCGCCACCGGCTGGGCCTGGCCTTCAACCAGATGGTCGCCAGCGGCGAAGTCTCCGCCCCCATCGTCATCGGCCGCGACCACCTGGATTCTGGCTCCGTCGCCTCGCCCAACCGCGAGACCGAGGCGATGAAGGACGGCTCCGACGCGGTCTCCGACTGGCCGCTGCTCAACGCCCTGCTCAACTGCGCCAGCGGCGCGACCTGGGTCTCGATCCACCACGGCGGCGGCGTCGGCATGGGCTTTTCGCAACACGCCGGCATGGTCGTGGTCTGCGACGGAACCGAGGCCGCCGCCCGCCGCATCGAGCGCGTCCTGTGGAACGACCCCGCCACCGGCGTCATGCGCCACGCCGACGCCGGCTATGACGCGGCGCTCGACTGCGCCCGGGAGCACGGGCTCGATCTGCCGGGAATCCTCCATCCCTGAACCGGGGCGCCCGCCTCGTGGACCTTCGGAGCCGCCCCGTCCCGCGCCGCGGCCGGAATTGCGTCATAGATCGTCGCCGGTCCGATGTTCAGCCGCCGGCGGGCCGCTTCGAGGGGTTCCGCCATCAGCGCCTCATAGTCCTCGCCGGGCAGCCACTTGGCGGCCCTGCCCCGCCGCCAGCCCTGCCAGATCGCCGCCACGGGGCGCCGGCCGCCCCGTCGAGCGCGCAGCGCGGCGCCAAGAGCGATCGCCGCCCATCCCAGGCTGCCGGTCTGGGCATAGGAAAACGCCACCAGGCAGGCTTCCCCCAGGCCGTCGCGATGATAGCCGGAAAGGATGTGCCACAGGTCGTGGGCGTCGCGGGTGCGGCGGCCGAACCAGGCGTGGGGATGAGCCTCATTGGGGCTGGCCGCACGCCTCCGGCTGATTTCCGCCAGGCCCTCGGCCGAGAGGTTCTCGCTTCGGACGAAGTCGCGATAGGCCGCGCCCACCGTTCCGGGCGCGAAGCCGTCCAGCCAGGTGTCGTCCATCAGCCTGTGGGCAAGTTCCACCCGCTCATAGGCAAGACGCCCACCCCGCTGCGTGGTCAGCAGCCGGCGATAGCCGCGGGCGGTGGAATCGCCGTTGAGCGCCCGCATGATCTCGAACACCTGGCCGGTGTCGTCCTTGTCGGCGAGCAGGCGCCGCAGAGCCTTCAGGGCCACCAACCAGCGCCGGCGCGGCCGCTCCATCGGCGTGTCGGTCATTCCGGTCATGGCCATCGCCGTCTCTCCTTCATCCTTCCGACGAAGCCCTTCCCACCGCGGTCAACAGGGCGATCAGCCTGGGCGTCACCGCTTCGCGACCGACCGAGGCCACGATCCGCCCCGTCATCTACTCCCGCGCACCCCATATCTTGAAACTGTTGTCTTCCGGCGCGGCCGGCGCGAAGCCGTCAGCGGCGGTGGCCGTCACCGCGCCGAACCCGGCGCGGTCGAAGAGTTCCGCCGCCTGGCCTTGCGAATACCAGCGCACGCAGGGCGAGCGTCGGTGGAACTCCTCTTCCACGACGACGCCGTCACGCAGCACCTGGTAGCGGTTCTCCTCGTGCTCCAACTGCTCGCCGTGGTCGAAACGGGCGCGTGTCCAGCGGCGGATCGTCGCCCGGTCTTCGCCGCGCTCGCGCGCGCCGGCGTTGAACCAGTCGGTCCACGCCATTTGCGGCGGCGTGCGCCGGCCGGGCCACAGTCTGGACTTGAACGAAACCACCAGCATCCCGCCGGGCGCGAGGCCATCGTGGAACCGCTCCATCGCCCGCGCCGCCGACGAAGGATCGGTCAACAGCTGGAAGGACAGCGACGGCACGAAGATCGTCGCATATCGCCGGGGCGTCGTCAGCGCGTCCATCTCCTGTTCGAACAGGCGGCTGGCAACGTCGATCCCCAGCCCCTCCGCCTTCTCGCGGCAGATCGCCAGCATCTCCGGCGAATTATCGACGCCATCGACATCCAGTCCGATGGCCAGATAGTCGAGGAGAAGCCGTCCCGTCCCGCAACCGACATCCAGCGCCGGGCCGCCGCGCCGCTCGATCACCGCGCGATAGAACTCCCGGTCCGGCCAGGTGGACGTATCACCGCGCAGCAGATCCCATGCCCGCGCCATCAGCCCACGGTATTCGTAATCTCCGGCCATGGATCGTCATCGCCTCCAGTCTGGGACCGCGCCGCTTGCCCCGCTCACGCAGGCTTGTGGATGCTGTCCACCCAGGCGATCCCTTCGGGCGGTTCGGCCGGCGTGATGTCGAGGTTGACGACCACCGCCTCACCGCCGCCTCGCACCAGGACACACTCCAGGGTTTCGTCGTCGGAGGCGTTGATCTCCTGGTGGGGAACGAACGGCGGCACGTAGATGAAATCGCCGGGACCGGCCTCGGCGACGAATTCCAGCGCCTCGCCCCAGCGCATCCGCGCCCGGCCCCTGACCACATAGATCACGCTTTCCAGATCGCCGTGATGATGGGCGCCGGTCTTGGCGCCGGCGTGGATGCGGACCGTTCCAGCCCACAGCGTCCGCGCGCCCATCCTGGCGTGGGTGATCGCCGCGGCTCGGGTCATCCCCGGCATCTGGGCGGTGTCGGCGTCAAGGCGGTCGCCCGGAACCACCCGCACCCCGTCGCTCCGCCATCTCGCCTCATCCATCATGGCGCGAGGATAGCGCCAGCGGGCGACGGCGCAATGGCGCGCGACGCCCGTTCCGGGCCGGCCGAACGGCTACATCTTGCCGGAGCCCATCTTCTTCATGCCCGGATGCATCTTCATCATCGAGGCGCAGTCGGCGTTGGCCATCATCGCGTCGTGAGACATCGCCTTGCACGACATCATCGTCTTCATGTCCGCGTCCGACATGTGCATCTTCCTCATCATCGTCATGCAGCCGGTGTCGTTCATCATCGCGTCGCCGGACATGGCCATGCAGGAATGCATCATCCTCTTGTCGTGGGCGGTCATGGTCTGGGCCGACGCGGGCTGCGCCAGCGCGGCGGCGCCGGCGATGGTGACCATGGCCAAGCCGATCGCGGCCGATTTTACGACGTTCATCCGTTAGTCTCCTGTGGGCGGGGCGCGTCACGGGAGTGTGAACACCACGAGTCCGCCCAGCAATGCCCGCGGTCGCCAAGCGATGCGCCCGCCGGTCTGATTTTGAGACTCCGCGCGCGGACGCGCGAAAAGTCTCACCCCGCGCGGCGCGGGCTCGACCCCGGGATGGACCGCATCTAAACGATCGGGCCGGGAAAAGCGTCGCGCCGGACGAGCGCGGGGAATGAGGCCGATGAAGCAGCTTTCGTGTGACGTCGCGATCATCGGGGCCGGGTCGGCGGGGCTCGCCGCCCGCCGCGCCGCCGCCAAAGCCGGCGCCAGGACGCTGCTGATCGAGGCGGGGCCGGGCGGCACCACCTGCGCGCGGGTCGGCTGCATGCCCTCCAAACTGCTGCTGGCGGCGGCGCGTGCGGCGAGAGACATGCGCGATGCCCCAAGGTTCGGCGTCGGCCGCCGCGCCGAGATCTGGGTGGATGGACCGAAGGTCATGGCCCGCGTGCGGCGCGAGCGGGACCACTTCGTCGCCGCCGTGCTGAAGGACGTGGCGGCCATTCCGGCCCGGGAGAAACTGGCCGGTCACGCGCGTTTCGACGGTCCCGGCAGCCTCGTCGTGGACGATCACTCCCGCATCGATTCCCGCGCCATCGTCATCGCCACCGGCGCGCGCCCCCGCGTCCCGGCGTCTCTTTCCGAAGCTTGCGGCGAGCGCGTGCTGACCCATGAAACGGTTTTCGACCTCCCTACGCTTCCCGGTTCGCTGGCGGTGATCGGCGCCGGCCCGTTGGGCCTGGAGCTGGCCATCGCCTTCGCCAGGCTGGGTGTGCGGGTGACGCTGTTCGACGAAGGCGAGACGATCGGCGCCATCGCCGACCCGGTGGTCCACGAGGCCGCGCGCGCGGTGCTCGGGCGCGAACTGGCCATGCGTCTGGGCGTCGAGGTCCAGGCGCGGCGGATCGGCGATGGCCAGGTGCGGGTCTCCTGGCGCAAGGGCCAGGGCCGTCCGACCAGCGCCTCGTTCGACTATGTGCTTTCCGCCGCCGGGCGTCCGCCGAGCCTGGACGGCCTCGATCTCAACATGAGCGGCCTGGCGACCGACGACCGCGGCGTCCCCGAATTCGACTTGGCGACCATGCGTTGCGGCGACGGCGCCGTCTTCATCGCCGGCGACGCCGACGCCGCCAGACCGGTGCTGCACGAAGCCGCCTCCCAGGGCGAACTGGCGGGATCGAACGCCGCGCGATACCCCAGGATCGAGCGCCGACCGCCGGCAACCAATCTCGCCGTGGCCTACACCGACCCCGATATCGCGATGGTCGGCGCGGGCTACGATCCAGAGAAGGCCAAGGGATGGGCCATCGGCTGCTCGGCGGACAATGGCCGGGCGCGCGTGGACGGGCGCGATCCCGGCGTGCTGCGCGTCTACGCCCGCAAGCAGGACGGCGTCATCGTCGGCGGCGAACTCTTCGGGCCGGCGGTCGAACACCTGGCCCAGATGCTGACCTGGATCGCCCAGCTCGAAATGACCGCCGAAAAGGCTCTGGCCCTGCCCTTCTACCACCCGACCATGGAGGAGAGCCTGCGCGCCGCCTTGCGCGATCTGGCCAGCCAGCCCAGTTGAGCCGCACCCGCGTCCTCAACCCCCATGGGCGAAGGATGGGTAGAGGGACATGCCTCCGTCGATGGCCAGGGTGGTTCCGACCACATAGTCGGCGACGTCGGAGACCAACCAGACGGCGGCGGCGGCCACTTCCTCGGCTTCCCCGATGCGATCGTAGGGGATCAACTTCAGAAGCTTGCGCATCGCCGCCGGCGTGCTCCAGGCGGCTTTGTTGATGGGCGTGCGAATGGCCCCGGGGGCGATGGCGTTGACCCTGATCTTTTCGGGCGAGAGTTCCTGGGCCATGGTCTCCATCAGCATCTTCACCCCGCCCTTGGCGGCGGCGTAGTTGGCGTGGCCGGCCCAGGGGATAGTCTGGTGGACCGAGCTTACGAACAGCACCTTGCCCATGGCCTTGGATCGCTTGGGGTCGATCCCCTGGCGGCGGAAACGCCGCACAGCCTCCTGGGCGGTCAGGAAGGCGCCGCCCAGGTCCAGATCGATCACCGCCCGCCAGTCGGCGAGGCTGAGTTCGGTGAAGGCCCCGTCCTTCTGCATTCCGGCGTTGGCGACGAGGATGTCCACGCCACCGAAATGTTCGCCCGCGACGTCGAACAGCCGCTCGATATCGCCGGGGCGCGAGACGTCGGCGGCGGCGGCGACCGCGCGGCCTTGCGTGGCCAGGATGGCCTCGACCACCCCTCTGGCGGCGTCCGCCTGGCCGTGGTGGTTGACCACCACCGCCGCGCCGGCCTCGGCGAAGGCGCGGGCGATGGCCGCGCCGATCCCCGAACTGGCGCCGGTGATGATCGCTCTCTGGGCGGCCAGGGGCTTGTCGCTCATCGGTTCGCGCTCCGTGCTTTCCCGCTCTTGGCCACGATCCCGCCCGACGGTTCGCGAACGATATCGCAGTCGAACCGGGCCTCGCCCATGGCGAGGCCGGCGATGTGCAGCCGATCGACGCCGGTGGGCAGCAGCGGCCGGTCGAATTGCACCCCCAGGCGCCCTCGACGCAAGCCAAGCAGCGAGGCGAGCATGTAGGGGACCGCTCCCGAGGACCACGCCTGCAACGGCTCGGCGAATGGGCAGCGGGCCGGAAACAGGTCGATCTCGCGCTGAAACCCGACATAGAATTCCGGCAGCCGGCCGAGCGCGAAACACTCGCCCGCCGCCCGCACCCCGTCGAAGATCTTCACCGCCGCCGCATCGAACCCATGGCGGCGCAAGCCGGCCACGACCAGGGCGTTGTCGAACGGCCAGACGCTGCCGAGGTGATAGTTGAGCGGGTTGTAGGCCTCTTCCAGGGTCGAGAGCGTGCGGATGCCCCATCCGCTGTCCATGTCGGGCCGCAGCATCCTCTCCGCCGTCCGCGCCGCCTTGCCGGCGTCGGCGATACCCGACCACAGGACCTGGCCGGCGTTGGAGGTGACCACCGTCACCTGCCGGCCCCCCTTCTCCAAGGCCAGCGCCCAGCAACCCTCGTCCTCCATCCAGAAGTCCCGGTTGAAGCGCTTGCGCAGCCTCGCCGCCGCCGCCGCCAGGCGATCGGCCCGCGCCGTGTCGCCGAGCCGCCGGAAGGCCGCCGCCATCACGGTCTGGGCGAGATACGCGTAGCCCTGGACCTCGCAGAGCGCGATCGGGGCCTCGGGAACGCCGCCGTCCTTTCGCGGCACGCCGAAGGTGGAATCCTTCCACCCCTGGTTGATCGGCCCTTCCGGCGTCTCGCCGCTGTAGGTCAGGTAACCGCGCTCGTCGGCGGCGATTTCGCGGCCCATCCAGTCCAGGGCGGCGTCGATGCTTGGGCGCAGCTCTTCGAACAGCGCCACACCGCCGGTCCATTCCACGTGCCGGCCGATCAGGACCAGGAACAGTGGTGTCGAGTCGATCGATGTGTAGCTCGGCCGATGGGGGACTTCCGCCAGGCGGGCCATCTCGCCCAGCCGCAGTTCGTGGGCGATCTTGCCGGGCTGCTCGCCGGTGACCGGATCGTCGTGGCGCCCCTG
Source organism: Caulobacteraceae bacterium (assembly GCA_035648435.1). Lineage (GTDB taxonomy): Bacteria > Pseudomonadota > Alphaproteobacteria > Caulobacterales > Caulobacteraceae > Acaudatibacter. The sequence goes on from DASRLN010000296.1 coordinate 7,922, forward strand.
GAGGGCGGCGAACAGGCGGGCGACGCCTTCCGCCGGGCGCGCATCAAAGGCCAGTGTCTGGATGGCCGCCAACAGGCTGTCGCGTCCGAAGGGCGCCACGAACCATGGCATGCCCCCGGCGATGAAGTTGCTTTCCAGTCCGGTCCGCAACATCGCCAGGTCTCGCAGGGAACGTTCCATGACCCGATCGAGGATCGCATCGTCGCTCGAGACCCGCACCGCACTGTAGAATGGCGGCTCGGGCGGACGGGCGACCGCCGGCTCGCCCTGCTCGCGGACGCCGAAAGTGATGTCGATCGTCTCGCTCGCCTGGCTGTCGAGACGCACGTCGAACGCCGCCACGCGCGCGCCCCGTCGCCTCGTCAGCACCGGCGGTCGGGAAAAGGCGACGCTGAAGGAGCGAACGACGCCGTCGGCGCCGTGATAACGGAAATCGAGGCCGGACTTGGTGGCCGAAACCACACGCGGCGCGCCTCGCGTCTTTGGCGTCGCCCCGCGCAGTTCGAACAGATCCTCGAACAGCGCGTCCATGGTCACCGACAGGCGAAAGGACACCGGCCGCCTGGTGAAGTTGCGCAGGACCATCCGATCGGTGAGCGTCTCGGCCTCGCCATCGACCGACCTCTCAAGGCGGAATCCGAGGCTTTGCAGGTCCAACGGGTCGCCGTCCAGTTGCCGGATCGCGGCGTTGGTGAGTTCATGCACCGACTGTCCACCCCGCGCGGCGCTGGTCATCAGAGTCAGGCACGGCTCGCCGCCGAGGCGCAGTTCGTACTGGCTGAGATAGCGCATATCGCGGTGGAACAGTCCGAGCCCGGAACCGCAGGCGGTGGTGATCTCACCGTCCGCCCGGCAGGCCAGAAACAGGCCGCCGTCCTTGATCAGGACCGGCTGAACGACCTCGGCGATGAATATGTGATCGCTCATGCGACTGCGGACCCGGGCGGCGGGCCGGCTACCGCCTCGACTGGCGATAGAGTCGAGGCGCGACGCCGAAGCGCTGCTTGAACCGCGCGCTGAAGCGCGCGCCGGCGCGGAGCCCGACCGCGTCGGCGACCGCCTCAAGGTCGAGGCTGGTGTCGTCCAAGAGCATCTGGGCCTTGTCCAGCCGCAAGCCCGACAGATAGCGATGTGGACTCAATCCGGTGGATTGCCTGAACGCGCGGAAGAACTGGGCCCGGCTCAGTCCCGTCAGGGTGGTCAGGTCGGCCAGACCGACGTCCGCCGCCAGGTTCGCCGCCATATAGTCGATGACGCGCCGAAGCCGCCAGCCGGACAGGCCGCCCTTGGGCGTCAGCACCGACGCCTTGGCCTGGGGTCTCGCCGTGGAATGGGGCGATCAAGGTGGTGGCGAGCACCACCAGCAGGCTGTCGGGATAGAGGCGCCCGCCGTCCTCCCGCGACGCGATCGCCAGCAGCAGACTTCGGAACAGCGTCTCGAGGAAGGGATCGCGCATACCGACCTGATCGAGGAGTTCCGAGGCCGCGGGTCCTTTGCCGAATTCCTCGGCGAGAACCTGGTCGATCAGGGTGTCGGTCAGTGTCAGATGCGCGAAATCGACCGGATCGGTGGTCAGCCAGCGATTGGTCTGGTGAGCCGGCAGGATGGTCAGGGCGCCGAGTTCCACGTCATGTACGCTCGCCCGGCCGCCCCGCCACCGCGTCACACGCTTCGGCCCTCCCAGGTGCATGCAGAGAAGGTTGTCGTCGAGCGCCGGTTGGCGCATTTCGGCGGAGGTGCCGGTGTACCGGCGGATGCTCAGATGCCCGATCTCGTCGTGCCTCCACAACGAAGGCGGTGGCATGGTGGCGTACCAATCGAGTGCTGTGATCCTGGGCGGGAGGTCGGTCATCGATGAGTCTGGTTGCGCGCTGCGAATCCCAAGGACGCCCATCCGACGATCGGGGCGGTTCTGCCTACTTCGCGCGCTCCGGACAAAAGGTGACAGCCGCTTCCGGGCGCGGGCCATCGCCGGGGCCGGCCAGCCGCCGAAATCCGAACAGACGCCCGATCGCGGGGCATGCCCCTTCCGGGAAATGGGCCGCCCCTCGGGCGCCTTGTCAAGGGTTGCGGGGTGTAACAAATGTTAGACTTCGCACTATCGAATCGCGGGCGGAAATTGCCGCGAACAGCGTCCCGGCTTCCAGAGCTAAACGCGACCCGTGACTCTTGCGTGAGATTATCCGAGCAATTTTACCGCAAAGTCTCATAAAACGCCGGTCTCCGGTGAACACTTGCCACGCCTTGGCATTTGCCATGGGATTTCTATTCTCCACGATCGGTCGCGTCAATTTGCCGCCACCGGGATATCTCCACGGAGAAACTTGTAACGTCGCTGAACCGTCCAGCGATCTTGGAGTGAACACCGCAATGAAACGAACACTGATACTGGTCGCGGTCGCCGCGGCCCTGATCGCCGGCGCCGTCAACGCCGCGACCATCGTCGGCGCGGCCCAGCAGGCGGGGAACTTCACCAAGCTCCTGGCGGCTAGCAAGGCGGCGGGAAGCGACAAGACGCTGGAGGGTCCCGGACCCTTCACCCTGTTCGCGCCCAACGACGCGGCTTTCGCCAAAGTCCCGCAAGCCAAGCTCGACAGGTTGATGATGCCGGACGCCCGGAACGTGCTCAAGACCGCGCTGGGGGCTCACCTGGTCACCGGCATTGTGTCGATGCAGGCGATCGACACCGGGCTGGCCGGCAACGCGGCGGTCGTGGTCGATACGGTCAATCGCATGCCGCTCGTGTTCAAGAACGAAGGCGGCGGGCTCACGGTCAACGGCGCGCACATCATCGGGCAGCCGATGCAGGTCGATAACGGCCTGATCTACGTCATCGACGCCGTGCTCGTACCGCCGATGCCGCTGCAACCGACATATTGAGCGAGGCTTGAGATGGAAAACGTCGCAACCGTGACGACAGATCGCTGGCCGCGCGGTGGCATCACCGCGCGTGACGGACTGGCAACGCTCGGCGGCTGGTGGCTCACCTTCGCCCTCGCGCTCATCTTCCTCTGGTTTGGCGGCCTGAAGTTCGTCGCCTATGAACAATCTGGCGTCGCTCTCTTCATTACCAACAGTCCGATCCTTTCATGGTTGCCGGCCATATTGGGAATCAAGGGTGGCGCGGAGTTTCTCGGCGTATTCGAGATTGCGACCGGGCTATTGGTCGCGGGACGTATTCTGGATCCGCGCCTGTCTATCCTCGGCGGCGCCATGGGTATGTTCATCTACTTCGTCACCCTAACGCAGATGCTGAGCACGCCCGGCGTCATTCAGTCCGGATTCACTGGACCCTTCGCCCTTTCTGGGGGGATCGGTGAATTCCTTCTCAAGGATCTGATCTCGTTTGGCGGTTGCCTGTGGGTGGTGGGCACGTCGCTGGCCGAGGCGCCCGCCCGCCGCCGGTGAGAGAGTCGTCCGCCGCGGCCCCTTTCTCACAGCCGGTGCGTGGTCAGCAGCAGGCTCGTCTCCGTGGCCGAGATGCCCTCGATCAGGCGGATCGAATCCAGTACCCCGCTGAACCCGGCCAGGCTCTCGGTGTCGAGTTCGGCGATCATGTCCCAGCGGCCGTTGGTCATGTGCACCGCCGCGACCTCGGGAAACCGCCGCAAGGCGCGCAGGACGGCGCCGGAGCGTTCGCCTTCCACGGCGATGGCCATGATCGCCCGCACGCGGCCGCCATCCGCCTCCGGCCGGGCGCGGATGGTGAAGCCGGCGATGGCGCCGCGCGCCATCATCCGGTCGATGCGGTTCTGCACCGTCCCGCGCGAGACCTTCAGCGACTTTGCCAGACTCGCCACCGGCGTCCTGGCGTTGGCGCGCAGCAGCCCGACGAGGCGGCGATCGAGGTCATCCATGGATGAATTCCTGCCATTTCGCCAGCCAGACCATGGCAATATGGCAGAAAATTCGACAATTCCCTAGCCTTCATCCACTTTTCGTTAGCGGCGCGCCCTGCCATCTTCGTTTGGCCGGCGAACGAATCGGCGAGCCAGGCGAGGACCCAAAGGACACCCCATGCGCGCCCAGCCGACCTACCTGATGATCGATCCGGCCAACTACGATGTCCATTACCAGATCAATCCGTGGATGAAGCCGGAGGCATGGACCGCCGATCCCTCCGGCAACCACGCCAGGGCGCTGGCCGCCTGGGCCGGCCTGCGCATGGCCATCGAGGACAGCGGCGGCCAGGTCCATGTCGCTCCCGGCGCCTCCGGCCTGCCGGACATGGTCTTCCCCGCCAATGCCGCCATCGTGCTCGGCCGCCGGGCGCTGGCCGCCCGCTTCCGCCACCCCGAGCGCATCGGCGAGGAGCCGCACTACCTCGCCGCCCTCGCGGCCCTCGTCCGCCAGGGCGTGCTCGACGAAGTCGTCCAGATCGACGGTTGCTTCCAGGAAGGCGCCGGCGACTGCATCTGGGACACCTCGCGCGGCCTGTTCTGGGTCGGCAGCGGTCCGCGCTCGAGCCCCGAATCCGCCGCCGCCGTCGCCGCCCACTTCGGCCAGCAGGTCGTTCACCTGCCCCTGGCCAGCGAACGGTTCTATCACCTCGACACCTGCTTCTGCCCGCTCTCGGGCGGCGAGATTCTCTACTATCCGCCGGCCCTCACCGCCGCGGCCGAAGGCCGCCTGCGCGACCTCGTCCCGAGCCACCTGCTCATCGAGGCTACGGCCGAGGACGCCGCCGCCTTCTGCGTCAACGCCGTCAGCCTGGACCGGACGGTGATCATGGCGGCGCCTTCCCTCACCCTGCGCGCCCGCCTCGCCGAGCGCGGCTACCGGGTGGTCGGCGTCGATCTCGCCCCGTTCATGCTCTCCGGCGGCGCCGCCTTCTGCATGACCCTGCGCCTGGATCTCGCCGCCGCCATGGCCGCCCGCGCCCCCGCC
>DASRLN010000297.1:0-10535 GCA_035648435.1 Caulobacteraceae bacterium
ATTGAAGGTGACGTTGTCGAGGGTGACGTTGACCCCGCCGACGCCATCGCTGACACCGGCGACGAACAACGCGCCGCCGAGGCCCGCGCCGCCGCCACCGCCGCCGCGACCGCCGCTGCCGTTGCCACCATCGCCACCCTCGGCGGTCATGTCGTTCAGCGCCAGGTTCTCGATCGTCACCGTGCCGGCATAGACGAACAGGCCGCGCTGCGCATGGCCGCCGTCGAGGGTCTGGGACTTCGCGCCACCCGCGTTGGTTCCCGCGATGGTCAGGCTGTTGCCGGCCTTCAGATTGATCGCTTCGAGCGCGGTGGTCAGCGAGAAGCCGGCGGTGATGTCGATGGTCATCGCGCCGGTGTCGGCGGCGGCGTCATCGGCGGCCACGATCGCGGCGTTCAGGGCGGTTTCGCTGGTTACGGTCGCCATGGGAACTCTCCGACGCCGGTTAATCGGATGATCCGCTCCCCGCGAACACCTCCGCCGGGGAGCACACGGTCAAGGTCGAGCAACGGTTCTCGGGTGGACGAAAATGTCAAGCGGATTTCGCAGGTCCGAGAAGCCCGATCCGCTCTGGCGGGGAGCGAACGCCGGCGCGCGGCGTTTGAAGGCCCGGGGCGCCACGGAGGCAACAGTGATGAGCCACTACAAGCTCAACGACGCGGACGAGCATTTCCTCAATGTGCCGCAGGGCGGAGCGCTGATTCCGCCGGGGCCAGCGGGACGGAGACGTGGATCGAGCGGGATCGGGACATGGTCGTGCGCATCGCCGTCCACACCGTCGCCGTCGCCACCGCGGAGGCCGGCAGCGTGGAAGTGTGCATCGAGAACGGCGGCGACCGAGCCCGAGGCCAGGATGGGCCGGCCCCCCCTGGAGACCACTCTGCGCGCCAGCCAGAGCGTCCAGGTGCTGGTCAGGGCCGGCGAACGGCTGGCGTTCAAGGCCTATCCCAACGCCAGCCACGCCATGGTCCTGCGGACGGTGGTGTGGGCGGCGGACCTGAAATACGACCGCGCCTCCGAAGCTCCGGCCCGCGGCGCGCCGGAGCATCCCGCGGCGGCCGGGGCGGCGGCGACAACCACCAATCAGCGGCAGGCCGCCAGCCCGGGCCGCGCGGCCTGATTGCCCGCGCCGCTATCATGTGATAGCGCCGCGGCATGGCTCAACTTCTCGTTCGCGATGTGCCGCTGGCTGTGGTGGAGGCTCTGAAGCGCCGCGCCCTCGACCATGGCAGGAGCGCGGAAGCCGAGCATCGGGCTATTCTCCAGGAAGCACTCAAGGCGGGGCGCGATGGCTTTCGCGCACGCGCCGCCAGGCTTCGCGACGAGACGCGGGGACGGATCATCGGCGACTCGGCCGATCTGATCCGTGAGGATCGCGACGGCCGGTGAGCATCGTCATCGATGCATCGGTGGCGCTGAAATGGGTTCTCGACGAGCCCGGCAAGGAAGCGGCCGACACCCTCCTCGACGAGGAGTTGATCGCTCCGGCGTTGTGGCTGATCGAGGTCGCCAACGCGCTTTGGCGGCGTTCACGGCAGGGGCAGATCAGGGCCGATGAAGCCCGGACGCGGCTGCTGGAACTCACCAATGCGCCGGTGACCACCTACGCGATCGAACGGGACATTCTGGCCGCCGCGGATCTTGCGGAGAGCCTGGCGCATCCGGTCTATGACTGCCTCTACTTGGCGATGGCGATCCGGGAGCGGACCTTTGTCGTCACCGCTGACCGACGATTCCTCGCCGTGGTCGATGGATCGCCCGATCTGAGGGGCGCCGTCCGCCGGTTGGAACCCTCGGTCCCGCGTTCCCCGTCCGGCCGAATCGAGAAACCATGACCGCGATGCGCGACCGGGCGAAATCCTAGTGTTCAGTCTCAAACAGATGATGCGGCTCGCCAGCGACTCGGCGGATCCTCCGACCGGGTCAGTGCACTAGGTGACGACGGCGCCGCTCGCGCTCAGTCTCGGCGATCCGGCGGGGATCGGGCCGGAGATCGTGGTCAAGGCCTGGCGGGCGCTGCGCGGCGAGGGGCCGGCGTTCATGGTGGTGGGCGACGCCCAGTCACTGGCCGCCGCCTCCGCCGCCGGCGGCTCGATCGTCCGCCAGGTGAGCGGCGGGGCGGAGGCGGCGGCGTCGTTCGGCGAGGCCCTGCCGGTGCTGGACATTCCGCTGACCGCGCCGGTGGTGGCCGGCCAGGCGTCGGCCGCCGCCGCGCCGCTGGTGATCCGCTGGATCGAGACCGCCGCCGGGCTGGCGCTCTGCGGCGCGGCCAGCGGCCTGGTCACCGCGCCGGTCGCCAAGGCCCCGCTCTATGAAGCCGGCTTCGCCTTCCCCGGCCACACCGAGTTCCTCGGCGAACTGACCCGGGCGATCGACGACGGCGGCGGCAAGGGGCCGGTGATGATGCTGACCGCGCCGGGCCTGCGGGTGGCGCTGGTCACCATCCACGAACCCCTGGCCAGGGTCGCCGGCCTGATCACCCTGGCGGCGGTGGTCAACGCCGGCCGGGTGACGGCGCGGGCCCTGAGGCGCGATTTCGGGATCGAGGCGCCGCGCCTGGCGGTGGCCGGGCTCAATCCGCACGCCGGCGAAGGCGGCGCCCTGGGCCGCGAGGAGGCGGAGATCATCGCCCCGGCGGTCCAGGCGCTGAAGGATCTGGGGATCGCCGCCCACGGGCCGGCGCCGGCCGACAGCCTGTTCCACGCCGAGGCGCGCGCGGGCTACGACGCGGTCCTGTGCATGTATCACGACCAGGCCCTGATCCCGGTCAAGATGCTGGATTTCTGGGGCGGGGTGAACGTGACCCTGGGCCTGCCGATCGTACGCACCTCGCCCGACCACGGAGTCGGCTACGACATCGCCGGCCGCGGCGTCGCCCGTCCCGACAGCCTGATCGCCGCCATTCGCCTGGCCGCCGAGATCGCGGCCAGGCGCGGGGCTTGAGGTCGGCGCGGCCGGGTGATATGTTTGAATAATACATATCATCGGAACGCGACATGGACATTGCCAAGGTCTTCTGGACCGGCCGCTCGCAGGCAGTGCGCCTGCCGAAGGAATTCCGCGTCAATGCCGACAGGGTGCGAATCCGGCGGCGCGGCGGCGCCCTGATTCTCGAGCCGATCGCCCGGGACTGGGCCTGGCTGGAGGCCGTGGTCGGCCCGTTGGACGAGGACTTCGTGGCCGCGGTGGCCGAGCAACCCTCGGCCCGGGAGCAGCCCGGGCTGGACCTGTTCAGGTGAAATTTCTCCTCGACAGCAACGCCGTCATCGCCCTCATGAAGAGCGACGCGAATGTCGTGGCGGGCCTGCGCCGTCATCGGCCGGAGGACTTCGCCCTGCCGTCGATCGTGGCCCACGAACTCTACTTCGGGGCCTACAAGGGCCGCGCGGTGACCGAAAACCTGGCGCGAGTCGAGGCGCTGCAATTCGAAGTGCTCGATTTCGACCGCGAAGACGCGCGGCGTTCAGGCGAAGTGCGCGCCGCCCTGGCTCTGGCCGGCGTGCCGATCGGAGCCTACGACGTGTTGATCGCCGGTCAGGCTCTCGCCCGGGCTCTGGTCCTGATCACCCACAACACCGCCGAGTTCCGGCGCGTTCCGGGGCTGAAGCTCGAAGATTGGCAAGTCGCGGCATGACCGGCCACGCCATGGCGCTCGCCTCGGCCAGATGAACCTGGTCGATCTGCCGCCGCTGCGGGAGGTTCTGGCCGCCCGGGGGCTCACGCCCGACAAGCGGTTCGGCCAGCATTTCCTGCTCGACCTCAACATCTGCCGCAAGATCGCGCGGCTGGCGGGCGTGGGCGCCGGAGACCTCGTGCTTGAGGTCGGGCCGGGGCCGGGAGGCCTCACCCGCGCCCTGCTCGAAACCGGGGCCGAGGTCTTGGTGGTGGAGCGCGATGGCCGGTTCGCGCCGATCCTTGGCGAGCTCGGGGAAGCCGCCGGCGGCCGGCTGACCGTCGTTGAGGCCGATGCGCTGATCGTCGATGAAGCGGCCCTGACCGGGGAGCGGCCGACGACGGTCGTCGCCAACCTGCCCTACAACGTGGGAACGCCGCTGCTGGTCAAATGGCTCACCGGCCCCTTCCGGCCGGCGAGCATGACGCTGATGTTCCAGAAAGAGGTCGCGCAACGGATCGTCGCGCCGGCCGGAGGAGAACACTACGGCCGGCTGGCGGTGCTGACCCAGGCGCTCTGTTCGGCGGCGATCGCCATGGACCTGCCGGCGCGGGCCTTCACGCCGCCGCCCAAGGTGGCCTCGGCGGTGGTCAGGCTGGTTCCGCTGGCCGAGCGGCCGGAGGCGGAGGTGATCGACGCCTTGCGGGAGGTGGCGCGGGCTGCCTTCGGCCAGCGGCGCAAGAAGCTGAGATCGTCACTGCGGGCGCTGGGCGGCGAGGCGCTGTGCGCGGCGGCGGGCGTGGACGCCGACGCGCGGGCGGAGAGGGTGGCGGTTGCGGGGTTCCTGGCGCTGGCCAAGGCGCGGCTGGGTCGGGAATAAAATGGTAATGATATCATGTCCCCATTTTCCTAATGATATCATGTCCCCATTTTACCCATTTTATCCTCCCCCGCCTCCTCGCGGGGGCGGTGGCGCGGCGCTGTTCCTCGCGCCGTGACGAAAGGGGGCGCAAAGCCGCGTGAACGAGCCTCAGGGCGCCCGCCTCGCGCCCCTTCCACCACCTCGTCCATCGGCGAGGCGGTCCCCCTTCCCGCCGCGCGGGGCAGGAAAGCCGTAGCTGGGTTCAGGTTTCCTCGTCGATCAGACCGCGCACGAAACTTTCCAGCCAGGGGTTGCGGCGGCGGCGGCGGCGTTCGGCGTGGTAGATGGCGAGCAGATCGCGGTAGGCGTGGTCCACGTCCACATTAACGAGGATGTAGTCGTATTCGCTCCAGCGGGCGATCTCGCCCTTGGCCCGGGCGAGGCGGCGGCCGATGACCTCATCGCTGTCCTGGGCCCGGGTGTGCAGGCGACGGGCGAGTTCGGCCATCGAGGGGGGCAGCACGAAGACCCGGACGGTGTCGGCCGGCGCCTTTTCGGCGATCGCGCGAGCGCCCTGCCAATCGATGTCGAAGAGGACATCGCGGCCGCTCGCCAGAGCCGCGTCGATGGGCGCCCGCGGGGTGCCGTAGCGGTGTTCGTGGACATCGGCCCACTCTAGGAAGGCGTCGTCATCGACCAGGCGCTGAAATTGCGCGGCCGAAAGGAAGCGGTATTCGCGTCCGTCCGCCTCGCCGGGCCGCGGATCGCGGGTGGTGGCGGAGATCGAAAGATCCACTTCGGCGCAGTCGGCGACGAGGCGGCGGGCGAGGGTCGTCTTGCCGGCCCCCGACGGGCTGGAGACGACCAGCAGCAGGCCGCGCCGGACGCTCACCGGGGCAGGCCGGCGGCCCGCGCCAGTTCGATGGCGCGCCAGCGGGCGACGTTCTTCCGGTGTTCCTCGAAGGAGGCGGAAAAGACATGGCCGCCGGTCCCGTCGGCGACGAAGTAGAGATCGTCCGTCCTCGGAGGATCGAGGGCGGCGGCCAGGGCGGCGCGGCCGGGGTTGGCGATCGGGGTCGGCGGCAGGCCGGCCAGCAGATAGGTGTTGTAGGGGCTGGGGGCGGCCAGTTCGGAGGCCTTGAGGCCGTGGCCGAGCGGCCGGCCCTGGGTCAGGCCGTAGATCACCGTCGGGTCGCTCTCCAGGCGCATGTTCTTGCCCAGGCGGTTGACGAACACCGCGGCGATGCGCGGCCGCTCGTCGGGCTTGGCCGTCTCCTTCTCGATGATCGAGGCCAGGATCACCGCCTGGTCGGGGTTCTGGTAGGGCAGGCCGTCGCGGCGACGGGTCCACAAATCGGCGAGCAGTTTGTCGCGCGCGTCCATCATCCGCTGGAGGACGGCGGAGCGATCCTGGCCGCGAAGCACCTCGTAGGTTTCCGGCAGCACGGCGCCTTCCGGGGGCACCGGGGCGACGCCGGAGAGAAAATCGGCGCGGGTGAGGGTGTCGATCACCCCCTGGGACGTGGTTCCTTCGGGGATGGTGACGAAATGGCGGACCACGCGGCCGTCACGGATCGCCGCCATCACCCGGGCCATGGAGGCGCGGGAGGCGAAATCATATTCCCCGGCCTTGAGCAGGTGAGCCGAACCGGTGACCTCGGCGGCGGCGACGAAGACGGCGTCGGAGCCGATCACATGGGCGCGGCGCAGGGCGGCGGCGATCTCCGGCAGGCGGGCGCCGGGACGCAGGATGACGTCGGTGGACCGCCCCGCCGCCGCGGCGGGACCGGGTCCATTGAAGGTCCACAGGGACCACAGCAGGACGAACAGCAGGACGAGAAGGAGCGGTACCGCGGCGCCGGCCGCCGCCACGCCGATGCGACGGCCGAGACTCACCGCGCCAGGATCGCCGCCGCCGGGTGTCACGGCGCGCGTCTGAAGATCACCGAGGCGTTGGTGCCACCGAAGCCGAAACTGTTCGAAAGCGCGATCTCGATCTTCATCGGCTTTGCCCGATTGGGAATCAGATCGACCGGAGAATCGACCGACGGATTGTCGAGGTTGATGGTCGGCGGGGCGATCTGGTCGCGCAGGGCGAGGACGGCGAAGGCCGCCTCGACCGCGCCCGCCGCGCCCAGCAGATGGCCGATGGCCGACTTGGTCGATGACATCGCGGTCTTGCCGGCGGCCTGGCCGAACAGCCGTTCGACCGCCCCAAGTTCGATCTCGTCGCCGAGCGGGGTCGAGGTGCCATGGGCGTTGATGTAGTCGATGTCGGCCGGGACGAGGCCGGCGCGGCCGATGGCCGCTTCCATGGCGCGGTAGCCGCCGTCGCCGTCATCGGCCGGGGCGGTGATGTGGAAGGCGTCGCCGGCGAGGCCGTAGCCGATCACCTCGGCGTAGATCTTCGCCCCGCGCTTCCTCGCGTGTTCCAACTCCTCCAGCACCAGGACGCCGGCGCCCTCGCCCATCACGAAGCCGTCGCGGTCCCTGTCATAGGGCCTGGATGCGCGGGTGGGATCGTCGTTGAAGTGGGTGGACATGGCCCGGCAGGCGATGAACCCGGCGATGCCGATCTTGCACACCGCCGCCTCCGCCCCGCCGGCGACCATCACGTCGGCGTCGCCCCACTGGATGAACCGCATGGCGTCGCCCACGGCGTGGGCGCCGGTGGCGCAGGCGGTGACCACCGAATGGTTGGGACCCTTGAAGTGGTGGCGTATGGAAACCTGTCCCGAGGCGAGGTTGATCAGGGCCGAGGGAATGAAGAACGGGCTGACCCGCCTGGGACCTTTCTCGTGCAGTTCTACGGCGGTGTCGGCGATGGTCGAAAGTCCGCCGATCCCCGAGCCGATATTGACCCCGGTACGGCGGCGATCCGCCTCGTCCTCCGGCGCCCAGCCGGAATCGCGCACCGCCTCGTCGGCGGCGGCCATGGCGTAGAGGATGAAATCATCGACCCGGCGCTGGTCCTTCGGGCTCATCACCTGCCCGGGGTCGAAGGCGCCCGGGATATCGGGGCCGCCGCCTCCGCGCCCATCGACGCGGGGAACTTCGCAGGCGACCTGGCAGGCGTAGTCGGCAGGATCGAAGGCGGTGATCCGGCCGGCCCCCGAACGGCCGGCGAGAATGGCTTTCCAGGTGGTCTCGACGCCCCAGCCCAGGGGCGTCACCATCCCCAGGCCGGTGACGACGACGCGGCGCATGTGCATCAGGGCCGTCAGGCGCCCAGGCGCTCTCCGATGAACTTCACCGCGTCGCCGACGGTCTGGATATGCTCGGCCGCGTCGTCGGGGATTTCGATGTCGAACTCCTCCTCGAAGGCCATCACCAGTTCGACGTTGTCCAGGCTGTCGGCGCCCAGGTCGTCGATGAAACTGGCTTTTTCGGTCACCTTTTCCGGATCGGCGTCCAGATGCTCGATGACGATCTTGCGCACGCGTTCGAGAATGTCGGACATCGGCTGGAAAATCCCTCGTTGCGATCGGGCGCCCCTGGTGGCGCGGCCCCCGTTTAAAACTCGACCGCCCGCCTAGCATGTTCCTTTCGGCGCCGCCAGCGGCGCGCAAGAGGCGGGGAAGCGGGGCGTTCAGATCATCGCCATGCCGCCGTTGACGTGAAGGGTCTGGCCGGTGACCCAGGACGCTTCGTCGCTGGCGAGATAGACGCAGGCGGCGGCGACGTCGGCCCCGGCGCCCAGGCGACCCAACGGGATGCGGCCCGTGACCTGGGTCTTTTGGACTTCGGTCAGCGCGTCGGTCATCGGGCTCTGGATGAACCCGGGGGCGATGCAGTTGACGGTGATGTCGCGGCTGGCGACCTCCTGGGCCAGTGCCTTGGAAAAGCCGATCATGCCGGCCTTGGAGGCGGCATAGTTCACCTGGCCCGGATTGCCGGTGACGCCGACCACCGAGGTGATGGCGATGATCCGGCCGGCGCGACGTTTCATCATGCCGCGCAGGGCCGAACGGGACAGGCGGAAGTAGCTTTCGAGATTGACCTTGAGGACGGCGTCCCAGTCGGCGTCCTTCATCCGCATCAAGAGGCCATCGCGGGTGACGCCGGCGTTGGCGACCAGGATCGACACCTCGCCGGCGGCCGTTTCGGCGGCGGCGAACAGGCGATCGACGGCGGCGCCGTCGGCGAGATCGCAGACCACCACCGAGGTCCCCGCGCCCAGTTCGTCGGCCAGAGCCCGCAGCGCCGGCTCGCGCGTGCCCGAGAGGACGACATGGGCGCCCTGGGCGTGGAGGGCGCGAACGATCGCCCCGCCGATGCCGCCCGAGGCGCCGGTGACCAGGGCGGTCTTGCCGGAAAGGTCGAACACCTTGAGGCCTCCTTTCAGATGAGTTTGGCGAAGGCTTCCAGATCGGCGGGGGTATTCAGCGCCAGCCCGGTCGCGTCGGGGGCGATCCTCCTGACCATGCCGGTCAGGACCTTGCCGGCCCCGGCTTCGGCGAAGAGCGTGACCGCGCCCTCCCCGGCCAGCCACTCCATGCTCTCGCGCCAGCGCACCCGGCCGGTGACCTGGCTGACGAGGAGTTCGCGGATGAGATCGGGATCCAGCGTCGGCCGCGCGGTGATATTGGCCACGAGCGGCGCGCGCGGAGAGCTGATGGCGGTCTGCGCCAAGGCCCGCGCCATCTCATCGGCGGCCGGCTGCATCAGCGGGCAATGGAACGGGGCCGAGACGTTCAGGGCAATGACCCGGGCGCCGAGCGCCTTGGCCGTCTCGATGGCCAGATCAACGGCGGCCTTGTCGCCGGAGATGACGACATTGCCGGCGTTGTTGTCGTTGGCGACCACGCACACGCCCGCCGCGCTTCCCGCCTCGGCGGCGGCCTCGGCCATGGCGACATCGCTCCTGGGACCGATCAGGCAAGCCATGGCCCCGGCCCCCACCGGCACGGCGCGCTGCATCGCCTCGCCGCGCAGCCGAAGCAGGCGGGCGGTGTCGCGGAGGCTGATCGCGCCGGCCGCGGCGAGGGCGGAATATTCGCCCAGGGAATGGCCGGCGACGAAGGCGGCTCTCTCGATCGGCACGCCGAAATCGGAGCGCAGAGTGGCGATCACCGCCAGGCTGACGGCCATCAGGGCCGGCTGGGCGTTGTGGGTGAGGGTGAGTTCCTCGATCGGTCCCTCGGCGATCAGGCGCGCGAGCTTCTCCCCCAGGGCGTCATCGACTTCCTCCAAGACGGCGCGGGCGCTGGGAAATGCCTCGCCGAGTTCGCGCGCCATGCCCACGGCCTGGCTGCCCTGACCGGGGAAGAGAAAAGCGAGCGGCATCGACGGAGATCCTCGTGGCGGTGGGCGGAGGGTTAGGCGAAAGGCCGGCGAGCGGCAAGCGCACTGGAAGGGCGCGCGCCGAAGGCGCATACCCGCCGAAGCCATCCCTCGGAGCCGCCTCTCATGAACCGCCTTCTCGCCGCCGCCGGCGCCCTCACCCTCCTCGCCGCCGCGCCCGCTCATGCCGCCCTGAAGGCCGGCGCGACCGCGCCGGACTTCTCGGCCCAGGCCTCCCAGGCCGGCAAGGAATTCCCGTTCAGGCTTTCCGACGCGCTGAAGAAGGGGTCGGTGGTGCTGTATTTCTTCCCCGCCGCCTTCACGCCGGGCTGCACCATCGAGGCGCACGAGTTCGCCGACGCCTCGGCCGACTACGCCAGGCTGGGCGCGACCCTGATCGGCGTCACGGCCGGGCACATCGACCAGCTGACCAAGTTTTCAGTGAGTGAATGCCGCTCCAAGTTTGCGGTCGCCGCCGACCCAAACGCCGCCATCGCCAAGAGCTACGATTCCACGCTGGCGATTCATCCGGGGTACTCTGACCGGACGTCCTACGTCATCGCCCCCGACGACAAGGTGATCTTCGTCTACTCCAACCTCAAGCCCGACGAGCACGTGACCCAGACCCTGGCCGCCCTGAAGACCTGGCGCGCGGCGCATCCGATGTAGGGGCTTCCTCCCTCCCCTTCGTGGCTAGGCGATGCACCCATCTCGGATTGGCTGGCCTGGAGCTCCTCCACCGTAGGGAGAGGGGGACCGCCTCGCCGAAGGACGAGG
>DASRLN010000298.1:0-8568 GCA_035648435.1 Caulobacteraceae bacterium
CCCTGCTGCCGGCGCTCCTGCGCCTCGCCGGCCCCGCCGCCCCCTGGCGCGCGGCGGGCTACCCCGGTCTCCAGCGCCTGGACGCCTTCATTCTCGGCCATCGCCAGGCGGTGGTCGGAGGCGGCCTGATCGCCGCGGCGCTCTGCGCCTGCCTCATTTTCTGGCTGCGGTTCGACTTCAACCCGATCCACCTGCGAAGTCGCGCCACCGAATCGGTGTCGACCCTCCTCGACCTGATGAAGGATCCCGAGCAGACGCCGAACACGCTGGAGGTGATGTCGCCAGGTCTCGGCGCGGCGCGGGCGGTGGCCGCCAAGCTCGACCGGCTGCCCGAGGTAAACGAGACCATCACCCTCGAAAGTTTTATACCGGACGATCAGGCGGAGAAGCTCGCGGCCATCGCCGACGCCGCCAGCCTGCTCGACCTGACGCTCGATCCGGTGGTCGTCAGCCCGCCGCCGACCGACGCCGAGACGGCGGCGAGCCTCACGGCGGCGGCGGCCGACCTGACCACGGCCGCGCGCGCCTCCCCCCGCGGCGGCCGGCCGGCGCTGCGGCTGGCCGCCGATCTGAGGTGGCTGGCCGCCGCCGCGCCGGGGCTCAGAGCGGGGGCCAGCGCGGCGATCATTCCGGGCCTGGACACCGTCCTGGATGAGACCCGCGCCGCCCTCGCCGCCAAGCCCGTCACCCTGGCCACCCTGCCGCCCGAGATCGCCCGGGATTGGCTGGCGGCGGACGGAGAGGCGCGGGTCTCGGTGATCCCCAAGGGCGATTCCAACGACAACGCCACTCTGGCGCGCTTCACCCGGGCCGTCCTGGCGGTCGCGCCGAAGGCGACGGGAACCCCGATCGGCATCCAGCGCGGGGCGCGGACGGTCGCCGGGGCCTTCATCGAGGCGGGCGTCCTGTCATTCATCGTCATCACCCTGCTCCTGTTCGCGGTCCTGCGGCGCGCGCGGGACGTGGCCATCACCATGGCCCCGATCGTGCTCACCGGCCTCCTGACGCTCGGCACCTGCGTCGTCATCGGCCAGCCGCTCAATTTCGCCAACATCATCGCCCTGCCGCTGCTGTTCGGCATCGGCGTCGCCTTCCACATCTATTTCGTCATGGCCTGGCGGGCCGGCGCCTCCCACCTCCTGCAATCGAGCCTGACCCGGGCGGTGTTCTTCAGCGCCCTGGCCACGGCCACCGGCTTCGGCAGCCTGTGGGCGTCGAGCCACCCGGGCACCGCGAGCATGGGCAAGCTGCTGATGATCTCGCTCATCTGGACCCTGGTCTCGGCTCTGCTCTTCCAGCCCGCGCTGATGGGTCCGCCGCCGGAGGAGGCGGAGCGGGCGAACTGATCCCTGGAAATGGAAGGCTCGGCCTGACAAGATCGCGGCGTGAGCCCCGCCAAGAGAACTCTCGCTCCCGACACCTTCAACGAGATCGCCACCTTGCGCATCGAGTTGAAGCACACCGAGCCGCTGATCTGGCGCCAGGTCGAGGCGCCGACCTCGATCACCCTGAAGGTCCTGCACGACATCATCCAGACGACGATCGGTTGGATGGATTACCACCTCTTCGAGTTCACCATCGCCGGGCGACGCTACGGTCTGCCCATGGACGGGGACTGGGGAAACGAGCCCCGCAGGGAAGCCGCCAAGGTCCGACTGCGCGAAGTGCTGCGGCCTGGCAAGACCGTCATCGACTACATCTACGACTTCGGCGACAGCTGGGAGCATGAGATCACCGTAACCGGTGTCCGACCGGGCCAGCCCGGTGTCTCCTACCCGCGTTACGTCGGAGGGGAGCGTAACGGGCCACCAGAAGACTGCGGCGGTATCCCCGGCCTTTACGCGATGCTCGAGGCCAGGGCCGACCCCGATCACGCCGAACATGAGCAGGTCGTCGAATGGCTCGACGACTACGATCCCAACCTCGTCGAGGACTTGCCGATCAAGTACGCGCTCGGCCGCATCGCGGCGCGCCGCAACGCCGTCAAGGCGCGCATCGGCAAGACCAACCGGCCTTGATCATAACCTGTGGGACCGCCGGCGTGTCGCCGGCGACCGGCCCGAGCCGGCCGCGTCTTATTTCTCGCGGCGCACGCCGCCTTCTCAATTTATGAAAGACCGCCGACGTTTCGTCGGCTGCCGGCGAGGAGAGCCTGTGAACAATGACGCCTTGGTTCGTAGCGCGGGGTTTGTCAGCCCGCTCTAGCTGAAGCCGCCACGGCGGGACGGGCGGGCTGGAAGCCCGCGCTACGGGACGCCGGCGGTACAAGGGAGTTCCTGTTTGAGGCCGTTGGCATAAGACCTGTCAGGGTGGCCGATGACGTCGGCGACCGTCCGATCGGCGTCTATCTGAGCAGCTTTTCGGTGAGGGCGTCGAGGTGGGTGGCGAGGCCCTTGGCGCCGCCGGAGGCCAGGGGCGCGGCGAAATCGGAGCGGCGCGTGGTGAGCTGGCTGATGGCGCCGTAGTAGACGTCGATGATCTTCCACGCCGCGCCGACCTGGCGCATCCGGTAGGTCAGGCTGACCGGGGCGCCCCGGGCGGGCGTGAGGTGCGACTGGACGATGCGGTCCGGCCCGCGGGTCTCGACCTTGGGATCGACGTCGAAGCGCTCGCCGCCGAAATGGTCGAAATTATGAGCGTAGCTCGCCGCCGAAAGCTTGGTGAAGGCCTCGATCAGCGCCTGGTGATCGGCGTCCGACATGCCGGCCCAGGCCTGGCCGACCGCGAAGCGGGTCATGGTCGGCAGATCGAAGGTGCGTTCGATTACCGGCGTGAGCTTGCGGTACCGGCCGCGCGGGCCGAGGGCCGGCCCCTGTTTCATGACCTCGAGCAGGGACTGATCGAAGGCGGCGATCGGGGCCGCGGCCGGATCGAGGTCGGCGGCGTGCGACATCGAGGCCAGCGCGCCGACCCCCAGGATCAACGCCCCCGCGCCGACGATCAGGATTCGCGGAATGTTGCGCATGAAACGGCCTTTCGAAGACGCGAGCGGCGCCATCATCGACAAGGTCGAGGCAGGATGATGGCGCGCTACCTGACGGCCGCGAACACGTCCGGCCTCGGCGTGGTCGGTAGCGCGGAGGCCACCGTGGCGGGCGGCGGCGGCGGGTTCGCGCCCGAGGTCGCGGCGATCTCGACCTCGACCCGTTCGCGGGTGTGGACGGTGACCGTCCGCCGCCCGCCATCGACGACCATCCATGGCAGCGGCAGGTTGTCGGTGACCACGGTGATGTCGTGGGGACCGCGAGAGACCAGGGGAAATTCGAATCGTCCCTTGGCGTCGGTGCGGGTGGCGTAGCGACCGTCCAGCAGAATGGTGACGTCGGAGGGGCCGGCCTTGTCGGGCTCGCGCACGCCGTCGCCCCTGGCGTCGAGGAAGAGAACGCCCGAGATGGCGCCGCTCCCCACACCCGAGCCGCCCAACACCGGCGGCCGACTGCCGGCGGTGATCTCGTAGCGCAGGGACAGGAGAAAGGCGCTGCTGTGCGTGATCAGCGGGGTCAGGGGGACCGCAACGATCGGGGTGACGCCGAACAGGTTGGCGTTCTGATTGCGGTTGTCGAGGTAGCTCGCCACCAGCGCCCAGCGACTTCCCAGCTTGGCGGAGAGGCCGATGTCGGCGTTGATATTGCCGGTCGATCCGGCCCCGGTGGTCGAATCATAGCTGAAATTCCCCTCCCAGGAGATCGGGCCGACGAGGTGTCCGCCGCCGGAGATCTCGCCGCCGCCGCCGATCGAGCCCAGGCCGTCGCGCCGTTCACGGGTCACGAAGAGCGAGGTCGTCAGTCTTTGTCCCACCGGAAGTGTCCATGTCTGATCGATGGTGATCCGGGCCAGGGTGTCGCCGTTGTCGTAGCTTCCCTGGAAATCCAGCCGCCACTGACCGAGCCGGTCGCGTCCTTCGGCGTAGAGGTCCCCTTCGCCGCCATCCGGATTTGAAATCCGGTAGGTAAGGGCGCCGCCGACGCCGGTGGTCGGGTCGAACTGATAGCGCACGTCGCCATTGAACAACGTCCCCCCGACGCCGGCGCCGGAGATCGAGCGGGCGCTGTCCACGCCGCCGTCGAAGAGCCACTGCTGGCCGCGATAGGCGGCGCGGTAATAGACGCCTTCGGTATCGTTGCTGATCGGCAGATAGCCCCATGACAGATTGGGCTGCAGCCGAAAGGCCCCATAGTTCTGCGTCACGCGCCCGCGCGCCAGAGTTCCGTCGAACCAGGCGCCGAGCGCGGCGGGTCCCTGGCCGTTGTCGCTGACCGCGAAGTTGAGCTGGTCGCGGTCCTCGCCGTTTCGCCAACCCAATCCGGCGTAGGTGGAAACGGATTCCGTCTTGGTCACGGCGGCGGCCACGACCGGCGCGGCCGTGAGGCCGAACTCGCCACCGACCAGCTCCGGCGTCTTCACGCCGCTGGCGTCGATGACCTGAACCCCGGCCGTCCAGTGACGGTCGATTTCCCACTGGCCGGCGGCGGCGGCCAGAAGCCCGCCGAGCCGCTGGAAGCCATCGAGCTGGAGGCCGTCGAACTGACCGGCCTCACCGACGCTCGCCTGCAGTTGCAGGCTGCCGGCGCGCAGCCACTCGGTGGAGGCGCCGGCCATGGGAAAGGTGGGCAGGAAGAAGCGGTATTGAGTGGTCGCCAGACCGATCTGGGGCGAATAGATCGTGCCCAGGCCGTTGTTGGCGCTCCAGCCGCCATCAAAGGGCAGGCCGCGCTGGATGATCGCCAGAGAGCCGCCGAAGGGCGCGGCCCGGAGCGTTCCGGCCAGCGAAAGGCTTCCGTAGGATGCCGTGTCGATCCCGGCATTGACGACCAGACCGTCCTCGTTCTGTGAGGCCCCGGCGCCGCTGGAGCCGCTGACCACGCCGCGGATCCGCAGATACCGGGGCGAGCCGCCATCGTCATACCGGCTGTCGCCGCCGGCGGCCCTCAGTGGCGCGAGGCCGCCACCGTCGATCAGGCGATCGACATAAGGCGGCGGGGCCGCGACCGCCTGGGCGCCGCCGTCGGCGTCTTCATCGACGTCCCCGGCCCGCACGCCGCTCGCCGCGGCGGTCGCCAGCGCGAGGGCGATGAGGGCCAGGAGGCATGGCTTCACGGAACGAAGGCTTGGGAAAACGTCGTCGATCCACCGGCCCAGAACATCTTGCCGTGAATGGTGATCGGCCAGGCGATGTGAATTGGACGGGTCTTGTCCGGCTGTTCGATGTTCAGGGGAATGATCCGGGTTTCACCCGCCAGGATCGGCAAGGTCGCGGGCGTGAAGTCGATCTTGACTCCCTTGGCGTCCACGCCGTGGAGAAATCCCTCCAGGCGGCCGTGGGCGTTGCCGCTGTTCCTGACCCGCAGCACCGGCCTCGGCTCGCCGCCGACCGCGCCCACCCCGCCGCCGATGATTTCCAGCTGGGGGCGCACGTCGCCGACCGCGAGGTAGACGATGATCCCGATCCGCCCCGAGACCGGGAAGGCCAGCCCGGCCTTGGTCTTGACCGGCTGGCCCTTGCCCTCGATCAGGATGGCGAAACGGCATTCGCCGCGCGGGGCGGCGGCCGGCGGCGTGACCTCGAATCGGAAGCGATAGCTGCCGTGGCCTGGAACGGTGATGTCGCCGCGTTCAATCGCCACCCACGGCCGGCAACTGTCGGGCTTGAGCGCATCGCTGAACACGGCCCCGCCGTTGACGTCGAGGGACCATTCGGCGGTCTTCATCAGATAGCTGGCGGCCGACGGTGCGGCGTTGTCGATCTCCAGGACCTCGCGCAGCCTGCTTCCGGGCTTCGCCGTCAGTTCGAAGCGCGGCGGGCTGGCGGCGACGGCGAAATCGTCGGCCAAGGCCATCACCGGCGCGCCGCACAGCGCCGCGGCGATGATCGACGCGAGGCCGGCCGCGTGAAGATTGGGAAAGGCCTTCAACGCCACTACTCCACGTCGATCTGGAACTGGAATTCGAGACGTTGCGGTGACACCAGCCGGCGGCCGTCCGCGCTCACCGACACCGCCAGTGTATCGGTGATCCGGGGTCCGGTGATCGGGCCGGCGTAGACGAGGGTCCTCTGGCCGGAGACCAGGGATCCCGGCCGCAGGCGCCCCTGGGTCTGCCAGCTGACAGCGACCGAACCGATCGATTGCTCGGGCAGGAACATGTAGATGCGCCCGATCCGGTGCAGCCAGGGAGCGGTGTTCAGCACCAGGGTGACCACGGTCGCGCCATCGACGATGGCGCCGTCCCGCCGGGTCGGTCCGACGCTTCGCCAGTGCATCGCGGTGGTGGCCTCGCCCGGCAAGGTCGCCGAGTCGTCCACCCGCCAGGTCGCCGCCGGAACAGATGATGGCGCGCCGCACGCCAGGATCGACAACCCCAGGGTCACCGGAATGCTCGCCAGGCGGCGGTTCACGGCTGGCTCACGGTGTAGACCGCCTGGCCGGTGTAGGTCCCGGCCGCGACGATGGCGGAATTCTTGAACGTGAAGGTCAGGCAGTCCTCGACCCAGGTGTTGGCTGCGATGCTCGCCAGGGCCACCGAGCCGCCGTTGAAGGTTCCCGCCGCGACATCGGCGGTGGTGTCGCCGTTGGCGGTGCTGGTCCAGCTGATCTGCGAGAAGGGGATGGTGTCGGCGCCGCTGGTCAGGTTGGCCGGCGAGGTGACGGTCAGGGTGGCGACGCCGGTCTGGCCGGCCGGCTCCTGCGACCAGGCCCCGACATAGACCTCGGTCGGCGGATTGCAGGTGGCGTAGCCGTCATAGAAACTGTCGGCCACCGCGCTATTGCTGGTCATCTGCTGAGTGGTCCCGGTCCCCACCGAGGCCGCCGGCACGGTCACCGAAACGGTGTCGATGGTCGTGTTCACGCCCGGCTTTCCCCCGGACGTCTTCTTGAAGGTTCTGCCGGAACCTGTTGACGTCGCGTAGTTGCCGCCGGTGTACGTGCCGGCCCCCACCTGCACGTAGATCTCGCGAGGCGCGGCTTTCATGGTCAGGATCCAGGCCTCGGCCGGGCCGCCGACGCCCACCAACGCCGCCGCCATGGCGATGACGCCACGCCGGTGGCGGCCCGCGCGGACGAGACGGATATGGGCGTGGTCTTGCATCGTTCGCGTCTTCATCGGCGACGCCGGCTGAATCGCGAGCGCCGCCCGTATGCTGCAATCGCCCGGACGATGAGGCGGGGATCCGGGGCGCCCGCCTCATCGCGCGCGGGTCCCTAGGGCATCGAGGCGGTGTAGGTCACCTGCTCGTTGTTGGCGACGGTGGCCCCGTAGGTGCCGGCCGCGACGATGTTCGCGTTGGCGTAGGTGAAGGTCCACTTGGCGGAATCGTTGGTGACCCCGGCCGTGGCCCCCAGGGTCTGGCTGGCGGTGCCGCCATCGACCAGGGTGAAGGCGGGAAGCAGGGCCAGCGAGGGCAGGGCCGCGTCGGCCGTGGCCGCCGAGGTCATCTGGGCGTAAGAGATCGTCTGGCCCGCGACGCCGTTGGAAAGCGGACCGGCGGTGGTGGCGGTGAACGTCACCGTGCCGCCGTTGCCGATCACCTGAGCCGACACCACGCCGGGGCTGATGTCGCCGCCGGCGGTGGCCGCGAAGGCGCCCTGGCCAACGCTGGCGGCGGGAACGGTGTAGGTGACCGTGTCGATGGTCCCGTTGGCCGCCATGGTCGTGCCGCTGCTCACCCGCGCATAGACGAACTGCGGGATGACGACGGTGAAATTGAGGTGGGCGGACGCGGTGATCGTGCCCGTGCCGGTGGTGAAGTTGGAATCCGCATGGGACGCCACCGGAATTGCCAGCGTCGCCAGAATGAGCGCCGTGGCGCCGCCGATCAGCCTGTTCATGTATTCTCTCCGCGATCTCGATTGATCGGCCGTGGAGATACCGGGGTAACCTTGAGGCGAGGTTAATTCGCGGCTTGGCCATACCCAATTTGGGTATGGCAAAGTAGACCTTGGTCACGCCGACGGCAGATGAGACAGCACCTAGGCAGGCCAGCAGGAGCTCTTCATAGTCCTAGCGTTAACACATCTGGAATGCTTTGGCCCAATCTGGCGGGCGTCGAGATGAATACGGACTCAGTCGAGAGCCTACCGATCCTATACAATTGATTACTGCCGGTTCACGTCATCGTCCGGTCTGGCGGAGTCGATCCGGCCGGCGGCGCCGTCGCTGTCTAGAACCCCGGCGCTCTCGCGTGACGCACCAGATCCAGCCGGAACTGGCGGACATAGCCGATCACGCGTTTCTGGGCGGCGAGGAAGGCCTCGTTGGCGATGACCCCGCGGGTGGTGATCACGCCGCCGCGGTCGTCGGCGGCGAGGACGCCCTTCTCGATCAGGGCGGCGATCTTGCGGCGCACGGTTTCGCGCGACAGACCGAGGGACGCCGCGACCGCCTGGCGCGAGATCGGGCGAGCCTGCCTCGCCGGAATGCTCACCCGCACGTCGGCGTATTCATCGACGAAGGCGGGCAGGCGTATGTTCAGCCGACCGTTGGTTTCCAGGACGGCCAGGAAAATCATCGCGCATTCGTAGTCGCCGTCGAACAGCGCCGCCGCTTCCCGCATATAGCGCACCACCAGTT
>DASRLN010000299.1:0-16615 GCA_035648435.1 Caulobacteraceae bacterium
CGACGACGCATGGCACGGGGCCGGTGCGGCAGGCTACGCCTTCACCGTATAGAACTCTCATCTACTACTCCTCGCCGGCCTCCCGGCGCACGGGCAATCGGATGAGTGCGGCGCAGCCGCGATTTTTCATCCGCAGATGCCGCAGATGGGCGCAGATGAAGGGATGATCTGATCGTCTGGCGGGCCGACGGTGGTCGAAACCCTCTGATCTGTGCCCATCTGCGACATCTGTGGATAGAGTCTTCCTCGCTCCCCGACCCAGGGCGCGCGCGGCGCCGTTCATCCGATTGCCCTGAAGCCGACTGCCGGCGCGGCGTTGCGCCACGCGCCCGACGCTGAAACA
This sequence comes from Caulobacteraceae bacterium, assembly GCA_035648435.1. GTDB lineage: Bacteria > Pseudomonadota > Alphaproteobacteria > Caulobacterales > Caulobacteraceae > Acaudatibacter. The sequence goes on from DASRLN010000299.1 coordinate 344, forward strand.
AGACGTGTCCATGACGACGAAGGATTCTCCAGGTCCCGCCACCCGCCTCATTCACGCCGGAGCCGCGCCGGCGCGTATGGCCAAGACCGTCGGGCCGCCGATCCAGCGCGGCTCGACCGTCCTTCTCCCCGACGCCGCCGCCCTCTATGATGAAGCCCAACCGACCTATGGCCGGGGCGGCCTGGCGACCCAGGAGACCCTGATGAGCGCCCTTGCCGAGCTGGAGGACGCCCGCGCCGTTTGCCTGTTTCCCTCCGGATTGGCGGCCCTGGCCGGGGCCATGCTGGCGGTGCTGAAGGCCGGCGACGAAGTCATTGTCTCCGACGCCGTCTACAAGCCGACCCGCCGCTTCTGCGACCGCGTTCTCGGCCGCTTCGGCGTCGCGGTGCGCTATTGCCACGCCCGCGCGGATTGCGACGCGGTGATGACGCTGACCCGTCCGGCGACCCGACTGATCGTCCTCGAATCGCCGGGCTCCCTGACCTTCGAGATGCAGGACACTCCGGCCATCGCCGCCGCCGCCCGGGCCGCTGGCGTCCTCACCCTGATCGACAACACCTGGGCCGCCGGACACTTCTTCAAGCCTCTGGCGCACGGCATCGACATCTCGGTGCAGTCCCTGACCAAATACGTCGGCGGCCACGCCGATGTGTTCATGGGCGCCGCCGCGGTCGCCGACCCCGCCCTGGTCAAGGCCCTCGACGAAGCGATCCTCGATTTCGGCTGGGCCGTCTCGCCCGACGACGCCTACCAGATGCTGCGTGGCCTTCGCACCCTGGCGACCCGCATGGCGCGCCATCAGGAGAGTGGCCTGACCGTCGCCCAATGGCTGAAGGTTCAACCCGAAGTCATTGACGTCCTTCACCCGGCCCTGGAGGGCGCGCGTGGTCACGTCCTTTGGCGGCGCGACTTCACCGGGGCGGCCGGCCTGTTCGGCGTCGTCCTTCAGCCAACCCCGCCTCGCGCCGTCCATGCGTTCCTTGATGCCCTGAGCCTCTTCGGTCTGGGTTTCTCCTGGGGCGGCTTCGAGAGCCTGGCCCTGCACGGCGATCCGCAGCTCGCCGCGCGCAGCTTCCCGCCGCATCTGGGCGGCCCCATCGTTCGCCTCAATATCGGCCTGGAAGACCCCGCCGATCTGATTGCCGATCTCAGGGTGGGACTGGACGTCTTCAACGCGGCTCGTTGACCCGGCCGTTTTGCGCCCCTTCCACCACCGCGTCCTTCGGCGCGGCGGTCCCCCTTCCCCGCTTCGCGGGGCAGGAAAGACCCTATCCTCCCCCGCCCTATGCGGGGGAGGTGGCGCGGCGCGATGGCTCGCGCCGTGACGGAGGGGGCGCAAAACCGCGGGACCGCTCCGGCCAACCGTGGCGACCCCGGCAGGATTCGAACCTGCAACCGTCCGCTTAGAAGGCGGATGCTCTATCCGGTTGAGCTACGGGGTCGAAGGCCGTCGGCCCTCAGTGGGTCCAGGGCTGCTTGCGCGAGTAGGAGAAATTGTCCGCGTAAGCCTTGATGATCATTTTGGATTTCGTGGTCGCGATCACTTCGAACGGGATCCCGTGGCGCCGCGCATAGTCGATCGCCTCCTCGCGGGTCTCGAACCAGAGGCGCACCTGGCCGTTCATGTCGCCTGTCTGGGTCCACCCCATCAGCGGATCGGACGTGCGCGCCGAGACGGGTTCGAATTCCAGCGTCCACAGCTGGGTCTTGGCCCTCCCCGACTGCGTGGCGGTTCTGGCCGGGCGAAAGATGCGGGCGAGCATTTTCCCAACTCCATGGTTCGCGGTCGATGGTCGGGGCGGCAGGATTCGAACCTGCGACCCTCTGCTCCCAAAGCAGATGCGCTACCAGGCTGCGCCACGCCCCGCGGCATCGACGACGGGGGTCCCCCATGCCACGCGCCGCGCCCTCGGGCAACGCACGCGGCGCCATTCCTATCCTCGCCGGCGCATCAGCTTGAAGACGCCGGTCGCCCGGGCGAGCGGCCGGCCGGCGGTGTGGACGCGACCCTCGACGAAGGCCACGTCGCGCGCCATCCGCGTCAGGCGGCCCTCGCCGACGATCCACTCGCCGGCCCGGGCCATGTCGAGAAAGTCGATCGAGAGGTGCATGGTCACCGCCGCGCCGCCGTGCGCCCGGCTTGCCGCGCCGGCCAGAAGCCCGTCGAGGAAGGTCGACAGCATGCCGCCGTGGACGATGCCCAGACCGTTGCAGTGTCTCGCCCGCGCGAAAAAGGCCTGGTTCGAGCCCTCGCCCGACGGGTCATGCAGAAAAGGGCCGTTGTGGGTGGTGAACGGCCCGCGGCCCTCCATCGGGACGAACCCCGCCGGCGCGGCCGGCCGGTCGCTCACGGATGGAAGATCCGCGCCTTCACCACATCGCCGGGCGCCGCGCCGATCTCGGCGGCCCGGCCGCCGCGCACCTCCAGCACTCCCAGCACCGGCCCCCCCGAAGCGATCGGGGCCTCCGACATCGGCCGGGCGTTCCTGGCGATCGAGACGATCCGCCCATCCGGGCCGATAAACAGCATGTCCAGAGGGGCGGGCGTGTTCTTCATCCAGAAGGTCACTGGCGCCACCGCCTTGAAGTCGAACAGCATGCCTCTGTGCGGCGCCAACGGCCCGCGGAACATCAGACCCCGCTCGCGGGTGGCATCGGTGTCGGCGATTTCGACCTGGAAATGGGCGACGCCTCGGGCCGTGACGATGTCCAGCGGCGCCACCCGCGGAGCCGGATCCCTCGCACCGGCCGGAACGGCAACGAGAAGCGCCAGAGCGATCACCGCTCCGGCCATCGCACGGCGTGAGGGGCGCGCCGAAATCGTCATGGTGGGAAACTCCGTGCCCGGGGAAGGGCTCAACCCTGGCCCAGTTCGATCTCCGCGACAACCAGGCCCTTGGGTCCGTCGGCGAAGCGGACCCGTACCTCTTCGCCGGGTTGAAGGTCTTCCAGACCACTGCGCCGAAGGGTTTCGATGTGCACGAATATATCGCCCGGCGCCGTCTCTCGCACCACGAAACCGTAGCCCTTGGTGCGATTGAACCATTTCACCCTGGCCCGCTCCAGCGAACCCGACGCCACCGCCGCCGGACCTGGCCGCCGCTGACCGCCCTGGGCATCGAACCCGTCACGCCCTCGTACGGCATCGGGCCGCGAGCCGTCGCCGCGAAATCCACCCGATGAGCGCTGGCCGTCCGGGCGCTCACGGCCCCGTCCACCCTCGAAGCGGCCCCCATGGCCATGCGACGGCCCATCGAACTGCCGCCGCGGGCGCTCTTCCCTCGGCGGGGCCGTGGTCTCGTCGAGATCGACGATTTCGCTAACCTGCCAACCCTTGGGCCGGCGGACGACATCGCAGACGATCAAAGAGCCTTCGATCGCCGCTTCCTTGCCGGCGTTGCGCAGCGAGGTGACGTGCAGCAACACGTCGCGCAGGTCGGTCTGGCTGGCGTCATCGGGCACGATGAAGCCATAGCCCTTGCCCGCGTCGAACCATTTCACCCGGCCGCTGATCCGCACGACGTCGTCGCGCGGTTCGTGGCCCTCCACATCGTAGTGCGACATCCGCCCCTCAGCCCCCGCCTCCACTCCGATCCACAGACGAGTGAACGACCTTAGCACGGCTTATGGCGAAAGCGCAGCCGTCAATCGAAATCCGCCGCTTCACCCTCTCCGCGCGCTTTCGCCGCATGGGGCTGCCTTGCCCGCGAGAGACGGGAGCCGGTCTAGGATTTGCGCCTCTTCCTTGGCCGCGCCTGCTCCAGGATCTGCTGGACCTGCGTCTTGGGCAGGCTGGCCAGGGTCAGATAGCCGAGCCTGTCCTCGTCCAGGGCGGTGAAATGGACATCGGCGAGCTTCAGAAAGTTGCTTTTGGTGACCCGTCCGTTGAAGTTGATGTCGGCCGCCGCGACCGGCTCGGGATCGGGGAAGAAGCTGAACGGACTGGCTCCGGCCCCGGACTCGTCGAGTCCCTTGACCGGCGGCGCGCCACCCGGCGCCGGTTCGCCAGCGCTTGGATCCGGACCTTCACGCTGCGCCAGCCATTTTCGCGCGCCGAGGCGCGAATTCCAGCCCTCGCCCAGCCATCCCACCTGCACGTGGCCGCCCAGCACTTCCGGAGCGATCTTGGTCTCATAGACACCAGTCTCGTAGCGGTCGATGACACCGTCGGCGTTGAGGTCGAGGATCTGGAAGAAGGCCGCCGCGTCGGCCACGAACTCGGCGCGATCGAGCTTGCCGTCACCGTTCCTGTCCGCCTGTCTGAACCAGTTGACCACCGGATAGTCATCGCCTCGCCTGGCGCGAAACGGCTGGCCGCACGGACTGATGAAGACGTTGTATGGCAATCCATCCTCAGCCGGGGGCGCCGCCCCGATCAGGCCGGCGGCGGCGAGGCCGACCAGCGGAAGGGCGATTTGTCGGCGCGTCGGGCTCATACCGGTCCCCACTGAAGATGACCCATGCCAACTTGAGCCCTCGCCCCCGCACTTGCGGGGGAGAGGGTGGGGTGAGGGGGTGGCGCCGCCGCCGTGATCTCTCCGGAAGGGTCCGTCGCGCGGACAAACCCCTCACCCCACCCTCTCCCCGTTAGAACGGGGAGAGGGCTATCGGTCGGTCGCCTGACGTCGCCAATTGTCAGCATTTTATGGGGTTGGTATCATTCAAATCTCCAGCCCGGACCATGCCGTTTTCGGGGCGCCGCGCGCAAGAGCCGCGTGGTGTCGGCGCGTCGATATCGGACGACCAGATGGCCGTCCCACACGTGGCGGATGGACGTCTGGCAGGCCCTAGGGGAGTCGAACCCCTCTTCCCAGATTGAAAATCTGATGTCCTAACCGATAGACGAAGGGCCCGGGGTCTCGCGGCGAGCCCGGGGATATATCCGCCGCTCCCCAGGCGTGCAAGAGCGGGGGCGGCGGGGCAATCGCGGACCGATTGCCTGGGTCCCCCCGCCGGTCCTACCCCGTCGTCACCCGCCTGGGGTCGGCGACATCGTCGATGTGGATTTCCACGCCGCCGCGGCCCTTCCAGTCGTCGGGTTTGAGCTTGCCCGCGACGTGGACGGCCCCGCCGGCGGCCATCAGGCGTCGGCCCGTTTCAGTCTCGGCGGAGCGCCAGGCGATGGCCTTGATCCGTCCGCCCACGCCATCGACGAGGTCACAGCGTACATGGCCGCCGCGCAGGGCCAGGGGACGCTCTGGGCGAACCGCGGCGAGGGCGAATACCGCTTCCGGCGCGCCAGGTCCGAACGGCGCGAGGGCGGCGAACTCGTCCAGCAGGGCGCGAGCCGGAGCGCCGGGGCTGGTCAGGGCGTCGATGTCGATGACGTCTTCGGCCTCGGCGGCGGCCACTTCGCCGGCCAGTTGCCGGTCGAGAAACGCGCGCAATTCGGGGATGGCGGCGGGGCGGATGGTCAGGCCCGCCGCCATGGCGTGGCCGCCGCCGCTCATCAGCAAGCCCGCGTCGAACGCGGCCTGGATGGCGCGGCCGAGATTCACGCCCGGGTGCGAACGGCCGGAGCCCTTGCCGATGTCGGCGGCCGGATCGAGGCCGATCACCACCACCGGCCGGCGGTAGCGCTCGCGCAAACGGCTGGCGACGATGCCGATGACGCCGGGGTGCCAGCCCTCTCCCGCCGCGACGATCACCGGCCCGGCGGGGTCCTCGTTGCCACGTTCGATGGCGGCGACGGCGGAATCGAAGATCTCCCGCTCCACGCCCTTGCGTTCGAAGTTGAGCCCGTCGAGCTGACGGGCGAGTTCGTCGGCCTCGTCAGGATCGTCGGTGGAGAGCAGCCGCGCGCCGAGGTCCGAGCGGCCGATCCGCCCCCCGGCGTTGATCCGCGGACCCAGGATGAATCCGGCCTCGAAGGTTCCTGGCGCGTCGGCGCTGGCCCCAGCCACCCGCATCAGGGCGGCGAGACCCGGATTGCTCCAGGCCGCCATCGCCTTCAGCCCCTGGGCGGCGATGGCGCGGTTGAAGCCGGTCAGCCTGGTGACATCGCAGATCGCCCCCATGGCGGCGAGATCCAGCCACTGGCGAAGATCCGGTTCGGGCGTCGTCGCGAAAAGGCCCCGCCGCCGGGCCTCGCGGTTCAGCGCCGCCAGGAGAACGAAGGTCACTCCCGCCGCCGCCAGGACGCCCTGTCCGCTGGCGCAGCCCGGCTGGTTGGGGTTGACGAGGGCGGCGGGATTGATTGGCGCGTCGCGCATCAGGTGGTGGTCGATCACCACCACCTCGAGGCCGATCTCGCCGGCCGCGGCGATCGCGTCATAGGCGGCCGCGCCGCAGTCGACGGTCACCACCAGTTCGGCGCCGGCCGCCCTGATCCGGCGAAAGGCGGCGGGAGTCGGGCCATAGCCCTCGGTCATCCGGTCGGGGACATAGATCGGCAACTCCGCTCCCATGTGACGGAACCAGCGGACCAGTTGGGCGGCGCTGCTGGCGCCATCGACGTCGTAGTCGGCGAAAATCGTCGTCGGCCGGCCGCTTTCCAGCGCATCGATGAGGATCGCGGTCGCCTGGTCCATGCCGGCGAAACTTGAGGGATCGGGAAACAGCGCCCGCAGCGTCGGCCGCAGCCAGGCGTCCCCCTCCCCGGCCAGGACGCCCCGCGCCGCCATCGCCCGCGCCAACGGGGCCGAAAGCCCATGCCGCGCCTGATGGTCACGGGCGACCGCGTCATCGGCCGGCCGTTCCCGCCAGCGCCTGCCGGTCAACGACCGCGCCACGCCGAGGAAATCCACCACATGGCCGCCGTCCAGGGCCATCTAGAGGATCAGCGAAACGCGTAGCCTTCTCCCCTTGCGGGAGAAGGTGGCCGCCGAGAGGCGGTCGGATGAGGGGTCGCACCAGCCGGGGGGGCTGCGTGGCGCAATCGCGCACGCGGTGAAGCCGTTCGCGGAGAGGCCCCTCGACCCCTCATCCGGCCCGCTCGCGCGGGCCATCTTCTCCCGCGAGGGGAGAAGGAACTGGCTCCCGTCACCCACTCTCATACCCGCCGTTTCATCCGCACTTCCCGCACGGCGCCGGTGGAGGAGTTCATCACCAGGGTGTGGGTCAGGACGTGGTGACCGGTGAGACGCACGCCGTCCAACAGGGCGCCGCTGGTGACGCCGGTGGCGACGAAGATGGCGTCGGCGCGGACCATCTCGTGCAGATCGTATTTCTTGGTCAGGTCGGTGATCCCGTGGCCCCGGGCGCGAGCCTTCTCGTCGGCGCTGCGGAAGACGAGCCTGCCCTGGAACTGGCCGCCGACGCATTTGAGCGCCGCGCAGGCGAGCACCCCCTCGGGCGCTCCGCCCTGCCCCAGGTAGAGATCGACGCCCGTTTCCGGATCGGCGGTGTTGATCACTCCGGCAACGTCGCCATCGGTGATCAGATGCACCCGCGCGCCCAGCCCCCGGAGGGAGGCGATGATTTCGGCGTGACGGGGTCGGTCGAGCACGCAGACGTTGATCTCGGACGGATCGACGCCCTTGGCCTTGGCCATGGCCCGCACATTGTCCGCCGCGCTGGCGTCCAGATCGAGCAGCCCCTGGGCGTAGCCCGGCCCGCAGGCGATCTTGTCCATGTAGGTGTCGGGAGCGTTGAGCAGCGTGTCGGCCGGCGCCCAGGCCATCACCGCCAGAGCCCCGCCCATGGCCTTGGCGGTGAGCGTGGTTCCCTCGAGCGGATCGAGGGCGATATCGACCCTGGGACCACCTCTGCCGACCCGTTCGCCAATATAAAGCATCGGTGCCTCGTCGCGCTCGCCCTCCCCGATCACGATCCGCCCCGAAATCGGCAGATCATTGAGAGCATTGCGCATGGCGTCGACGGCGGCCTGATCGGCGGCCTTCTCATCGCCGCGGCCGACCATGGCCCAGGCGGCGATGGCCGCCGCCTCGCTCACGCGCACGGCCTCCATCACCAGGGCGCGATCCAGGGTCTGCGTCGTCATGTTCGGATGTTCCTCGGCGCCAATGCCTATTGTCGGGGGATTCTCAGACCAGAGCGATACGGATCAGCCGGGGGGGGGCGAGAAGGACCGGCAAGGCCGCCATCCGCCTGACCGCCTCCGCCATCACGGTCTCGGCGACGGCATGGGTGGTCAGCACGATGGGAACCACGCCGGCGTCTTCCACCGGCTTCTGCAGAAAGCTGTCGATGGACACCCGGGATTCGGCCAGGGCCTCGGAAACCGCCGCGATGACGCCGGGCACATCGCGCACCATCAGGCGCAGATAGGCTTTGATGACGGCTTGGCCAGGGTCGATCGAGGTCAACGCCTCAAGGCTGGCCGCGGCCTTCTGAAACACCGGGCGCACCGCGCCGGTCATCGCGTCGGCGATGTCGGCGGCCACCGCCGCGGCGGTCGGTCCCGCGCCCGCGCCCGGCCCCTGGACGAAGATCCGTCCGATCCGCTCGCTCTCGATGAACAGGGCGTTGAGCACTCCGCCGGTCTGGGCAAGGGGGTGAGCCAAGGCAGTGAGAGCAGGATGGACCCGCACCGACACCGTCTGGCCGTCGCGCCTGGCCGCGGCGATCAGCTTGATGCGATAGCCCAGGTCCCGCGCCAGGCGGATGTCCAGTGGCTCGATGGCCTCGATGCCTTCCACCACCGCGGCGGCCCAGGTCGGCGCGCAGCCGAAGGCGAGGGCCGCCAGGATGGTGATCTTGTGGGCGGCGTCGAAGCCGCCGATGTCCATGATCGGGTCGGCCTCGGCGTAGCCCAGCCGCTGGGCCTCGGCGAGCACGTCGGCGAAGTCACGTCCAGAGGCCTCCATTTCGGTGAGGATGTAGTTGCAGGTGCCGTTGAGGATGCCGGCCACCGAGACGACGGTGTCACCGACCATCGCCTCGCGCAGCATCTTGACCGCCGGGGCGCCGCCCATCACCGCGGCCTCGAAAAGCAGCGCCGCGCCGGTGGATTCGGCGAGCATCGCCAACTCGGCGCCATGCTCGGCGATCAGCGCCTTGTTCGCGGTCACGACCGGCTTGCCGATCGCCAGCGCCGCCCGAACCGCCGCCTTGGCCGGCCCGTCGGAGCCGCCGATCAGCTCGACGAAGATGTCGTTGTCTTCCGACCGGGCCAGGGCGACCGGATCGTCGAACCACGACAGCCCGGCGATGCTGGCTTTTCGTGGCCGCGAGCGCGATCGGGCGCACACGCCGGTAACCCTGGCCGCCGCGCCCACCGGCGCGAATTTCGGGTGCTCGGCGAGAAACGTGAGCAGACCCCCGCCGACCGTGCCCAGTCCCGCCAGCCCGATCCGCCACTCGTCCTTGGCGCGGCCCATTCGCTCCTTCCTCACGCGGCCGGCATCTGCTCGCGGGCGCGGCTGAGCACCTGTCCGGATTGGTCGAGGAACTTGCGCACCGCCCGCGCCGCCTGGCGAATGCGGTGTTCGTTCTCCACCAGTCCGATGCGCACATAGCCCTCGCCGTATTCCCCGAAGGCGATGCCCGGCGAGACCGCGACGCCCGCCTCCTCGATCAGCAGTTTGGAAAACAACATCGATCCCGCCTCGCGAAAGGCCTCCGGCAGCGGCGCCCAGGCGAACATCGAAGCCGGCGGGGCCGGGATGACCCAGCCGGCGCGGCCCATCGCCGAGACCAGAGTGTCCCGGCGAGCCCTGTAGGTCGCGCGGATTTCCGCCACGCAGTCCTGCGGCCCGTTCAAGGCGGCGCTGGCCGCCACCTGGATCGGCGTATAGGCGCCGTAGTCGAGATAGGATTTCACCCGCGCCAGGGCCGCGCAGATGCGCGCGTTGCCGACCACCATGCCCACCCGCCAGCCGGCCATGGCGTAGGTCTTGGAGAGCGAATTGACCTCGACGGCGACATCGCGGGCGCCGTCCACCTGCAGGATCGAGGGCGGCGGATTGTCGTCGAACCAGATCTCTGAATAGGCGACGTCGGAGAGCAGCAGCATCTCGTGTTTCTTGGCCAGCGCCACCACCTCGCGGTAGAAGTCCAGACCCACCCACTGAGCGGTGGGATTGGACGGGTAGCTGACGATGAGTACGCTCGGCGGCGGGGCGGAATGCCGGACCGCCCGGCTGATCCCGGAAAGATACTCCTCGGGGGAAAGGGCCGGCACGTGGCGGATCACCCCGCCGGCGATGATGAAGCCGTAGGCGTGGATCGGATAGGCCGGGTTGGGACAGATGATCACGTCCCCCGGCGCGGTCAGGGCCTGGGCCAGATTGGCGAACCCCTCCTTCGATCCGAGAGTGGCGATGACCTCGGTTTCAGGATCGAGCTTCACGCCGAACCGCCGGGCGTAGTATCCGGCCATCGCCCGCCGCAGGCCCAAAATCCCCTTCGACGCCGAGTATCGTCCCGACTTCGGGTCGCGCGCCGTCTCGATCAGCTTATCGACGATGTGCGCCGGCGTCGGCATGTCGGGGTTGCCCATGCCGAAGTCGATGATATCGACTCCGTCGGCCCGCAGCCGCGCCTTCAGCCGGTTGACCTCCTCGAAAACATACGGCGGCAGGCGCCGTATCCGATGGAACTCAGGCGTCACGGTCGCGCCTTGGGGTTAGTGGCGGACGCTCGCTTCATCCGGACCATCGCCGAACCGCCAAGAAGCCAAGAAGCCAAGAAAAGCAGTGCGCTACGCGCGCAACGCACCATATTCTCTCCTTGGCTCCTTGGCTTCTTGACGTTGAATGAGGTTTCGCCGCCGCGCGCAATGGATCGATTATTTGCCACCGTGCCCTTAGTGCTTGCGCGGGGGTGGGGCGGCCTTGGCCTTCATGGCCGCCACGAACGCGGCCGTGTCGGCTTCGCTGGGCGGGGTCATCGGCGGCGGCGGCGCGGCTTGCCGGCGCAGTTGGTCGGTGAGGGCCGCGGTTCCGCTCAGGCTGAAGGTCTCCGGGCCGGTCCGCCGGGCGAGCTGGCGGCCGTCCAGGCGGATGTCCTGGACCTCGGACTTGGTGAACGCCGCCGTCGGCACGTCCTTCGGAACCACGGGGATGGAGCAGAAACTCGGAAAAGGTCCGCCCCGCCGGACCCGCGCCAGCATGTCGGCGGGCAGGATCGAGGCGGGCGGCGGCGCGGCGCAGGCCTCCGCCGCGGCGGCCAAACCCGGAACCGCCAGCAGAGCGAGGGCCGCCGTCATTGAAAAGTGGCGCGCGAAGGGCTTCATAGGGTGTCAGGTCATAGGCCAAGCGGCGCGGCGGCGAAAGACCGCGCCCAAATGCCCGCGCAGATCAAGGAGGTCGCGCCGATGTCGAAGGCTCCCCGCCCCGCCAAGGCTCGCTCGGCCGCGCCCAGGCGCCCGGCCACGCCCAGGGCCAGATCCGAGGCCGCCTCCCCGCCTCCCGCGGCGGAGCGCGCGCCCGCCGCGACGCCCGGCTCCCGGCTCGACTTTCTCTCTGCCGAGCAGCGGGACGGCCTGGAGAAGCTGTCGATCAATCTCGCCCGGGCCGCCGTCGCCGCTCAGGGCGTGATGGCCGAAACCGCCCTGCGCCAGGCCGATCGCCCGGCCGCCCTGACCACCGATCCTTTCCACGTCGGCCCGGCCTTCGGCGAGGTGATGAGCCGCCTCGCCGTCCAGCCGGACAGGCTGATGAAGGCCCAGGCCGATCTCTACGGCCGCTACATGGACCTCTGGCGTTCGGCCGCCCGGGGCGTCTCCGGCGAGGTCCAGCCGCCGGTGGCGACGCCGGCCAAGGGCGACAAGCGCTTCACCGATCCGGACTGGTCGATCAACCCGGTGTTCGACGTCATCAAGCAGTCCTACCTGATCACCTCGGAGTTCCTGAACGGCCTGGTTTCCGGGGTCGAGGGCGTCGATCCGCTGACCAAGCGGCGGGTCGAGTTCTTCACCAAAATGCTCACCGACGCCTTCTCGCCATCCAATTTCCTGCTCTCCAACCCCGCCGCCCTGCGCGAGGCGGTCGCCACCCGGGGCGAGAGCATCGCCCGGGGGATGGAGAACTTCGCCGCCGATCTCGAGCGCGGCGGCGGCCAGCTGTCGATCAGCCAGACCGACTTGGCCCAGTTCAAGGTCGGCGAGAACGTCGCCACGGCGCCTGGCAAGGTGATCTTCCAGAACGACATCATCCAGATCCTGCAATTCTCGCCGGCCACCAAGACGGTCAGCGAGATCCCGCTGCTGATCTTCCCCCCGTGGATCAACAAGTTCTACATCCTCGACCTGCGCGTCGAAAACTCGATGATCCGCTGGCTGACGAATGAGGGAATAACGGTCTTCGTCACCTCCTGGGTCAACCCCGACGCGACCCTCGCGGCCAAGACCTTCGACGATTATCTCAATGAGGGCATCTACGCGGCGGTGGACGCGGTGACGAAACAGACCGGCGTGAAGACCGTCAACACCGTCGGCTACTGCATCGGCGGCACCCTGCTTTCCTGCGCCCTGGCCCACATGGCGGCCAAGGGCGACAAACGCGTCGCCTCGGCGACCTTCTTCGCCGCCCAGCAGGATTTCTCCGAAGCCGGCGACCTGCTGATTTTCTCCAACGAAGGTTGGCTAAAGGATCTGGAACAGAAGATGGACGCCGGCGGCGGGGTGCTGGCCGGCCAGACCATGGCCGACACTTTCAACGCCCTGCGCGCCAACGACCTCATCTGGTCGTTCTTCGTCAGCAACTACCTGATGGGCAAGGAGCCCAAGCCCTTCGACCTGTTGTTCTGGAACTCCGACCAGACCCGCATGCCCAAAGCCCTGCACCTCTTCTATCTGCGCAAGTTCTACGCCGAGAATGCCCTGGCCGAGGGCCAACTGGAGCTGGGTGGCGTCCGGCTCGATCTCGGCAAGGTCAAGACGCCGATCTACGTCCAGTCCTCCAAGGAGGACCACATCGCCCCGGCCCGCTCGGTCTACAAGGGCGCGCGCCTGTTCGGCGGCCCGGTGACCTTCACCCTGGCCGGCTCCGGCCACATCGCCGGGGTGATCAACGCCCCCGTGGCGATGAAATACCAGCACTGGACCAACGCCGCCCTGCCCGCCTCCCTCGACGAATGGCTGGCCGGCGCCGCCGAACACCCCGGCTCCTGGTGGCCGCACTGGGCCAAGTGGCTGAAGACGCGATCGGGGGCGCAGATTCCGGCCCGCGACCCGGCCAAGGGGCCGCTGAAGCCGATCGAGGATGCGCCGGGGAGCTTCGTGAAGGTACGGTCGTAGGGGTTTGCGGCGGCTGGGCCGGCGACGCGCCCCTCGTTGCAGGCGGCGCCTGGCGGGGCTTGGTCGGAGGCGAAGCCGACAAACTCCAAGTTTTCGACAGCAGTCGAGGTGACCGACGGCCCATATTCGGGGTAAAAGTTTGCTAAATCAAGGCGATGGAAACGGCGGCTCGCGGAATCAGGGGAACGATCAGCGGAAAAGTTTTTTACAGTTTTTTACAGTTTCTGGCAGGAAAATGACCGCCAAACGCCGGTTTTCGGCGCCGCAGCGCCCGTTTTTGACAGGTTTTCGCAGCAAAGGCGGCCGGCGCGGCGCACGCATCTGGAGGCGGCGTCGCCAGGGTGAGGCGCACGGCGCGCTCGCCGCCTCGGCCTCATCCGGCACCTCCAGCGTGCGGCGCGTGAGGTCCCACGCCAATGCAATGCCGAGCTCGCCCAGCTCCCGCAGCATGGCCAGCCGCTGTTCGGCGCGGACGACGCGGGGGTCGGAGGTGGTGGCGCTCTCGGGCCTGGAAGGCGGAGGGAAGGTGACATGTTCCGACATGGACGATATCATTGCATATTGCAATCTTGAAGTCAAGAGCTAACCCTGACTCGTCTACGCGGTTGAGTTTCTCTCGGCGGAAGGGAATGCGACCCGCAAAGTCCAAGACCGCCGAACCCAGCCACCGCGACTGGGTTTGCCCCTTCCCGGCGACCCGTTCGCGGGGATTGTTGCAGTTGTCCCCGGTTATCCGCCCGGTTTTCCTCATCCACAGATTGCGGCATCTCCCACAGGCTAGAGTCCAAAGGCCTCAGAGTGGTGTTTCAGAAAGCCCTTCTCACGATCGTTCAGCGGTAAGCGCAACTGCTCGGGAAGCGCCAGTGCCTTCCTGTCTTGGCGCGCTACCGCTCCGTCCCAGTGAAGCGTCCCATTGACGTCGAACGTAATCAGATGGCGATCGAAGAGCGCATCGACATGGGCGGCCAACAAGAGCCCGTTTGCTGGATCCAGTCGTTCGGCATCGCTGGACTCCGACCAAGGCTTCATGTGCGATGCTCTCAACAAGGCGTCATGCTGCAAGCCGGTCAGGGCGCAGCTTCCATTCCAGCGCGTGCTCAGCCCCTGGCGGAATTGGCCTTGTCCCAGCCTCGCCGCGATAAGCTGTGCCTTTTCGGTCGATGTTCTCCCTCGTTGGCGCTCGATCGCTCGGATGTCGTACCGTGCAAGGTCTACTCCACGCTCAAATCTAACCCTGGCATCGCCCCCCTCGAACGACGATTCACCCTGTTCTAACCAGAGCACCTCGTAGGGGGAGCCGTCGCTGTCCAAGCTGAGCCGCATCACCCCCAAAAGCATGCCGCGATCATCATTGAACTGGGGGAAAGCCGCGTAATCAAGATCTACTAAAGTATCTCTACAGGCCACGACGCATTTTGCTTGGTACGAACCACCCATCGGCCCCATGACATTGTGGACCAACACTTCTTGGCGGACATCGTTCAGAATATAATCCGGCAATAGATCAGTATATCCTTTCGATTCGCCGGTAACCCACTCGACTCTAATCATCGCCTCTCACTTCCGATCGTGTCCCATTTCCGTGGTGCAACTGCGATGGCGGGGCCGTCTCCGGCGGGGCCGGACTGGTCAGGCGGCCAGGATTGGCAGGCTGACAATTGGAGTATCGCTCAGGCCGGCGACGGATTCCAGGCTCAAGTAGCGGGAGCGTTGGACTGCCCATTCATCATTCTGTTCCAGAGGCCAGAGCCGCTCCGGCTTGACGGCCAGATCGTGGAGATTGCAACTCTTCTCGCGGGCTCCAGACTCAATCCGCCCGGTGTGGCTCCTCCAAGGTCAGGTGGGCGATGTAGCCCGAGCGGCTTTCGCCGGCGGCGCGGGCCAGGGCGTCGAGCCGGCGTAGCACGCGGCGCGACAGGGTGATGTTCACCCGTTCGACCGTGTCGTCGAGCAGGGACGGATCGACGGTCACCAGGCCGAATGCCCAGCCGGCGTGAGCGGGGTCGGCGCGCACCGTCTCCAGGCTCGACGGCCGCGGAATCGCCTCGCCGGCGTCCAGCGCGGCATCGATCCAGGCTGCGGCTTCCTCGGCCCCGGCCATCGCCTCGTCCAGGGTGTCACCCGCCGAGAAGCAGCCAGGCAGATCAGGCACGACGACACGAAGGCCGTCGCCGCGTCGCCGGTTTCGATCACGATCGGATAACGCATGTCATTCCCTGCTAGAGCCCCGCCTGGCGGCGGATCGCCGTCATTAGGCCCGCGCCGAAGTCCTTTTTTGGATGCGGCGCCGCTCAGGGCGGGATCATCTTCGACGTCGCCATGTGGCGGCGGGTAGGGGTGACAGCAGCACCCGTCCCCATCGCTCACTTCATCGCTCATCTCGGCCAGCGGGGCGTAGTCGCCAAACCGCGTATGAGCGCAAGACGATGAGACCCGGCGTGGGGCTGGCGATCGTGGCGCTCCTCGGCGCCAACTTGCCGGCTTGCGCGCGGCCGGCGCCGGCGGAGGCGGCGGCGCGGTGTCTGCTCGGGCGAGGAGGCGGCGACGGGGCGGCCATGGCCGCCTGCTCATCGGCGATCGCGGCCGGCGGCATGCCGGATGAGGTTCTGGCCCTGGCCTACAATGCCCGCGGCGAGGCGCATTGCCTGAGGAGCGAGTTCGATCTGGCCATCGCCACCAGGTTCGGGCCATCCAGCTTCGGCCCGCCTTCGCGCGGGCGTTCCTGGACCGGGGCGCCTGCCACTTCGGCACGCGGGAGATGAAGGCCGCGTTCGCCGACTATGGCGAGGCCATCCGGCTCGCGCCCATGCCAGGGTTACTACCGCCAGCGCGCCAAGCTCGAAACTGGGTGGGTGAGCACGACGGCGCCCTGACGGATTACGACGAGGCGATCTCGCGGCGCCGAGGTTCAATTCGGCCATGGACGAGCGCGCCAAGACCCTCTTCGATCTCGGCCGCTTCGACGCAGCGGCCGACCGGTTCGGGGCCGTCTGCCGCGCGACAATCAGGATGAGAGTGGCGCGACAATCTGGATGAGAGGGCCGGAGAAATTCGGCTGCCGCCCCCGGGGGCGGCTGGCGATCGTGACCGACCGGATAGGGATGGATCTTCTCTTCGAGGGGGATCCCGCC
>DASRLN010000300.1:0-4411 GCA_035648435.1 Caulobacteraceae bacterium
TCGTGGCGGGGCGCACCCGGGAAGCCGGCCAGGCGCCAGTCGTGCCCGTGCAGCGCGGCGATGATCTCGCCGATCCGCCGCGCGCTCGGCGGATCGGGATCGCCGACGTTGAGCACCTGCGTCGCCGGCTGGCCGAGGACCACGGCGACCAGTTCGGCGATATTGGCCGTGGCTGTGGTGTGGAACCGGCTCTCGCCGTCCCAGGCCAGCGGCACGGCGCGGCGTCCGTCGAGGATGCGCCTGACGAAGAACCACTCGCGCGGATGGCGCGAACCGGGACCATGGATGGCGCAGGGCCGCAGGATGGTGACCGTCCGGCGAGAGCCCTGGAGCAGGGCGCCTTCGAGGGCGACCTTGCGGGTCGAATAGGTTTTCGGCCCGGCGGCGACGGTAGGCTGGTCCTCGCCGATCGGACCGGGGAAATCGGGGAAGCCGTTCCGTCGGGCCTCGTCCAGCGTGCGCCCCTCGCCGTCGCGATAGACGCTGGCCGAGGAGACGACTACCAAGGCGCCGACGTCCCCCTCGATGGCCAAAAGCTGCGCCGCGTGGGTGCCGTCATAGGCCACCGTGTCGATCAGCGCATCGACGCCGGCCCCGACGGCGCGGGCCACGGCGCCGGGTTGTTCGCGGTCGAGCGTGATCGGCCGCGCGCCCAGGCTCTCGATCTCCGCCGGCAGGCTCCCGGCGTGCTTCTGCGCCGCGGTGACGCTCCAGCCGTCGGCCAGCAGGCGGCGGCAGACCGCCTGGCCGATCTGCCCCGCCCCCCCGATCACCAGCGCCGTCCGCGTCATCGCCTGACCCTACCGCATCTTGAACGTAGCGCGGGCTTCCAGCCCGCTTTTTGCTCCGTGGCAAGCGCCGTTCCGTTCGGCGCGAAGAGCGGGCTGGAAGCCCGCGCTCCGTTTGTGATGCAGTGGGCTATAAGGCTAGGCCATGCGCGCGATTCCCAACCTGCTCACCGGCCTGCGGCTCGCCCTGGCCCTGTTCATGTTCTTAGCCCTGGCGGCGGCCGGCGGCAGCCTGCCGGGGCTCTCCGACAATCTTGGGCCCTCGACGCAGTTCGGGCTCGAGCGCTGGGCGTTCTGGGCCTTCGTGGTCGCGGCGGTCACCGATTTCTTCGACGGCTGGCTGGCCCGGCGCCTGGCGGCGACCAGCCTGTGGGGCGCGATCCTCGATCCGATCGCCGACAAGGTCCTGGTCTGCGGGGCGGCGCTGGGTCTGATGTCGCTGGGCTCCAACCCCCAGGTGGTCGTGCCGGTGGCCCTGATCCTGTTCCGCGAATTCACCGTCAGCGCCCTGCGCGAAGTCGCCGCCGGCAAGGGCGTGCGCTTGGCCGTCACCCTGCTGGCCAAGTGGAAGACCACCCTGCAGCTGGTGGCCCTGGGCGCGGAGATCCTGGTCGCCTGCTGGGCCGCCTTCGGCCTCCCCGCCGACCCCGCCGTGCAAGGTCCGGCCAGCCTCGCCGCGCATGGGCTCCTGTGGCTGGCGGCAATCGTCACCCTGATCACCGGCGCCCAGTACTGGGAGCAGGCGAGGCGGGCGCTCTCCGAACCCTGACCGGTGATCTATTCGCAGAAAATGCGCACCTTGGCGCGCTGATGATCGACGTCGATGCTGAGGTCGCCCATCTGCCCGATCAGCGCGTCCAGGTTCTCGGGCTTCAGCTGGTTGATGTCCATGTCGAGACCCTGTCGGCGCATGGCCTCGTTGACCTTCTCGCGCGCGTGCGGCGGCATCAGGCTGGAGAGCCGCACGCCGGCGCGCAGCAGCTGCATGGGCACACGGATGTTGACCGTCTTCTGCTTCTCGCCCGCCTCGCTCGCTTCCACCGTCACCCGCATGTATTTCGGCGCGCCCTTGGCCCGCGCCGTCGCCAGGCCCGCGTCCGACCGGGGTCCCGCGCCCTCCAGGGCGTTCAGCAGACGCTCGGCCTCGTCGGTGGTGATCTTGCCCTCGGCGAGCATGGCCAGCACGCGCCGGCGGTCCTCGTTCATGGTCATGTCGGTGGCTCCTCAGACAATATGAATGCGGATGGTGGCCCGCGCGTTTTCCACCTCGATCAAGGTCCCGGAGAGGGCGAGGAGGACGGCGCCGAGGCCGGATATCGCGCGCCAGGGCGAGACGCCGCGCCGCAGCAGTGTCGGCGCCAGGAAGGGCAGGGCGATCAGCGCCAGCGGCGTGAGCAGCGCCGCCAGGGGCGTGACCGGCAGCCAGAGCCGCAGCAGGCGCCTCGGACCGGCCGGCGCCCAAGGTGCGTCAGTGGGGATGATCTCGCTCCGAGCCAGGCTCATGGCCGGCTCTCCATCTCATCGATCGCCTGGTCGGCGGTGATCTCGCCCCTGGCCAGGCGCTCCAGAACCTCGCCGCGCGGCGGGGCCGGGCTGGTGTCGATGAAGTCGAGCCGCTGCGCGATGCGGTTCAGCCGCGCCTTGATGGTGGGATAGCTGACCCCGAACACCTGCTCCATCTCCTTGATCGAGCCGTGGCTCCTGACGAAGGCGGCCACGAACACCTGGTCGGCGGCCGTGAGCTGGGCCAGCTGCGGCGGCGCGAAGGCGCCCTCGACGGCGATGTCCTTGTCCACCAGCCGCACCCGCTCGATCAAGATCGCCTGGCCGCCGGTCAGCTCGGTGAGTTCATGCCAGTCGTGTGGCGCAGTGTCGGACATCGGAGGTCCTTAGGAATATCAATTCATGGATTACGTTTTTTTATATTTCGCGTCAAGAAGATCGATTTTCGCCATCGATCACTCTCGCCCCCATTCTTCAGGGGGGAAGGCAGGGTGAGGGGGGTGGCGCCGCTTGGAGAGGAATTCGCCGTCGGCGCGGTGGGCTACCCGTGGTCCGCCTCACGCCGCCAGAAAGGCCATCTTCGCCACCGGCGCAAGCGCGGTCAGGTTGGCTTTGAGCGCCTTGAACCCGGCCTCGGCGGCGTCCAGGGCCAGCGCGATGTCCCCCTCGGTCATCGCCGCGCAGAGGAACATGTTGTGCCAGGGATGGACGTAGATCCCCCGCCGCAGCATCTCGCTGGACCAGAAGAAGCCCCGGCGCAGATCCGGATCGTCCTCGAACAGGAAGAGCGGCATGGTCACCGGCCCGGTCTGGCGCAGCCCCAGGCCGGCGGCGTCGGCGCGCTCGGCCAAGCCATCCCGCAACCGCGTTCCCAGGGCCTGGATGTGCTCCAGATAGTCGGTGTCGCGCACCCGCTTCAGGGTTTCCAGCGCCGCCGCCATCGGCGCGGCCTGGTACCAGAACGAGCCGGTGGCGAAGATCGCCGCCGCCGGCCGCCGCGCCTTGTCCGATCCCAGGAGGGCCGAGATCGGATGGCCGTTGGCCAGGCACTTGCCCCAGCACGAGAGGTCCGGCTGAACGCCCACCGCCGACCAGCTGCAGTCGCGGGCGATCCGCAGGCCGGCGCGGACGTCGTCCACCACCAGCAGGGCGCCGGTCTCATCGCAGAGCTCCCGGGCGCGGCGGGCGTAGGCCGGATCGGGCGGCGCCTGGTCGATGAAGGCGTCGTGCTTGAGCGGCGCGGCGAAGATCGCGGCGAGATCCTCGCCGGCGGCGGCCACGGCCGCTTCCAGGCTGGCGACGTCGTTGTAGTCGCAGAGGATCTGGTTGGCCTTGTCTTGCGGCGTCACGCCGGCCGGCCGCATGGCGCACCAGGGGGCCGATCCGTGATAGGCCCCCTTGGCCAGGATCACCGTCTTGCGCCGGGCGTGGGCGCGCGCGGTCATCAGCGCCATGCCGGTGGCGTCCGCGCCGTTCTTGCAGAATATCGCCCAGTCGGCGTGGGTGACCATGGCGGTCATCGCCTCGGCCAGCTCGACGATCAGGGCGGCCGGTCCGGTCATGGTGTCGCCGACGCCGAGCTGGCGGGTGAACGCGGCGTCCACGCCTTCGTCGCCATAGCCCAGCAGGTTCGGCCCATAGCCGCACATGAAGTCCAGCAGCTCCGAACCATCCGCGTCCCACAGCCGGGCGCCCTTGGCGCGGCTGAAGAACTGCGGGTAGTCGTCGGGCAGCAGGCGCGCCGACTGGTGGCCATACATGCCGCCGGGGATCACCGCCTCGGCCCTGGCGCGCAGTTCCCGATCGCGGCTGTTCGGACGGATCATCGTCGGCTCCTGTTCAGGACATCGGGTCGGCTGGCGGCGCCGGATCGGGCGGCAGAGGAATGAACTCGTCGTGGTCGAGATCGGGCAGTTTCATCCGCCCGGCCCGCCAGTCGGCCTTGGCCTCATCAATCCGGTCCCTGGAGGACGAGACGAAGTTCCATTCCACGAACCGCGGCCCCACGCTCTCGCCGCCCAGCAGCATGACCTCGGCGGCGTCCCTGCCGGTGAACAGCACCGGCTGGCCGGGCGCGAAGACGATCATCTTGCCGGCCCCGTACTCCCGCCCCTCCACCT
>DASRLN010000301.1:0-9670 GCA_035648435.1 Caulobacteraceae bacterium
CCCTCGTCTGGCCTACCTACGACGATATCCTCGACGCCTGTCAAAGCGCCTGGCGCTTCCTGATCAACGATCCAGATCGCATCCGATCAATCGGAACCCGCGAGTGGGCGTGTGTCAGTCTTTAGAAGGACTGGTATAAGACTACGGCATCAACATCGCGCCGATCACCGAAACGAACCCTCGCCCCGCTCTTGGCGGGGAGAGGGCAGGGTGAGGGGTGTTTCCGCCGCCAGGATGGTTACCCGTGGAAGGCCGGCCGCTCACGCGCCCGGAGCGACGACCCTGGGCGTGACCCAGTCCTGTTCGATGAAATCGCGTAGCGTATAGGCCCGCTCCAGCGCCTGGCAGCTCGCCGAATGCCAGATCTCGCCGCCGGACGCCTCGCCCATGGCCCCGGCCCTCTCGCCCATCTGGCGGCAGAACTCGGCGCGTTCGTTGAGGATTCGCTCGGCCGAGCGCATGACCTTCTCCATGTCGTCGAACTGGGCCGCGGCCATGGCCTCGGCGGTATAGGTGTGTCCGATATGACAGGCGTATTTGATCATCGTCCCGACCTCCGACCGGCGTAGGGCGCCGCCGCAGTCCGGACAGGTGATGGTGATCGGACGGTCGAACTTTTCGCCGTCGATCGGATCCTGGTCGTCCTGGGGTTTGGGTTTAGGGGAGCTGACTGTCACGATGCCTTCCTCTTCTGTGACCAATCGTTCGAGAAGCGCCGGGATGGCGGCGAGGGGCGAGCAGTAGTCGAGATCGACGTGGGTCGCCGCGCTCCTGGGCATCTCCGGGTGAGCCGCGTCGTCGGGATCCTGGGCGATGGCTATGCCGCCGCGCCGTTTGATATCGTAAAGGCCGGCCGATCCGTCGTTGAGATCGCCGGTCAGGATTACCCCGATCGCCTTGCCGCCATAACTTTCCGCGGCGCTTCGGAACAGCGGATCGATCGCCGGCCGCGCCCAGTTTTCCTTGGGACCGCGGGTGAGGCGAACGCGGCCGTCGATGACGGTCATGTGGCGATCCGGCGGGGCTACATAGATTCGGCCGGGCCGGACCGTCTCGCCGTCCTCGCCGTGCTTGGCGGGCGTGACCCCGGCCGCGTTCAGCAGCGCCGGCAGTTCGCTGCGCAGGGCGCCGATGTGGAGCACGATCAGGATCGGCGCGGGGAGGGGCGCGGCCAAGCCCGCCGTCAGCTCGCGCAGGGCGGTGACCCCGCCCGCCGAAGCGCCGATGACGATGATCGACCCAGACGCCATGACAACCCTTACGGCGGCCCTCGAAGACTCCGCCGACCTCTACAACGCCCGGAATCGCCAAACGAGCCGACGGCCCGCGCAAATGGCGCGGGCGCCGGCGGTTTCGCGCGTTGGCGCGACCGGCCGGCGGTTCCGGCGAGCGGCCCCGGCGCAAAGCAAATGGGCCGGCGCTCGCGCGCCGGCCCATCGCTGAAGTCCCGAAGGAAGGTGTCGTCTCAGGCCTGGAGTTGGCCGGCCGACATCTTGCCGTTCTTCGCGTCGCGTTCCAGTTCGTAGGTGATCTTCTGGCCTTCGCGAAGCGTGCCGAGGCCCGCGCGCTCAACCGCCGAGATGTGCACGAAAACGTCCGCGCCGCCAGCGTCCGGCTGGATGAAGCCGAAGCCTTTTTGGCCGTTGAACCATTTGACAGTACCGGTAGCCATTTAGATTTAGTCCTTTGAATTTAAAGAGCCCCACACCGTGCGGCGCCCCTTGGGTAGATCAAAATCGGTGAGGATCGGAAGGCGGGTCCGGGGGCGCCTCCGAAGCCGGAGGCGCGTGGAAGAGACGGCCGAACCCTAGCGAATTCGATATCCCCATTATGGGGCTTTCGGCCCGCAAAGCAAGACGCATCTCGCGTGGCCGCCGCGGAAGCGTTCCGCCGTCGATCCCACGCCGCCTCTCACTTGAACGGATTGACCAGGGTGATCCCTTCGATGAGCTGGCCATCGCTGAGGTCCTCCGACATCAGTTCGCGGCAGCCGAGGCTCTTGGCCGCCGCGACGATGGCGCTGTCCCAGTAGGAAAAGCGATGACGCGCCCTGATCATCAGGGCGTCGCGCAGGATCGCCACCGTATTGTCCTGCACCGGAAAGCGCATCCAGGTTTCGATGAGGCCGGCGGCGGTTTCGTGGCGGAGCGGGTCGCGACGGGTAGGTCGGGTCGCCTGGACGTAGAACTCCTGCAGCACCTGCACCGACAAGCCGCAGTCACCTTCGTCGATCAGGTCCAGCGCGCGCGCCCGCTTGTCCGCCTCGGCCGGCTCGCGGCTGATCGAGTAGAGGAGGATGTTGGTGTCCAGGAATCGCCTGGCGCTCACCGTTCGTGAATCTCGTCGCGTCCCAATCGGTCGGAGGCCCGGAAGGCGTCGATGGAGTCGCGCAACCGCGCCTCCTCGCGCCTCAGGCGATCGAAGGGTCCCTCGTTGCTGGCCGTCTCGATGAGGAATTGGCGCACCATGGCCGAGACGGAAGTATCCTGCTCGGCGGCGCGAACGCGCGCGCGGCGATAGGTCTCGTCGTCAAGTGAAACTGTGATATTCTTCACATTATCACCGTGGACCCTCAAGCTGCCGACGTCAATCGTTCCTGGCGCGGAGCAATCGGACGAACATCGGATTTCGGACGGGGTCCAATCGCTCAACTTCAGCGCCCCGGCGATCCGGGGCGCGCCGCCTCCATCAGCCCCGCGAAGCGCTCGAACAGATAGAGCGAATCCATCGGCCCGGGCGACGCCTCGGGGTGGTGCTGCACCGAGAACACCGGCCGGCCGGCCAGCGCCAGGCCGGCGTTGCTGCCGTCGAACAGCGAGACGTGGGTCTCGACGAGGCCGGCCGGCAGGCTCGCCCGATCGACGGTGAAGCCGTGGTTCATGGAGACGATCTCGACCTTGCCGGTGGTCAGGTCCTTGACCGGATGGTTGGCTCCGTGATGGCCCGGCTCCATCTTGGCCGTCGTCGCGCCGAGCGCCAGGGCGAGCAGCTGATGGCCCAGGCAGATGCCGAAGATCGGCGTGCCGCTCGCCGCCAGCTTGCGGATTTCGGGTGCGGCGTAGACGCCCGTCGCCGCCGGATCGCCCGGTCCATTGGCGAGCAGCACCCCGTCCGGCGATCGCTCCAGGATCGCCTCGGCGCTGGTCGCCGCCGGAACCACGGTGACCCGCGCGCCCACCGCGACCAGCGAGCGCAGGATGTTCCGCTTCACCCCATAATCCACCACCACGACGTGGAACCGGGCGTCGGCCGGCCCGGCGAAGCCGCCGGGCCATGACCACCGACCCTCGTCCCATTCGAAGGTCTGCAGGCAACTGGCGTCCCTGGCCAGATCGAGGCCGTCGAGCCCGGTCCAGGCTTTCGCCCGCCGGGTCAGCGCCGCCAGGTCGAAGTCCCCCGACGGGCTGTGGGCGATTACCCCATGGGGCATGCCCCGCTCGCGGATCGCCCGGGTCAGGGCGCGGGTATCGACGCCGGCCAGGCCGACCACGCCGCGCCGCGCCAGCCAGCCGCCCAGGTCGCGGTCGGCCCGCCAGTTCGCCGGCGCGGTCGGGACGGCGCGGAAGATCGCCCCCCGCGCCGCCGTGTCGCGCGCTCCGGAGAGCTGCTCGAGGTCTTCGCCGTTGGTCCCGACATTGCCGATGTGGGGGAAGGTGAAGGCGACGATCTGGGCCATGTAGGAGGGATCGGTGAGGATCTCCTGATAGCCGGTCATGGCGGTGTTGAAACAGACCTCGCCCACCGCTTCGCCGATCGCCCCGCACCCCACGCCGGCCAGCACCGTGCCGTCGGCGAGCGCCAGCACCCCGGTGGCGCCTTTGAGAAGATCATGCGACATGGCCGTCTCATGCTCCAGATGCGCCCCAATTGCGAGTGCTGCGACCGCGATCTGGGTCCGGGCAGCGCCGAGGCGATGATCTGCACCTTCGAGTGCACCTTCTGTTCGGACTGCGCCGAGGGCCGTTTCGCCGGCGTCTGCCCCAACTGCGGCGGCGACCTCGTCCGCCGCCCGATCCGCCCGGCCGGCCTGCTGACGAAATTTCCCGCCCAGACCGAACGGGTCGTCAAGCCGCGCGCGGGCGATCTTCCACCGTAGCGCGGGCTTCCCCTGCAATCGACGCCGGCGGTCCATGGGATGACAACGCCAACCTCGGCGCCCATGGGATCAGGATCGCCGACGAGGCCTGGCGCCAGGAGCGGGGCGAGGGTTCCCCGGGGAACATCCAGTCGGTTGACGGGGAAAATGACGGCGCGGGGGCGGCGCGGATTTCGGAGCGCCTGCGCCGTGACTCCGCGGGGCTCGGGCGCTATCGTCTCGGCTGGGGTCTCGTCGCGTCACGCAGGTACGGGATGTCGGCGAAAACCCCACGGTTTTCAAGCGAGCCGTGAGGTGCGTGATGTCCACCGACACCGCTGTCCTTCCGCTTCCGGCCGATCCGGTCAGCAACGTCCTCAAATGGATATTGCTGGCCGTCGCCGTCGCGTGCTTCTCGGTGATGGGATGGGCGACGGTGGTGACCTACCGCACCACGCCGCCACAGCCGGCGCGTTTCGTCTCCACCGGCGGGGTCCTGATCATGTCGGGCGCCGACATCCTGGCCGGCAAGGGCGGCTTTCAGAAAGCGGACCTGATGGACTACGGCAGCCTCTATGGCATGGGCTCCTATTACGGGCAGGACTACACCGCCAGCACGCTGGTCAACCTCGCCGAGGGGACGCGGAACGCCGTCGCCCTGGCCCGATACCGGAAGCCTTATCCGGCCCTCGCGCCGGACGACGCCGCCGCGGCTTCGGCCGAAATGCGGCGCGATCTGAAGGGTATCGACCTGACCGCCGAGACGGTGGTGCTGCCCGACGCCGTCATCGCCGCGGTCATCGGCGTGCGGGCCGCCGCCGCCGCCGCCCTGAACCGCACCGACCGCGAGTCAGGGTGGACGGCGGCCAACAGCCTGCGCGGACCCCTCGCCGTGAAGACGGCGGATTTCCTCATCTTTTCGGCCTTCACCACGGTGGCGCGGCGGCCGGGATCGGACGTATCCTGGACCCAGAACTGGCCCTACGAGCCCATCGTCGGCAACGCGCCGACCCCCTCGACGTTCATCTGGACCTGGGCGAGCTTCTGCTTCACGTTTCTCTGCTTCGGGCTGGTGTTGTTCGTCTACGAGCTGTTCCTGAACCACCCGGACGACGCGCCGATGGACCCGGTGCTGGCCGACTTCCTGCCCCTCACGCCAAGCCAGCGGAAGGTCGGCAAATACTTTCTGGTCGTCGCGATCCTGCTGCTCGTCCAGATCGGCGCGGGCACGATCATGGCCCATTCCTATTACGACCGGACCAGTTTCTACGGGCTCGACATCAACGCCATCTTCCCGTTCAGTTTCCTGCGTGACGTGCACATCCAGGCGCCGATCATCTGGATCTGCCTGGCCTGGATCGGCGCGGCCCTGTTCCTCGCCCCGGCCATGGCCGGCGGACACGAGGCGAAGGGCCAGGGCCTGTTCGTCGACCTGCTGTTCTGGGTGACGCTGATCATCGTCGCCGGGGCGCTGATCGGCGACTACCTGGGTATCATGGGCGTCGTCGGCGCCGCCTGGTTCTGGTTCGGCAACCAGGGACTTTCCTATCTCGAACTGGGCCGGTTCTGGCAGATCCTGTTCTCGGTCGGCCTGGGTTTCTGGTGCCTGATCGTGTTTAGGGCGCTGTGGCCCAGCCGCGCCATGATGTGGCAGGCGACCCGCCAGTTCTGGTCCGGACGGATCAGGCTGGAAAACCTGATCTGGGCCTCGACGATCAACATCGCCGTCCTCTACGTCTTCGGCATGATCCCGCTGACCGGGATCGAGAAGTCGTTCGCGATCACCGACTACTGGCGCTGGTGGGTCGTCCACCTGTGGGTGGAGCAGTCCTTCGAGTTCTTCGCCGCCGCCATGACCGCCTATCTGCTGATGGCGGTCGGACTGGTGTCGCGCAAGCTGGCCGAGCGCACGGTCTTCTTCGAGCTGATCCTGATCTTCCTGGGCGGGGTGCTGGGCACCGGTCACCACCTCTATTGGGTCGGCGCGACCAGCCTGTGGGTGCCGCTCGGCAGCATGTTCTCGTTCATCGAGGTGCTGCCGCTGGTCCTGCTGGTGCTCGACGCCATCCAGCACTATCGCCTGATCAAGGCGCACCGGGAGTTCAAGTACGGGCTGGCCTACACCTATGTGATCGGCGCGGCGTTCTGGAACTTCGTCGGGGCCGGCGTGTTCGGCGGCGGCACGCTGAACGCCCCGCTGGTCAACTACTACGAACACGGCACGTTCCTGACCCTGAACCATGCGCACACGGCTCTGTTCGGGGCCTTCGGCGAACTGGCCATCGGCCTGGTCTATTTCTGCATCCGCTACATCACCGCCGGACACGTGCGGTTCAAGGCGGGCCTGGGTCTGACCGCGTTCTGGCTCTACAACGCCGGCCTGGTGCTGTGGGTCACGCTGAACTTCTTCCCGATCGGCTGGCCGCAGCTGATGGCCGTCTATGAGCACGGTTACGCCTATGCGCGCAGCGACGCGTTCTATCGCACCACGCTCGTCTGGCAGTGGCTGCGGATGCCCGGAGACATCGTCTTCGCAGCCGGGGCTCTGTTGATGGCGGCCGATTTCGCCATCAAGCTCGGCCCGCTCTACCCGCCCCTCGCTCGCCTGTTCGGGCTGGGTCCTTCGGCCCGGGATATAGACCGGCCCAGCCATCGCGGCCTCGGGGCGGGGACCACGAACTGAGGTCGGGGAACGTCTCGCCGATCGGTCCTGGGTCTGCGGGAAAAAGCTCTCCCCTGGCGTCTGGACCAAGGGATGGAGATATCTCGTCCGCCAGCCGAGAGCACCCTCGTCCCCCCCCCGGCGATGCCGATCGGGACGCGGTGAACCCCTCACGCCGTCAGGCCGCCGGCTCGACCTTGTCCTGGGTCTTGGTCTCGAAGTCGCCGGCGTCGTGGCGCTCGCGCAGCTGGCTGGAGGGCTCGCCGAAGGCGCGGTTGACCATCCGCCCGCGCTTCACCGCCGGACGCCCCGCGATCGCCTCGGTCCAGCGCTGGAGGTTGGCGTAGTCCTGGACCTGCAGGAACGTCCCGGCCTCGTAGATCGCGCCCTTGGCGAGGCCGCCGTACCAGGGCCAGACGGCCATGTCGGCGATGGTATAGTCGTCGCCGGCCAGATATTCGCTCTGGGCCAGGCGCCGGTCGAGAACGTCGAGCTGGCGCTTCACCTCCATCGCGAACCGGTCGATGGCATATTCGATCTTGATCGGAGCATAGGCGTAGAAGTGGCCGAACCCACCGCCGAGATAGGGCGCGGCGCCCATTTGCCAGAACAGCCACGACAGGCATTCGGCGCGCGGCGTTCCGCCGGCCGGGAGAAAGGCGCCGAACTTCTCGGCCAGATACATCAGGATCGCGCCGGACTCGAACACCCGGACCGGGGCCGGGCCGGAGCGGTCGATCAGGGCCGGGATCTTGGAGTTGGGGTTGGCGGCCACGAAGCCGCTGCCGAACTGGTCGCCCTCGCTGATCCGGATGAGCCAGGCGTCGTACTCCGCGCCGCTCTTGCCCAGCGTCAGCAGCTCCTCCAGCATCACCGTGACCTTCACCCCGTTGGGCGTGGCCAGCGAATAGAGCTGCAAGGGATGGCGGCCGACCGGCAGGTCCTGGTCATGGGTCGGCCCCGCGGTCGGCCGGTTGATGTTGGCGAACCGGCCGCCGTTGTCCTTGTTCCAGGTCCAGATCTCCGGCGGCGTGTAGGGGATCGGGTCGGTCATTCGATGAGCTCCAGGGACGGGCGGTCGCGCGCGGTTTCATGGGTGCGCTCCTCGATGTGGGGGACAAGGTCGGGTTTGGCCAGTCGAAAACGCCGCCCCCGATCCCTGATCGCGCGACCGCCGGCGGAGCTGGCCTCGGCCGGAACCTTTCGCCGATCCGGCCGTTGCGGGTCGATCCGGGGGACCCAAATTCCAAGGAGAAGATTTCCGTGCGAATTTCCAAATCAATCTTCGTCAAGAGCGCCCTGGCGGCGATCACCGCCGCGGCGATGGTGGCGGCGTCCGGCGCCGCGGCGCAGACCAAGACCTCCATCGTCTGCAACAAGTGGGACGAATGCTGGAAGGTGCGTGAGCACTACACCGACTACCCGGCCGACGCGGCCATCACCTGGCATGATGAAGCCTGGTACGACGCTCACCAGCACGACGCCCACTGGCATTGGCTGAACGACCCGGCCGACGACCACGGCTGGTACGACAAGGACGGAACCTGGCACGCCTTCTCGGACATGCCCCACCACGAGCCCTGACCGACGCCTCGTGATCGCCGGAATGGGTGATCCTCCGCCCGGGGATCACCCATCCGGCTGAGGCTCCAACCACAATGACCAGGCGCTCTCCAATGCCAAAGGGGACATTCCTGCTTGGGGCCAACAAGAGGAAACCGACGCCTGCGGCTGGGACCCCGCCCATGGCGGTCGCCAAGCCCGGTGGCGGCCAGGACAACGGCCAGCACTAGCGTTCGGCCTCGGATTCCTCCCGTCTGACGACGGGGGGATCCGACAGTGGCGCAGTTGCGGCGCGCAGTTGCGGTGACGGTTGCGGTGGGTTGCGGTGGGGTTGCGGTGACAGTGCACTCAATACTCTGACCGGCCCCCCCCCGACTTAGTTACGTAATTGCGGCAATTGCGGTGACAATGCACGCATATCCGGGCGAAGCGCGCCCGCCAATTGGAGCGCGTTTTGCAATTGAATGCACTGTCACCGTAATGCAAAAAGCCGACGGCGCCGCCGACGTTGGCCCGGGAGGCGACATCGATCACCTGGGTGGCGTAGCCGGGCATCGACACACGCGCCTGAAAGGCGACCGCCCGCGGCAATTCCAGCTTGCAAGGGGTCACGCAAGTCTCACCCGTGGATAGGTCCACATGCGCGCCGGCCGGCGAGGAGACGATCTCGAACGGCTCATGGGCGCCGAGCACGACCGTGGCGCAGCCGCAGAGCGCCAGCGCGCCTGCGGCCAGCGCGCTGGCTCGCCGCGACAGGCAATACGACCGGGCGGCGGCGGTTGGCGCGGGCTCCGCGCTGACCGGAAACTTCACTTGTACTTCCGGGCGAACTTGTCGGAAAAGAAGGCGACGCCGCCTCGGAAAGCCGTTGTCAGCGCATCGGTCGCCGGCCCGGTATCGTCGCCCTCCTTGGGCAGTTTGACGTCGAGAACTTCGTGCTTCGAGTCACGGAAGTCGAGCTTCAACTTCGCGCCATCGAACCTGCGCACCTCGAGGAACGTGCGCATCTGGCCTTTGTAGACGAAATTTTGAAAATAGAAGAGGCCGCGGACCACGAATTCAGCATAGCATTGCGCGGTGGAGTCGCTGAGGCGTTGCGGATTGTCCCGCTTCATGTCGATGCCCTGATCGTGAACGATGACCTGTGATGGGGGCAGATGCAGCCTGGCGGGCAGATCGAGGTCGCGAAGCACATTTGCCTGCGCCTGTGCATCCAGGGCGCCGGTGATGAATGCGGTATCCCGTTTGTTCTGGTCCGCATGAGCGGCGGCGTCGACCAGTGCGCCGATGACGCCGAAACCGGCGGCCGCGCCCTGCGTCGTCGCGCTGACGCGCGCCGCCGGCCACACGTGCAGTTCGCAGGCGGGACC
>DASRLN010000302.1:0-4781 GCA_035648435.1 Caulobacteraceae bacterium
GGCCCTACCCCTGGCGCCCCGCCCTCCACCGCCTCGACGCCGTGGCTCGCGATCGCCGCCGCCGCCGCGTCCTTGAGGCTCGCCAGGTTGCTCTCATGGGTGCGCCGGTCGATGCGGTAGAAGCCGAGCACGGCGATCGAGGTCAGGCTCATGGTGACCGTGACCGGCAGATAGATGATCACCAGCTGGCGCATGACCTGAGGATCCACCGTGCCCTTCAGGGCGTGGGCGGGGAAATGGACCACGGTCAGCATCACCCCGGCGAAGAAGGCCCCGATGCCGCCGGTGAACTTCGGTAAGAGGCCGTTGGCGGCATAGAGCAGGCCCTCGGAGCGCACGCCGCTCTTCACCGCCGCGTCCTCGACGACGTCGGCGACCATCGAGCCGACCAGGATGAAGCCGATGATGGCCACGGTCACCCCCACCGCCCCGTCGATGATCAGGATCGGCATGATCCACGGCGAGCCATTGGCCGGCATCACGCCGATCAGCCGCAGGAACAGCGGCCCCGCGCCCAGGACGACGGAGGCCAGGAAGGTGGCGATCATCGCGCTCTTCTTGCCGAACCGGCGGGCGAGCGGCGGGGCGATGAACACCGCGGCGATGGCCCCCAGGGCCGAGAGCGGCACGATGAGGCCGTATTGGCTGGGATCGAGGGCCCAGAAGTGGGTGTAGAGATAGACGCTCAGGCCCTCGCGCACCCCGCCGCCGACCCCGCCCAGGACGCCGGCCGCCATCAGGGCGATCAGCGAGGGATTGGTCAGGGTGACCCACATCTCCCTGAGGGTGACGGCGATGCTCGCGGCCTTCGGGGCCGGCTTTGGCAGCCAGCGGATCTGGTCGTGGGTGCCCAGCGTCGAGATGATCACCGAGGCGAACATCAGCCCGGCCGCCAATGTCCCCCAGTGGGCGTAGCCGGCCCGGTTGAGCACCCCCAGCGGATTGGCCGCCGAGGTGCGCAGGAAGACGAGGTTCAAGACGAGGATGATCACCGTCCCGCCGATGATGCCGAAGAACCAGCGGTAGCTCTGCAGCGTCGTGCGCACGTCGTAGTTTGGGGTCAGCTCGGGGGTGAGCGCATTGCTGGGAATTTCGTAGCAGCTCACCGACACCCTGACCGCGATCATCAGGGTGACGGTGAAGGCGACCAGGGCGCCGGCCGAGAGCGAGGCCGGCGCGTGCCACAAGAGGAAGAACAGCACCGCCGAGGGGATGGCCGAGGCGTACATGAACGGATGGCGCCGGCCCCAGCGGGTGCGGACGCGGTCCGACCACTGGCCGATCAGGGGGTCGATGACGGCGTCGGCCATCAGCGAGACCATGATCGCCGTCCCCACCACCAGCGGCGCCAGCCCCAGCACCTGGTTGAGGTAGATCTGCAGCACCGCCCCGGACAGCCCGGCGAACGCCACCCCATAGGCCACCGACCCGAACCCGTAGGCGACCTTGGTCCCGGTCCCCAGCTTCGGACGATTGAGAAACGGATCGATGGTCATGCCGTCATGGAATCCACGTTCCGCCGTCGGCGGCTACTCCTTTTCGGAGCGCGGGCTTCCAGCCCGCATTTTTTTTGCTCCGCCGCCACGGCGTCGCCGGCCCACCCGCCACCGCCGTTGACCCCAGCAGCGGGCTGGAAGCCCGCGCTCCGGTTAGACGCCTGAAACTTGTGTCAGCCCAGCGCCAGCCGGGCGCCCAGCGCCAGGATCAGCGCCGGCGGCGCCACCAGGGCGCCGACCTTCAGGAAGCGCCAGAAGCCGACCTCTTCGCCCTCGCGGCGGATGGCGGTCAGCCACAGGATGGTGGCCAGCGAGCCGGTGATCGAGAGGTTCGGACCCAGGTCGACGCCGATCAGCAGGGCGTCGATCACTTTCTGGGCCGGATGGGCCTGGGCGACGACGTTGCTGGCGATCAATCCGGCCGGCAGGTTGTTCATGAAGTTGCTGACGATGGCCAGAAGGGCGCCGGCTCCCGCCGCCGCGCCGGTTTCGGAAGCGCGGGAAGCGGCCTTCAGCGCGCCGCCGAGGGCGGCGGTCACGCCGGTGCGGCCGAGCGCCTCGACCAGGACGAAGAGACCGGCGACCAGGGGCAGCACGGCCCAGGAAACGCCCCCGAGCAGGGGCCATGGCGCCGTCCGCTTGCGCACCAGCACCACGGAGGCGGTGAAGACGCCCATGACCAGCGTCGGCGCCCCGAGGCGAATGTCCAGCGCCGAGACGACGGTAAGCACGATGGCCGTGAGGCCGATTCCCGCCAGCGCGGCCCAGCCGCCGGAGGCGAGCCTCGGCTGATCGACATCGCCTTCGCAGGCGCCGCCCAGGCTGGGGTCCTGGGTCCAGCGCAGCGCGAACCAGGTAGCGATGATCGAGGCGATCGACGGCAGAGCGAAGCTCGCCAGCCAGCGGCCGAGCGGCGGGGTGTGGTCGCCATAAAGGACGATGTTGGCGGGATTGGAGATCGGCAGCACGAAGCTGGCCGCATTGGCGATGAAGGCGCAGACCAACAGATAGGGCAGGGGGGTGGCTTTCGCCTTCTTGGCCGCCGCGAACACCGCCGGCGTCAGCACCACGGCCGTCGCGTCGTTCGAGAGGAAGGTCGTCACCGCCACGCCGACGGCGTAGATCAGCAGGAACAGCCGTTTGGGCGAGCCCTTGGCCATGTTCACCGCCCGGGCCGCCACCCAGTCGAACACCCCCTCGCGCCGGGCGGTCTCGGAGAGCAGCATCATGCCGGTGAGAAACAGATAGACGTCCAGGCCCTTGCCCACCGCCCTGGCGGCGGAGGACAACGGCAGCAGGCCGAGCGCCAGCAGCAGGATCGCGCCCGACACCGCCCACACCGCCTCGGGGAGCCTGAACGGCCGCGCGATCACCCCGGCGGCGGCGAGGCCGGCGATGACCCAGATGGCGATGTCGGCCAAGGTCGGCGTCACGCGCGGGCCGCCGATCCGGTCAGCCGGACGCCGGAACGGCGTCGCCGCGCCGCCCGGCCCGGAACCGCCACGCTCTGCGGGCCGGCGCCGACCCCGTCCAGAGCCTGGACCGGGAACACGCCCCAGCTCTGGATTATCGAGGCGGCGACCAGCCCGTGGATCGGCAGGGCGATGAAGGTGAGCAGGATCACCAGCCAGTAGCCGCGCCGCTCGGCCATGCGCATGGCGACGAGGGCGGCGCCGATCATCACCGCCTGGGCCACGACGACGGTGGTGGCGACGAAGGCGGCCGGATTGCCCTTGTGGGCGGCCACCACCGCCAGGCCGTAGAGAGGCAGCATGGCGCCATTGCCCAGATGAAACAGGGCCAGGCAAGCGGCGAGCAGGAGCAGCGGCTTGCATTCGAGAAGCGCGCGCCGGCCCTTGGCGTGGTCGCCGCCTGCCTCGCCCTCCAATCCCCTGGCGGCGCGATCATCGATCGTCTTGCACGGAATCATCGGCACGGAGCGATGGACAGCACGCCGAAGGCGGCGGCCAGCCAGAAGACGGCGGCGAAGCCGAACTTCCAGCCCAGCAACCCCGAGAGGCCGGCGCCCACCATGTTGCGGGCGTGAAGGACGCCCGGGTCCTGATCGGGTGCGACCGAAGGTGAATGGCGAGAGAGCGGAAGCGGCGGGGCCGTCGGCGCCCTTGGAACCGCCGCGACGCACCCCCAACTTGACGCCACACCTTCAACGGAGATCTCCATGACCCAGACCGCTCTCATCGTCGGCGCTTCGCGCGGCATTGGCCTGGGTCTGGTCAGGGAGCTCACCCGGCGCGGCTGGGAGGTCACCGGCACGGCGCGCTCGGCCGAAGGCGAGAAGGCCCTGAAGGCCGTCGATGGCAAGGTCCGCGTCGAGACCGTCGATACCGCTGACCGCGCCTCGGCCGAAGCCCTGCGCCAGCGCCTGGACGGCCAGGTGTTCGATCTGATCATCGTCAACGCCGGTATCGGCGGTCCCCGGGACAAGAACCCGCGAACGGTGAGCGACGAGGAGTTCTCCCACCTGTTCATCACCAATTCCCTGGCCCCCGTGCGCCTGGCCGAGCTCCTGGCCAAACAGGTCAGGCCCCAGACCGGCGTCATCGGCCTGATGACCTCGCAGCTGGGCAGCGTCGAGCAGGCCAGCGCCGGGGGTATGGAACTCTACCGGGCCAGCAAGGCGGCGCTCAATTCCTTTACCCGCAGCTTCGCCGCCCGGCACAAGGACAAGGGTTTCGCCACCCTCTCCCTCCACCCCGGCTGGGTGAAGACCGACATGGGCGGACCCGGCGCCGCGATCGACGTCGAAACAAGCGCCAGGGGCCTCATCGACGTCGTCGAACGCGCCCAGAAGGATCGCCAGGACCGCTACGTCGATTACAAGGGCGACGCCCTGCCCTGGTGAGGGCGGTTGGATTGGGCTTGCGATCAGGTCCAGCGTGCCTAATGTGTCCGAAAGGGGGCGGGCGCAGGGGGCTGCGAACACACCGGCGCATAGCCACATTCACCCGCCCTTCGGCCGCGTCGCCGACGCGCCGGCGCTCATCCACACCGCCTTCATCCAGGCCACGGCCGCCTTCGCCGGCGCCGGAAGCGCCCACGCCGAACTCTGGACCCACGACCACCATGTCTCCCCGCTGATGCTCGTGGCGCCCGGGCTTTCCATCGCGTGAAGGATCGGTTCACCCCGACGGCGGAGTGCCTGCCGGAAATCCTCCGCCGGGGTTCCGGGCAGGTAGTTCAGGACCTCCGAGACGCCGAATCCTGGCTCGCCCGATCGGTGGGACGCGGCGGACATACGGCGCTAACGGCCCGGCGGCGTTTGGG
>DASRLN010000303.1:0-6484 GCA_035648435.1 Caulobacteraceae bacterium
CTCCCCATGAAGGGGAGGGAAGATTCGTCACCATCCCGCTCGCGCGCCAGCCAGAAGAAGCCGCGGCCGAGGAGAAGATAGAGCCAGGCGGCGAGGCCCAGCGCCGCGACCAGGGTGACGATCATCCCTTGATGTAGCCGGCGGCGTGGAACCAGGCGAGGGCGTCGGCGAGGGCTTCGCGATAAGGCCGGGCGCGGTAGCCGAGGTGGCGCTCGGCCTTGGCGGAGGAAAAGAACATGTGGTGCGAGGCCATCTTCAGGGCGTCGCGGGTGAGGAACGGGGCCTTGCCGGTGACCTCGGCCACCGCCTCGGCGGCCCAGGCGAGGGGGTAGAGCGGTGCGCGCGGCAGGCTGACGGTGGGCGCCTTGCGCCCGGTGAGATGGGCGATGGCGGCCAGCAACTCGCGCAGGGAGGCGTTCTGGCCGCCGAGGATGTAGCGCTCGCCGACCACGCCCTTTTCCAGAGCCATCAGATGGCCGGCGGCGACGTCGCCGACGTGGACGAGGTTGAGGCCGGTGTCGACGAAGGCCGGGATACGGCCGCTCGCAGCCTCGACGAGGATCCGCCCGGTCGGCGTCGGCTTGATGTCGCGCGGGCCGATCGGCGTCGAGGGGTTGACGATCACCGCCGGCAAGCCGCGCTCACGAATCATAGCCTCGACCAGGCGCTCGGCGGCGACCTTGCTCTCCTTGTAGGCCCCGACCGCCTCGCCGGCGGAGAGAGGCATGGTCTCGTCGGCGTCGGCGCCGTCACCGGCGCGCAAGGTGGCGACGCTGCTGGTGTGGACGATGCGCTGGGCGCCGGCCGCCAGGGCCGCCTCCATCACCGTGCGCGTTCCCTCCAGATTGGCGCGGAGGATTTCGCCGGGGTCGCGCGCCCACAGGCGATAGTCGGCGGCGACGTGGAAGACGAAGCGCACGCCGGCCATGGCGGCGGCCACGGCGGCCGGGTCGGTGATGTCGCCGATGACGATCTCGCAGTCGATGCCCTCGAAATTGGCTCTGGGGCTGGACGCCCGCGCGAGAGCGCGCGGGCGCAGTCCCCGTTCGCTCAGCGCCCGCAGCACCGCCGAGCCAACGAAGCCGGAACCGCCGGTGACCAGGACCAGGTCGCCGGGGCGGAGGGTGGGGGCTGGGGTCAAATGAGAGATCACGCGGACGAAGTTTCGAAGCGCGGGTTTGTAGGCCCGCTTTCGCCGTTGTCCCAGATGCAGATATTGGTGCATACTCTCGATATCTATCATCTCGGGAGGCCCGTATGGGCGACACCGCCATCGCTAAGATCTTCATGCACGGTCGCAGCCAGGCCGTTCGTCTGCCCCTGGCGTTCCGGCTGCCGGGCGCGCGCGTGCGGGTGCGGCGCGTGGGGCGCGGCGTTCTGTTGGAGCCCATGGCCGCCGATCAGGACGGCTGGTTCGCCGAACTCGACCGCTTCGCCGATGTCCCGTTGATGGAAGATGGACGACACCAACCGCCGATGCCGGATGACGAGGACCTGTTCGAGTGACCACCTACGCCCTGGACACCAACGCCGTCATCGACGTCCTCAATGGGCGCCGGCCGGTCGTGCGCGAACGCTGGCGTCGGGCGATCTTCGCAGGCGCGTCGATCACCATCTCATCGGTCGTGCTTTTCGAGCTTTGGTATGGTGCCGCTCGCGCCCCGCGCCGGCGGGAGAACGCCGATCGGCTCCACGTCTTCCTCTCCGGTGACGTCGAGACCACCGCCTTCGACGACGAGGACGCCCTCGCGGCCGGCGACCTGCGCGCCATCCTGGCCGCGGCCGGAACGCCCATCGGCGCCTATGATCTGCTAATCGCCGCCCAGACCCTGCGTAGCCGCGCCACCCTCGTCACCGCCAACGTCGCCGAGTTCGGCCGCGTTCCGGACTTGGTCTGGGAGGACTGGACGGTAGAGGTCTGAGGACCGGAGGAGTGCGCGCGGCTCCGTCGGAGCGCAGCGGAGATGAGCGTGGCCCGCCAGGACGCGCCGTTCGCCACCATTCCCTACCGCTTGGGTTTCTGCTATGATCGGCCATGCCCACGATCCTGCGTGTCGATGGCCTGCGGGTCGTGATCTGGCCGAACGACCATCGGCCGGCCCACGTCCATGTGAAGGGCGCGGACGGAGAGGCGGTGTTCAACCTGCATTGCCCCGGTGGACCGCCGGGGCTGCGTGAGAGTTTTGGGTTCAGGCTGGCCGAGCTGAATCGGATCGGGGACGCGCTGGCGGCGGCGATCGCCGCCCTGTGCGCGCAATGGAGGACGATACATGGCGATCACTGAGAGCGAGCTGAAGCAGGCGGAGAAGCGCATGGCGGCGGTGCGCGAAGCCGGCCATGCCGTATCGGCGCGCTATGACCGTCGCCGGTCGCGCGTCGTCGTCGCCCTCAACACCGGGGTCGAGCTAGCCTTCCCGACCCGGCTTGCCGAAGGCCTGGCGGACGCCTCGCCCGACAATCTGGCCGATATCGAAATCAGCCCGGCCGGCCTCGGCTTGCACTGGCCTCGCCTGGACGCCGATCTCTATGTGCCGGCGCTGCTGCAAGGCGTGTTCGGCTCCAAAGACTGGATGGCGCGCCAGCTCGGCGCGCAAGGCGGCCGGTCGCGCACCGTCGCCAAGGTCGCGGCGTCGCGCGAGAATGGCCGAAAGGGTGGACGGCCAAGGAAGGTAGCCACGGCATAGCCGGTGTCCTTCATGTTTCGAACGCTTCCGCCAGGTCACGCCCGAATGTCCACGCCCGCGCCTCGGCGGCGGTGCGCGCCGTCGGAGGTACGCGCAGGGGAACTTCCTTGGCGGTGGAGGTGCAGACGACGATCAGGATCGCCAGGGGCTCATCGTCCGCCATCGGCGCCTGGTAGAGGCGGCAGGTGACGGACGCCTCTCCACGCGCGGCGCGCCAGAGCGCCAGGCCGGAAGGCTGCATCTTGTGGGTGATGTCTTGGGTGGAGATCGGCTCCAGGCGTCCGGCCTTGATCCAGGCCGCGCAGGCCGCCTGGCCGCGCAAGCCGGCAAATCGATCCAGCATATGGCGGCGCACCTCGGCGTCCGGTTCGTCTCGCACCTGCTCGAAGGTCAGGGTTTCGGGGCGCTCGATCACCCTCCGCGGAACTCGAATGCCGTTGATCGCCCAAACGCCCCAGCCGTCCGGGTAGAGCAGGGCGGCCCCGTTCGCGTTATGCAATCGGCCGCGGTCGTCGAGGTGAATCTCGACCGGTCGTTCGGTCAGGACGGCCAGGTTTTCGTACGGCCACCACCAGCCGCATGAGCGGGCGATCTCATCCATGCCGAAAAGGTCGGCGGCGATGGACGGATCACAATGGCCGCGGAAATGGGCGCAGTAAGCCTGGATCGCCACATCGTGCTGGCCGTTGAGGGCGACGAAGACCCGGTGCCACACTTCAATCCAGGCTTGGTCCCAAAGTTTGTGCGTAACCCCTCTCTTGGTCCGAGGGCCGACATGATCCCAGGCCCTTCGCACCTCGCCAACCCTGACCTGGACCGTGAACTGTTCGAAGATCTCGGTTCTGACAAGAACTCCAACCTCATCCCAGACACGGGTCCCCACCGGCCGAGCAACGCCGAGCCAGGCGTCGTCAAGCGCGTCAGCCTCGATGCGTTCGCAGAGTTGATCAGTCGCCAGACCCTGCGCCTCGTCCCAGACATTCCACCTCACGAACGCGCCCGCGCGGTTGTCGTCTTCGCACCAGAGGCGGCGCCAGCCGCCTTCACCAGCCGACATCTCGACCTTGCCGGCGAGCTGGTTGCCGATCTGCTCCCAGATCTGGCGCCAGACCTGGCGCCAGTCCCGGTCCCAGACCGATCCCCAATCCCGACCCCAGATGGCCTCCCAGGGGATGCTCCCACCTCGCTCCGCGCCGCCCAG
This sequence comes from Caulobacteraceae bacterium, assembly GCA_035648435.1. Taxonomy (GTDB): domain Bacteria; phylum Pseudomonadota; class Alphaproteobacteria; order Caulobacterales; family Caulobacteraceae; genus Acaudatibacter. The sequence continues at coordinate 3,886 of DASRLN010000303.1, forward strand.
GATGGACGATCCGATCGCCCCGGCCATGGGCGAATCCAGCCATACAATGAACCTGGGCGGCGCGAGGCCGGCGGCGCCATAGGCCGTGCGAACGCCGGCTTCCGCCCGGGCGCGATCGGCCCGATCCGTGGACAGGCCGATCCGCACCCATTCTTCGCGGGTGGCCAACAGTTTCTCCCACTGTCGATCGACAGGCTCGACAGTCCTGGCCATGGTCAGTCGGCCACCTGCCGCTCGATCCGCGGGGCCACGTACTCTCTCTGACGCACGACCCGGTAGATACCGGGCGTCAGGCTGAGGGGTTCGTGCTCGGCCTTTTCGCCGGACGGCAGTTCGTGATTGAGCGTCGCGCCGGACCCGCCGACCTCGATGAATTCGACATCGACCGCTCCGACCGTCAGGAAGCCGCACACCCGGCGGTCGCGGATGGCGTGGGCATGGCCGCGGCGTTCTCCGCGCGCCGGCACGACGCAGCCGAGGGCGTCCCGCCCCGCTGTCGTGAGCCCGGCCGGCAGGGCGCCCACACGCTCGAGATAGATATCGCCCTGGCGTGCGGCCGTGGCGTCTTTGCCGATGATCATGTCGGTGTCCTTCAGGTTAGAGGGGTGACGCCCCAACTATGGAGTCGGCATACGTCAAATCCGGACGTGCGCGCTGGTATCGCCAACCGACCGCAACGTCGGGGTGACCCTTCGTACGCTCCAAGCGTATACCGTCGAGGTGGATGACGAGGCCCGGGAATTCAGCTGGGATGGGCGCAAGAGCGATGCTTGCCTGGCCGATCGCGGCTTTGACTTCGCCTTGGCGAGCCGTCTGTTCTAGGGCCCGACGTTCGAGAGGACCGACAGCCGCCGAGACTATGGCGAAGTGCGTGTCCAGGCGATCGGTCGGATCGAGGGGCGACTGTTTGTCGTGATCTATACCCAACTACCCAACGGGGGGCGGTGAAGCATATCATCTCCGCCCGCCGCGCTCATGAAGAGGAGTTGGAAAAGTGGCTGAGGTGACGAGGATGGCCGCGCAAGCGCGGGAGGCGGCCAAGGCGGATTGGACCCGGATCGACTCCACGACGAAGGCTGAAATGCGCCGCCACGCCCTGCAGGACGGTGAAGACCTCGAGGATGGCCGGCCATTCGCCGAGCCGCCGGAATCCATCCGCCGGCGCCTGGGCATGAGCCAGGCTCGGTTCGCGACCGCCATCCGCGTGCCGCTGCGAACGGTCCAGAACTGGGAGCAGAAGCGCACGAAACCCGACCAACCGGCCCTCGCGCTCTTACGCATCCTGGCGCGCGCGCCGGAGGCGGCGCTGAAGGCGTTGTCGGCCTGAGGAGGGCATGGTGGTGGTCGGCGTGATGGGAGTCGAGGCCAGGGGTCGGCAGAGGTGACAGTTTATCGTCTCTGACCCCTTTTCCCCCCCAACCTCCGCCCGCAATTCTGCATGCGCCGATCGGCGAGCAGGCCTTCCTGAGCCCATCAGAGCGAGGCGTTGAGGAATTGGCAATGCCTACCGGCAAGGATGGGGAACTCGGTCGTGAGCGTCGGTTTAGAACTGACACCGCGCCTAGCGGATTGGGTCAACAAATGCGCAAGAAGGCATCATCGACGAAGCTCTCTCATGGCGTCCTGCTTCTGGCGGTTGCGCTTCTGGGGGGCTGCGCGAAGTCGGCGGACAACGAGTTGATCGATGGGGCGGCGGCGGGGGACCTTCCCAAGGTTCAGGCGGCGCTCGCATCGAAAGCAGACTTGAACGCCAAGTCCGACTCCGATGTCACCGCGCTTGCTGTGGCTTCGGGCAACTGTCGTCTAGCCGTAGTCAGGACCCTGATCGCGGCCGGGGCCGACGTGAACGCCAAGTCGTCAGACGGCGTGACGGCGTTGATCCTAGCGTCAGCGGGCTGCCCCGAGGCCGTCGATGTCTTGATCGGCGCCGGGGCGGACGCGAATGCCAACTCGGCCCAACTTGGCACGCCGTTGCATATGGCCGCCATGCGCGGGCAGGTGCGTACAGCGCAGGCGCTGCTCGACGCCGGCGCCAACGTAAACGCTCAATATGCTGGCTATACACCGCTTAAGGTCGCCCAGCCTACTGAGCACCCCTTGACTTCCATTGAAAAACTCAACGAAGTAGCGGAGCTGCTTCGCCAGCACGGCGGACACGAATAGCGAGGGGCGCACACACCAAGAGGGGGGCAATGCGGCGAATATGGCGACACGATTCCTACTCACCTCCATTTGTTCGCGATATGTTCCGCGCGATGACCCGCCTTGCCCGCATCGTGGCTAGTGGCCTGAGTCATTCATGTTGGGATACAGGCGTTTGAGTTTGACGCGGGCGTCGTCGGTGGTGAACTGCCAGTCGGCTTTGGTGTGGTGTTTATTTCGGCACCCTTCCCAGGCGGCGACTTCGTCGATCAGGGTCGGTTTGTCGGGGACGCGCCGATCGAGGCACTGGGAGGATAGGACGCTGAGTTCGGATTCTGCCATGTCCAGCCAACTGCCGTGTTTTGGCGTGTAATGCCACTCGAAGCGCTCCACGAGGCGGCGGGCTTCGGCGGCGGGAAAGGCTTGATAGAGCGAAGCGGGTCTGTGGGTGTTGAGG
>DASRLN010000304.1:0-34053 GCA_035648435.1 Caulobacteraceae bacterium
CGCCCTCGTCTGGCCTACCTACGACGATATCCTCGACGCCTGTCAAAGCGCCTGGCGCTTCCTGATCAACGATCCAGATCGCATCCGATCAATCGGAACCCGCGAGTGGGCGTGTGTCAGTCTTTAGAAGGACTGGTATTACAATGCGTTTGAGCTTGGTGGGACACTTTGCGATGGAGTCCGCGGGGAGCCGGATTTCCCATCGCCTCGCGGGTTCGCGCCGACGATCCAATCCTGGCCCTGTCCCGCTTCGTAGGCGGCGATCTTGTTTGCCATGTCGCGGCCGTGGAAGCGCTCGATGACTCCGAGCCCGATCCGGCCAGAAAAGCGCCAATCGATCGTCGAAACCCGCGCGCGACCGTTCGAGATCGCGAATGAGGTCGGCCGGTGGGAGATGTCGGCGAATGACCCGCGCCGTCTCCCAGGCTCGTCCGAGCGGACTGACTCGCAATACGGGAAGCGCCGCCCTTCCAAGCAGCAGGCCCAGACGGCAGCCTATTCGGTCAGCCTGATCGCGTCCCTCCGGGGTCAACGGAGAGTCCATGGCCCCCTGAAATCGCCCTTCGGAGTTCCACTCCGTCTCACTATGGCGAATGAGGTAGATCTCGGACGCCGGGGTCACGCGGTCGGCGAGGCCGGTAGATTTTGCAGGAACGATTTCAGGTCGGCGGCCGAGCGGGCGGGGATCTGTTCCATGGGGACATGTCCGGCGTCGGGATAGACGACGAGCTTCGCGCCCGGAATGGCGGCGGCCAGCGCCTTGCCGTCGGCCGGCGGAATGAGCGCGTCCTTTTCTCCGACCATCACCAGCGTCGGCGTATGAATCCCCGCCAGGGTGGCGGCGCTCGCGCCCTCATCCCCGCCCTGGATGGAAAGCAGGATGTCGCGATGGCCCGGGGCGCGGGCAAGATCGGCGTAGCGATCGACGAGCGCCGGCGTCACAAGGCGGGGATCGACATAGGCCGCCTTCAGCCCGCTCTCGATCAGGGGTCGGCTGTCGAGGTTGCGCAGCAGGGCGCGGCCCACCGGGTTGCGCATCAGGCGGAAGATCAGCGGGCCGTCGCCGCGCCGGCCTCTGTGCGACAGCCCCGCCGAATCGACCAGCACCAGACCGCGCAGGTGGCTCGGCCGGCGCAGGGCCAGGTCCCAGGCGACGCCGCCGCCCATGGAATTGCCGACTGCCACATAGCGTCCGAGCTTCAGGCGCTGGGCGAGGTCGTCGGTGAGGTCGGCATAGCGGTCGATGGTGGCCTTGTAGCCGGCCGGGGCGCGGGTGAGCCCGTGGCCGGGCAGGTCGAGGGTGACGATCCGGTAGTCCGGGGTCAGGATCGCCACCCATGGCTCCCATGCCTGCAGCGAGGCGGAAAAACCGTGCACCATGACCAGCGGCGGTCCGGCGGGATTGCCCTGGTCGCGATAATGGACGTGGAGGCCACCGGGGAGATCCATGAACCTCGACTGGGCGTTGGCGTACTTCGCCTGAAGCGTCGCGTAAGGGATGTCGGGACGCTGCAAGAGAGCGAAGCCGCCGACCAGCACGATCACTACCACCGCGACGATGCCGGCGAAGATCAGTTTCCCGCGTCCCACCGGGGGCTTCCTAGTCGCCGGATTTCCGCTCGGCGTCGTCGCCGGCTTGCTTGACCTTGGCGCCGGCGTCCTGGAGGGCCGCGCCGGTCTTGTCGGCGGCGACAGCGGCGGTGGCCCGGGTGCCCCTGGCGGCGGCTGCGGCGAGGTTGGTGGCGGCGTCGCCGGTGGCCTTCAGGTCGGCGTCCGCCCTGGCGACCTTGGGATCGTCGGTCCTGGAGCAGGCCGCCAGGACGACAACGGCCGCAACGGCCAGAGCGATGCGCATCTCTCTTCCTCCCCAGTGACCTGGATGCCGACCATACCGCAACCGCGCCCCGTGGCGAAATCGGCGCGGCGCACTCTAGAGACGGTTATGTCGGACCGATCGTGAAAGACGCCCGCGATGATGGGGACCGCGCCGCCCAAGTCGTAGGCGATCCAATAGGCGCCGGCCTTCAGCCAACGGAAACCAAAGCGCGCCAGGGCTGGATAGGGGCGCGGCGCCGAGAGTCCAGCCTCGGGTGAACGTTCGATCCGCGCGACCGCCTCTCGACGGCGGCGATGAGATTGCGGATAGCCTCGGCCCGCTCCAGCCGCACGGCGTGATCCAGGAGGTCGTCGAGTTGGGCTACGGCCTCTGAGCTTAGCCGAATCACGCCTTTCGAAGCGTCGATCCGGGCCGCCGGGATTCGAGATTTTCAGCCGCTGTTCGCAGTCGGTCCAAGACCGGCGCGACTGGCACGACTTCCCCGGCCCCGATCCGCGCCTTACTGCGGGCGAGCGAATCCACCCAATCAGCCGGGGCGGGCGAGGAATCTCCGACGTCTTTCATGAGAGTAAGATACGCCAGCGAAACACCGTTCCCCACTCCGCAATCGATGGGCGCTTTTCCTCGCCGGAGGGTGTGGCGCCGCCGCTCAAACCGTCAGCCCACCTCTGATGGTTGGTCTTGCTTCTCAACAAGCATCCACCAGGCCTTGGAACACGGCGTCGCCGGCGTGGCCGACGCTGGCGAACAGTTCCTGATGCCACTGGATTCCGATGGCGAACCGGTGGTCCGGGACCTCGACCGCCTCCACCACACCGTCGGCGGCGTGCGCGGTCGCTTCAATTCCCGCACCGAGCTCGACCACCGCCTCACGATGAAAGCTGTTCACGAGCAGGGTGGCCTCTCCGACGAGCGCGCGGAGGCGTGAACCCGGCTTGAGGGTGATCGGATGGAGATAATCGTGTTTGTCGTGTTCAATGGCGTTCGGATGCGATTGCCTGAGGTCGGGCGACAATCGCGATCCCATCAAGCAGGCGATCATCTGCATGCCCGCGCAAATGCCGAGGATGGGCTTCGCCGTGTCCAGACACCCCGCAACCAGCGCTCGTTCGATCTCGAACCTCTCCGACGGCGGCGATCTGGAACCCGAACCCCCAACGTACCAATCGTCGGGGTAGGCAAAGCGCCCACCGACCGAGAGGACGCCATCGAAGTCGCGCAGCACGACATCGATCATGTCCGGGAAATACGGGATCCCGAACGGCAGGCCGCCCGCGTAATGGACTCCCCGGAAATAGCCCTTCGCGGCCTCATACCTGCGGCCGTCTCCGCTGGTATTTTCGTCCAGTATGACGGCGATGCGCGGCTTGGCGGGCATGTGTCAGGTGACCCGGTTCTTGTCGTGGCGAACAATCCCAACGGGAATGCGCGCCCAAGGCGTCTCCGATGAAGCCCAGATTTCGCAATCGGGTTTCACCACGAAGGGATCGTCCAGCGCGCCGGCCTTGGCAAACACCCACTCCGGGCGCCGAGGGGAGGATGTGAAGAGCGGCGAGCCGCAATCGGCGCAGAAGTGGCGGCTGACGGTGGCGCCACTGTCGCCCTGCGTGGTGAATGCCTTCGGCGAGCCGGCGACGATGTGGAATTGATTGCGCTTGAGACGCACGCCGACGTTGAAGGCGCTGCCCGTCGCGCGGCGACAGTCCGCGCAGTGACAATAGTTCGCCGAACCGACCTCGCCGGCGTACTCGAAACGACAAGCTCCGCAGAGGCATCCGCCGATGAGCAATCCTCCCCGCGCCCTGTCGGCGGCTCGCGGTCTCGTCGGGGCGCGCTTGCATCACGCGCCCAGCCCGCCGAGCAGCACGTACTTGATCTCGACGTAGTCCTCGATGCCGTATTTCGAGCCTTCGCGTCCGAGGCCGGACTGCTTGGCGCCGCCGAAGGGGGCGACTTCGGTGGAGAGGATGCCGTCGTTGACCGCCACCATGCCGTATTCGAGGGCCTCGGCGACGCGGAACACGCGGGCGAGGTCGCGGCTGTAGAAATAGGCGGCCAGGCCGCTCTGCGTGGCGTTGGCGAGGGCGACGGCCTCCGCCTCATCCTCGAAGGGCGTGAGGGTCGCCACCGGCCCGAAGATCTCCTCCCTGGCGATGGCCATGGCCGGGGTCACGCCGGTGACCACGGTCGGCTCGAAGAAGGTCAGGCCGAGGCGATGGCGATGACCGCCGAGGACGACCTCGGCGCCGTCCGCGACCGCGCCGGCCAGCAGGGTCTCGACCTTCTCGACCGCCGCCATGTTGATCAGGGGTCCCTGGACGACGCCGTCCTCCGCGCCGTCGCCCACCCTCATCGACCGCACCCGCCGCGTGAGCCGTTCGGCGAAGGCGTCGTGGACGCCAGCCTGGACCAGGAAGCGGTTGGCGCAGACGCAGGTCTGGCCCATGTTGCGGTACTTCGAGGCCAGGGCGCCGTCGATGGCGGCGTCGAGGTCGGCGTCGTCGAAGACGATGAACGGGGCGTTGCCGCCCAGTTCCAGCGACACCTTCTTCACCGTCGTGGCGCACTGGGCCATCAGGCGCCGGCCCACCGCCGTCGAGCCGGTGAAGGAGAACTTGGCGACCGTCGGGTTCTGGGTGAGTTCGACGCCGACCTCCGCCGACCGGGTCGAGGGAACGACATTGAACACGCCGGCCGGGACGCCCGCCCTCAGCGCCAGCTCGGCCAGCGCCAGGGCCGACAGCGGCGTCTCCTGGGCCGGCTTGATCACGAAGGCGCAGCCGGCGGCCAGAGCCGGGGCGGCCTTGCGGGTGATCATGGCGTTGGGAAAGTTCCACGGCGTGATCGCGCCGACCACCCCGATCGCCTGCTTGAAGACGAGGATTCGCTTGCCGGCGGCGTGAGAAGGGATGACATCGCCATAGACCCGCTTGCCCTCCTCGGCGAACCACTCGATGAAGCTGGCCCCGTAGGCGATTTCGCTGCGGGTTTCGGCCAGCGGCTTGCCCTGTTCGGCGGTCATGATCCGGGCCAGATCCTCCTGGTTGCCCATGATCAGCCCGAACCACTGGCGCATCAGCCCCGCCCGCTCCTTGGCCGTCCGCGCTCGCCAGGCCGGCATCGCCGCCGCCGCCGCCGCGATGGCTGCGCGGGCGTCGGCGGCGTCGCAGTTAGCGACCTGCGCCAACACCGCGCCGGTGGCCGGATTGGTAACCGCGAAACGCCCGCCGCCGGCCGCGGGTGTCCAGGCCCCGGCGATGAAGGCCTCGGCCCGCAGGAGGGTGGGATCGGTGAGTTTCAGCATGACCTGGAGTCCTCTTCAGATTTGTCGGTGCTCGCCGAAGCGCTCGTCCAGCATCGCCGGCAGCGAGCGGGCCAGCCCGTCGAGCGGTCCCGACGACAGCAGCAGCACCACTTCGTCGCCGGCGAGGCTGAACCCGAGATCGGCGAGCACCTCCTCCGCGCCGGCCGCGCCCGTGGCGGCGACGCCGGCGGCGCGGATGCGCGCCACGATGTCGCTCTGGGCGAGCTGATCGTGGCCGGCGGCGCCGTGGCCAGGCGGCGGCAGGACGATCACCCGGGCGACGCTGGCGAACACCGTGTCGTACCAGACCAGGGCCTCGGCGTTGCGCCAGCTGAAGGTGTGGGGCTCGAACACCACCACCATCGGACGGGCGGGGAAATGCAGGGCGATGGCGTCGATCGCCGAGCGCGCCTTCTCGTAGCTCGAGCCGAAGCCCTCATAGGCCGGGACCCGGGAGGCGAGGGTCTTCTTGTCCAGCCGGCGTCCGCCGCTTCCGGGGCGGCCTCGTCGATCGCGCCCAGTTCGATGAGCAGAGCCGCCGCGCCGACGATGTTCTCGATGTTGTGGGCGCCGAGAAGCTCGGTCTCCAGGGGGATGGCATAGGCCGCCGGGGTAATCAGGTCGAAGCGGGTGGCCTCGCCGATCTCCACGTCGCGGGCGAAATAGCCCGGGCATGGGTCGCGGCCGTACCAGACCACGCCGCGGCCCTCGGTCAGCCGGCGCAGCGGCTCGAAGGCGTGGGCGCAGACCAGGGGCGCGTCCGGCGCCAGGCCAGCGATCAGCTCGGCGAACGGCGCCTCATACTCGGCCATGGTCGGAAAGACGTTGAGGTGGTCGTGGACGAGGGAGGTGATCATCAGGGCGTCGGGCGCGTAGAGGGCGAATTTCGAGCGCCGGTCGGCGTCGCCGACGATGTATTCGTCGCCCTCGATGAGGAAGATGGGATCCGCGCCGCCATGACCGGTGGTGGCCAGATCCAGGGGCGCGGCGCCGATGAAATAGCCCGGGTCGGCCCCGGCCTCGCGCATCAGCACGGCGGCGAGGGCCGTGACCGTCGATTTGCCGAAGCTGCCGGCGATGACCACCCGTTGGCGCGAGGCGGCGTGGCGGCCGAGAAACTCCGGGAAGCTGTGGCGCGGCAGGCCCCGACGAAGGATCTCGGCCAGCTCCGGGTTGGTCGCCAGCGCCAGCTTGGCGCTGCCGCCGACGATGGCCACGTCGATGTCTTCCGGGATCAGGGCCGGGTCGAATCCGAGATGGTAATTCACCATCAGACTATCCAGATAGTCGCTGATCGGCGCAAACACGCCGTCGTCGGAACCCGAGACCGTGTGTCCTTCGGAGGCGAGGACGGAGGCCAGGGCGCTCATCCCGGCCCCGGCAATGCCGAGGAAATAGTAGTTCATTGTCGAACCACCTCGGATCGACGCCGTTCCCGCGACCGCGCCTAGCCGATCGGCTCGTCGAACATCGACGCCCGGACGAAGCGGGCGGGGGGTGAGCCGAAGGAGAGGACGGTGTCATGGTAGCGCTTGAGGGCGAAGTCCTTGCCCCACGTCCGTTCGGCCTTGCGGCGGATGTCCCAATGCTCCTCGGAGCCGACGAAATAGAACGACAGCTGGGCCGAACTGACGCAGGCCCGGATCCACTTTCCGGCCGCCTCGCTCTCTTCCTGGAAGGCGGTTTCGGTCATCAGGGTCATCGCCGCCTCGCGGGTCATGCCATCGACATGGATGGCCTGGTCGAGGATGGCGTTGACGATACTGCGCAGCTTGGTCTTGAGGACCACCAGTTTGTAGAGGGGGTCGCCGCCGAGGAAGCCCTCCTGGGCCATCATGCTCTCGGCATAGACCGCCCAGCCCTCGACGAAGGAACCGCTGGAAAGCACCGAGCGGGTCATCGACGGATAGGCGTTGGCGTGGGCGAGCTGGACGTAGTGACCCGGCATGGCCTCGTGGGTGGCGACATCGTGGAGAGCGCGGCGATTGTATTCGCGGAGGAAGGACTCCGCGCGCTGGGCGGTCCAGTCGTCGGGCACGGGGGAGATGGCGTAGAAGGTGGTCAGGCCCTTGTCCATGGGACCGGGAGCGTCGCAGTAGGCAACGGCGACCCCGCGCTGGAACTCGGGGACGAGAATCACCTGGACCGGCGAGGTCGGCAGCGTGATCAGGTCCTTCCGCCTGACGAAGGCGGTGGCGTCGGCGAGGCCGGTCTCGGCCGCTTCGACGACCTCGCCGCGCGCCGGATGATCGGCCGCGGCCAGGTCTAGGGCGGCCTTGATCACCGCCTGCTGCTGGCCCGGGTCGGGCGCGTCGGGCGCGGCCGGGGCGCCCGGCCGGCCGGCGAGCATCGCCTTGGCCAGGGCATACATCTCCTTGCGCGTGGTGATCACGGCCGCCTCGGCGCGACCGCGGATCTCGGCCCGGCCGAGCGACGACTGCAGGGCGAAGGCGAGCTTGGTGTCGTAGAGGTCGGCCCCCAGGCGAAACTCGCCCTTGGCGCCCGGAACCAGGGTCTTTTCGATCCACGCCTGATGTTGGTTGACGGCCGCGATGAGCGCCGCGGTGGCCGCGTCCAGGCGGGTGCGCGCCGCGCCGGTGAGTGCCCCCGCGTGGGGGGTGATCAGCTCGCTGATCAGGCTGAGCATGCCCTTGTTCTGCCTGGCGACGGTCTCGGCGTGGATCGCCGGAACCCGCTCCACCACCAGGCTGGCGCGGGCCTGGGCGAGGAGGCCCGGCAGCTTTTCCATGCGGGCGGTGGCCGAGGCCAGCCTGGCCGGCAGCGGCGCGAAGTCCCGCGCCATCAGCGAATAGAGGGCGCTCCCGGCCCGCTCGTTGTAGATCAGCGGGTCCCAGGACCAGTTCCTCAGCACCTCGGCGCTCCACAGTTCGTGACGCAGGTGGTTGGAGAGGATGGCGGCGTCGATGCGGTGGGCGCGGGTGAGGCCGGCGGTCTGGGTGCCGATGACTTCGGTGACCACCTTGCGCCGGATCTGGGTCAGGCGGACCCGTCCGATCTCCGACATGTCGTCGAGGTCGGCATCGAACCGGTGGTCGCCGATCTGGGTCGCCCAGACGGGAGAGAACTGGGCGGCGATGACCAGCCAGGCCGCCGAAAGGGCGACGAAGCCGGTGTCGCCGCCGCCCTCGGGGTCGTCGGCCATGGCCGGCAGCGGCAGGGCGGCGGCCCCGAGAAGCCCTACCGCGGCGCGCCTCGACAAGCTGATCATGTTCCGTCGTCCCTGCGTTGGGCGCGGCTCAGGTGACCCGGCCCTCGGCCCGCGCCGGGGCGTCGCGCCAGGCGCCGCTTTCCATTACCTCATACAATGTCCGCGCGCCGCGCCACACGTCCTGGTGAGAAAGATAGAGCGGCGTCAGGCCGAAACGCAGGACATCGGGCTCGCGGAAGTCACCGATCACGCCCCGGGCGATCAGGGCGTGCATGACGGCGTATCCGTTCGGGTGGGTGAAGGCGATGTGACTGCCGCGTCGCTCGGCCGCGGCCGGGGTCAACAGCTCAAACCCGTGGCATTCGACGAGCGGCCGGGCGGCATCGGCGAACAGGTCCCAGAGCCGCGCCGCCTTTTTCCACACCGCTGGGCGGTCGGCCTCCAGCCACAGGTCGATGGCGCTCTCCAGGGCGATCAGCCCCAGTATCGGCGGCGTGCCGCAGAGGAAGCGGCCGACGCCCGCCGCCGGACGCCAGTCGTCGCTGAAGTCGAAGGGGGCGGCATGGCCCATCCAGCCGGTCAGCGGCGAGGCGAGGCTCGCCAGCAGCGCCTCGGCGACGAACAGGAAAGCCGGCGCGCCCGGACCGCCGTTGAGGAACTTGTAGCCGCAGCCCACCGCCAGATCGGCGCCGCAGCCCCGCAGATCGACCTCGACGGCGCCGGCGCTGTGGCTGAGGTCCCAGATCATCAGGGCGCCGGCGGCGTGGACTTTCGCGGTCACCGCCGCCATGTCGCGCCGGGCGGCGGTCTTGTAGTGGACGTGGGTCAGCAGCACGCAGGCGACGTCGGAGTCCAGGGCGCCCATGACGGCGCCCGGCGCGACGGCCCGCAGTTCGAGGCCGAGGGCGTCGGCGGCGCCGGCGGCGACGTAGAGGTCGGTGGGAAAGTTGCCGGTCTCGGTGAGGATCACCCGGCGGCCCGGACGGGCGCGGGCGGCCGCCGCCAGCAGCTTGAAGATGTTGACCGAGGTCGAATCGGCGACGATCACTTCGTGCGCGGCGGCTCCGATCAGACGCGCGATCTTAGCCCCGACGCGGGCCGGCGCGCCGATCCAGCCGGCGTCGTTCCAGCTGCGGATCAGGCCCTCGCCCCATTCGGTTTCGACCGCGCGGGCGAGACGGGGAGCGGTGGCGGCCGGCAGGGCGCCCAAGGAATTGCCGTCGAGGTAGATCACTCCCGCCGGCAAGGCGAAGCGGCGGCGGAAATCGCGCAGGGGATCGGCCTCGTCGAGGATTTTGGCGTCAGCCAGGCCGGCGCTCATCGGGCGACCTCCCGCAGCACCGCGCGCACCGGCGAGGCGTCCAGGCCCTCGAGCTTCAGCGGCAGGGCGATGAGTTCGTAGTCGCCGGCCGGCGCGTCATCCAGCATCAGGCCCTCAAGGATGCGCATGTCGGCGCGCCTGACGGCGTGGTGGGCGTCCATGGTCTTGGACTCCTGGGGATCGAGCGAGGGCGAGTCGATCCCGACCAGGCGAACTCCGGCTCGGGCGAGGGCGTCTATGGCCGCCGCCGCGATGGTGGTGAAGTCGGCCCGCCAGCGATCGCGCGGGAAACGCTCATAGGTGCGGAAGAGCACGCGCGGCGGCGGTGCGACCACCGCCGCCTCGATGAAGCGGGCGTCGATGACCGGGGCGCAGGTCCGCGCATCGATCAGCCGGCAGGGACCGATGTAGGGATCCAGCGCCGTCGCCGCCGAGTCCTCCCCGCCCGCGCAGTAATGCAGCGGCGCGTCGGCGTGGGAGCCGGCGTGGGTGGTGGTCTCGAACCTGGCGACATTGACCGGCGATCCGGCCCCGATCGACCAGCGCGGCGTGGCCGAGAACGCGGTGTCCCCCGGCCATACCGGCAATTTTGGCCGCAGGGTCTGGCTGATGTCCCAGAGGCTTGGGCGGGACGAGGTCATCGCCCCGCCAGCGGCGCGGCCGGCGCGCCCGCCTCGACCAGGAAATCGAACCGCGAGTTCATGACCGTCCGGCCTCCGCGCCGGATCGGGTATCGGACAGCGGCGCCGACGGCGCAAGCCGTGCAAAAGCAGGGGATGCTTGACGACGAAGGCGTTCTGGCGAGAGTTGGCCGATGACTTCAGCCAGCGACATCTTGGTCCACGGCCGCCGCGATGGCCCCGTCGCCCGCGTCATCCTCGACGACCCGGGGCGCGCCAACGCCCTGTCCTCGGCGATGATCGAGGCGCTGCGGGGCGCCTTGGCGCGGGCCGCCGGCGACCCGGAAACACGGGTCATCGTGCTCGCCGCCGAAGGGCGGGTGTTCAGCGCCGGGCACGATCTGGCCGAGCTGCGCGCCAGCGACGATCAGGCCGTCCACCAAGCGCTGTTCGATCGGTGCAGCGCGCTGATGCTGGCCATCGGCGCGTGCCCCAAGCCGGTGATCGCCCGGGTCCAGGGCGCGGCGGTCGCCGCCGGCTGCCAGCTGGTGGCGAGCTGCGATCTCGCCTTCGCCGCCGTGGAAGCGCGGTTCGCGGTCTCCGGCATCGATCTGGGCCTGTTCTGCTCGACCCCGTCGGTGGCGCTTTCCCGGGCGGTGGGGCGCAAGGCGGCGGCGGAGATGCTGTTCACCGGCCGCTTCATCGGGGGCGAGGAGGCCGCCGCCCTGGGCCTGATCAACCGGGCCGTCGCCGCTGGCGACCTCGACCGGGTCATCGACGAGGCCGCCGCCGCCATCGCCGCCAAGGCGCCGGAGGCCATGGCCCTCGGCAAGGCTCTGTTCCGCCGCCAGCTGGAACTGCCGGCCGCTGAAGCCTATGCCCTGGCCGGCGAAGCGATGGCCGAGAATCTCTCCTTCCCCTCCGCCAAGGCCGGCATCGACGGCTTCCTCGCCCGCCGATCGGCGGCCCGATGAGCGCGCCTCACGTCTGTTCCGGGGCCGGATGCCTGGATCCCAGCCACGCCGCCGGCGCCCCGCGCTGGAGCTACACCCGTGGCCTGCACGATCTGGGCGGCGGGGCCTTCGCCTGGCTGCAGCCGGACGGCGGCTGGGGCTGGTCAAACGCCGGCTTCGTGCGCGACGGCGAGGCCTCCCTTCTCATCGACACCCTGTTCGACGCCCGGCTGACCGCCTCGATGCTGACCGCCATCGACGACGCCACCGGCATCGGCGCCGACGATATCGAGGTCCTGGTCAACACCCACGCCAACGGCGACCACACCTTCGGCAACGCCCTGGTCGGCGGCGCGCGGATCATCGCCTCGGCGGCCAGCGCGCGGGAGATGGAGGAACAAGCGGCCCCGATGCTGGCCTCGATGATGCGCCGCGCGCCCGACTGGGGCGAGATGGGCGACTACCTGACCCGCGTGTTCGGCCCGTTCGATTTCGACGGCGCCCGGCCCAAGGCGCCCAGCGAGACCTTCAGCGGCCGGACCCGGATCGAGGTCGGCGACAAGACCGTCGATCTGCATGAGGTCGGCCCGGCCCACACCCTGGGCGACGTGATCGTCCACGCGGTGGAGGATGGCGTGGTCTTTTCTGGCGACATCCTGTTCATCGACGGCACGCCGCTGATGTGGGCGGGGCCGGTGGCCAACTGGCTGGCGGCCTGCGACCTGATCATCGATCTCGATCCGAAGATCATCATCCCCGGCCACGGCCCGATCACCGATCTGGCCGGCGTCCGCCGCGTCCAGGACTATCTGCGCTTTGTCGATGGCGAGGCCCGCCAGCGCTGGGACGCCGGCCTGTCGGCTGCCGACGCCGCCCTCGACATCAGCCTCGGCGGCTACGCCGACTGGGGCGACGCCGAGCGCATCGCCGTCAATGTCGCCACCCTCTACCGCGAATACCGCGGCGGCCCCGATCCCGCCGGCGAGCCGCAGCCGTTTGCGCTGCTGGCCACGCTGGCGGCGCGGGGGCCGAGGCGGTGATGGATCCATATGGATGGGGGTGGCTCGCGGCGGCAGCCGCCTGGCTGGTGGCGACGAACGCGAACCCTGCGCCGGCGTCGTCGCGTCACGATGCCCTGCCGATCGAAGGAACGGTCGTCAATCCCGACTGGATCAGCAAGCCATCGGGCGACGATGTCAGCCGATTCTACCCGGCCCTGCCGCGGTTAATCGGACTCTCCGGGAGGGCGATGCTCACCTGCAGCGTAACCGCGCTGGGAATTCTGGAGGCGTGCAGCATCTCCGGTGAGATCCCCGCCGGAATGGGATTTGGCGCGGCGACCCTTCAGCTTGCGCCTTACTTTCACATGCGTCCGATGTCGGTGGATGGCGCGCCGGTCAGCGGCGCGCAGGTGGCCGTACCGGTGCTTTTCCAGATCGCTGATGAGGTGGCCACGTCGTCCGACCCGTCGCCATCGCCACCGCCTTCCGAGACCGCGCTCGCCTTGGGCCGAAGACTGTCCGCCGCGCAGGAGGGCGCCCAGGCGCTGGAAGGCCATGTCAACGCGGCGATCGCGGGAATCGAGCGCCAGTACGAAGTCAACGGCACACCGCAAGCCGTGACGGCCGTAGAGGCGTTCCGAAAAGCCTACACCGACGGCGCCGCCAGACAACTTGAGCGCGCCGCCGCCGCCTACGCCCGCAGCCTGACGCAAGCCCAATTGCGCCAGGCCGTCGCGTTCGCGGAAAGCCCGACCGGACAGGCGGTGTTGGCGGTGGAGTTCAGCCAACAACAGAAAGTCGCCTCGGATCGGACTTGGGAGGCAACGGTGCTCAGGGACGCACGGAAGCGGTTCTGCGCACTGGTCGCCTGTATGCCCGAGGCGGGGTCGCCGAGAGTGGCGACGCCGGATCAGGGCCTCAAACCGTAGTTCCCTGGCGCTCCGACGACCTTTGGATCGATCGCCAGGGCGGCGGCGATGTCAGCCGCACCGTCCGCCTTCGAGCCGGCGGCCGCCCTCGCCTCGCCGCGTGCATAGAGCGCCTCCGCGGACTTCGGTTCCGAGGCCAGGACGGCGTCGAAATCCTCCAGCGCCCGCGCCCAATCGTGGCGCGACATGTAGAGCGATCCCCTGGCGAGGTGCGCAGGGTTCCAGCCCGGATTGAGGGCAAGCGCTGCATCACAGTCGCTCATCGCGGCCTCTCGTCCGTCCGCCTTCGCCGACTTGGCGATGCAGCGGCCTGCCAGCACCCGATACCGACCGCTTCTCTCGGGAAACCTCGCCAGCCATTTGTCGAAAGTCTCGATCGCCTGCGGCAGCCGGCCGGCGCTGAAATAGGCTTGGCCCCGGCGCCAGAGGAGATTCTGATCGTTCGGTGACAGCGCCTCCGCCTTGTCGAAGTCCTTCCGCGCGGCCGACTCATCGCCCTTTCGCAGCAAGATTTCCGCGCGCGCCTGCAAGGCCAGAACATCGACCGGGTCCAGGGCGAGGGCTTGGTTGAAGTCGTCCAGCGCCCTGGCGTCCTGGCCGCTTTCGTAGCGGGCGACGCCACGATTGTAGACGTGCTTGGCGACTTTGGGCTCAAGACGCGCGGCCTGGTCGAAGTCCGCGAGGGCGTGCGCATAGTCATCGCGCCGGAGGTACTGGCTTCCACGCGCGCTGAAGCCCGCGGCGTCGACCGGCGCCGCTCCGCCGACCGGGACCTCATCGAGGCCCACGGCCGCGACGACCTCCGGCGCGCCTACCGGATCGGTCTCCACATCGACGTCGAGCCGGGCGAGTTCACGCAGAGCCTTGGCGATGCTCGGACCCTCGGCGAAGGGAAACTCAGGCGCCAGGCTGTGCTGGGTCGCCTCCATGACGACGCGGCCATTATCGATTCGGGAAACGCGATGGTAGGCGATGGCGCCGATGGTGCGGTCGATATCGGGGCCGCCGGAGAGCCTGAAACCGCCGCCATCGGTGGGCAGGACGATGGTCACGGTCCATTTCTGGAAGCTGGGAAAGTCCACGGCGTAGGGCGCATCGGCGTTCGGGCCGGGCTCGCGGTCAAAGCTGGTGTTGAAACCCAGATTACTCTCGCCGATCTCGAAAAAGCGCGCCGCGCCGTTCTTCGACCAATCCATTGCGGCGGCGCCGTCAAGCGTGAGCCGCACGAGTCCCGCGGCGATATCGTCCCGCGCATCAACCTTGGTCGCGCTGATCCACGGATACGACCGTTTCCAAAACTCGCGCAGATAGCGATCGGTGTCGGATTGGGTCAACCGGCCGAGCATCAGCCGCATGCCCACGGCCTCGTCGCCGCGGTAGAGATACTCGAGATGCGCGGATGCGGGCTTGTCTATGCCGGCGGACGCATCCAATCTGACGACCTCTTCCGTGCCCGGATCAATGAGCGGCTTAGGCGACAGCGCTTCGAGAACAGCCCCGACGTCCTGGACTGGAAGCGCCCAGTGGTAGTTGGGGACCGGCAGCGCCTCCAGGTCGCGGTCGCCCTGGCGGGTCCCGTCGAGCCAAAAGACCTTGCCGTCGATCACCGCCCGGACGATGACGTGGTCGAAATACGCCACCATCGGCAGACGTTCGTTGAGACCATCCCCGAGCGCGGTGCTGACCAGCGCGGGTTGCGCCTGAACGCCCAGTTCCCGCAACAGCGCCAACAACAGCGCCGTCTTGCCCTTGCAGTCGCCGAACCGGCGGGTCCAAGTGAGATCGGCGGCGGCGGGCACATAACCGCCAAAGTTCATTGACAGGGCCAGATAGCGTGTTTGTTGCTCCACCAGTTGAAGCGCCGCGACGGCGCGGGTCGCGGGCGTGTGCTCGGCGAGCCTGATCTTCGCCGCTACGACCTTCAGCGGCGAGCCGGGGGCCAGAGCGGAGGCCTTGGCGTAGAGCGGCGCCATGAGGGCGGCGACCTCGGCCCAATCGGCGAACTGGGTGGTCGTCAGCTGACCGAGATTTCGGAACCGAACTGGAGCCCCGAGCGGCGCCTTGGGCGTGGCGACGTCGGTGAGGTCGAAGGTCAACTCCGAACCGCTCGCGGTTCGCGACAGCGTCGGTTTTCCGAGGCCCTCCGTGGCGCGCCACCGCATGGGCTTTGTCGATGGCCACAGTTGCCGAAAATGCACCCGGGCGGCCAAGCCGGTGTGGGCCAGGACGTCGAAACCCTCGGAACGGCCCTCCATCGCCGGATCATGGTGCTGCCGCGTGAACGCCATATCCAGCACGTCGCCGACGCGAAGATCCTCGGGCTGAAGGGTCGCGGTCAGGGTGCCGTCGAGCATGGCGAGTTCGAGGCTGGTTTCGCGGCGAAGGACGGTGAGCTTCTTGCCGCCGGCCAACAGATCCCGGTCTCGGCCGTCGCGGATGATCCGCAGGTGGTGGACGATCACGGTATCGGTGTCCGGGTTCCAGACATCACCGATGCTGCCCAGCGCCAAGAGACCCTGCGGCGAAACGACTTTGACCGCGATTTCGGCGTAGGTCTGATCCATGTCGTCGCCGAAAAGGACTTGGTGGTCCTCCAGCAGCAACTGCGTCGCGCCTTCGGCCCGCGCCGGCGCCTCGGGAATCGGGACCGGTTTCACCCAAGCCGGAATTGGGCCGTAGACCGGTTGATCGGCGGCTTGTGCGGCGCTGGCGCAGCCGAGCAGAATCAGGACGGGAACGAATCTCGCGAACACATGCATCTCCCGTCCCAAGCCTCACTGGGCATGGGGTACGTGCTGACGGAAAGGGTTAGGGGTTGGAAGCGGCTTTGCCAATGAGTTGCCGACACCGCCGCTCCCGAGCGAGCCCGCGACCAAAACGCAAACGGGCATTTGGACCATGTCCCCAATTGCGATCAGTCGGGCGGTCGGCCGCCCCGTGAACACAATTCGGACACCGGCGCTCGGGATACGCCCGCGCATGAAGCCTGACCGTAAGACCGCCGTCGTCCTGGCCGCTATCGTTGTCCCGGCCACCCTCGCCCCACTGGCGGCGTCGGGGCAGCCCTGCGAGGGGGCGCCCACGGCCACGCGGCTGAATGTGGTGGTCGAGGGGGTGAGGTCGGACAAGGGGTTGATGACCTCGTCGCTCTATCCGGACGATCGGAGCCAGTTCCTGGTCACCAACGGGGCGCTGAAGGTGTGGCGGGTTCCGGCCAAGGCTCCGGTGACGACCATGTGCATGTGGCTGAAGGGAGCCGGAACCTTCGCCGTGGCGGTTTATCAGGACCTCAACGCCAATCACCGTCTCGACATTGGCGCGTTGGGTCCTACCGAGCCCTACGGCTTCTCCAACAACCCCCGCATCTTCCTTTCCAAGCCCTCGCTGGACTCGGTGAAATTTCAGGCCGGGGCCGGCGAGACCACGATTCACGTGCGTTTGCATAACCCATAGGCGATAGAGGGGGGCCGCATGCGTCGCGGCGATGGCTCCGGGGGATGCCGATGGCGGGTGTGACTTTGGGCGAGGGTCTGAAGCTGGCCGCCCGCGTGCTCGCCTCCAAGCGGCGGCCGATGCTCGCGCACCTGGTGGTGACGCGCTACTGCAATCTCGAATGCGCCTATTGCAGCGAGTACGACAAGGTCTCCGCGCCGGTGCCGCTGGCGACGCTGCTCGCGCGGATCGACGCCCTGGCCCGGTTGGGGACCCAGATCGTGACCCTGACCGGCGGCGAGCCGCTGACCCACCCCGGCCACGACGCGATCATCGCCCACATCCGGACCCGCGGCATGGTGGCCACGACGATCACCAACGGATTCCTTCTCACCGCCGAGCGCATCGCCGGCATGAACGCCGCCGGACTGCATGAGCTGCAGATCTCCATCGACGGCGTGAGACCTGACGAAATCTCCAAGAAGACCCTGAAGTCGCTCAAGGGAAAGCTCGATCTGCTGGCCCGCCACGCTCGGTTCCACGTCAACATCAACTCGGTCCTCGGCATCTCCGAGGAGCGCACCCATGACGCCCTCGAGGTTGCGCAATCGGCGAAGTCGCTCGGCTTCAGCCATACCGTCGGCGTGCTGCACGACGCGGAGGGAACCTTGGCCCCGCTCTCGGCATCGCAGCGGCGGGTTTATGACGCCCTGATGTCCAAGGGCTCGATCGCCCATCGGATCAATTACTGGATGTTCCAGAAGAACCTGATGGCCGCCAAGCCCAACGCCTGGCGCTGCCGGGCCGGCGCGCGCTATCTCTACATCTGCGAGGATGGTCTGGTTCACTACTGCTCCCAGCAGCGCGGCGCGCCGGGCACGCCGCTATCCGAATATGGCGCGGCCCAGATTGATCTCGCCTATTCGCTGGCCAAGGCCTGCGCGCCGTTCTGCACCGTGAGCTGCGTTCACCAGGCCAGCATCCTCGACGCCTGGCGCTCGCCGCAGATCGCGGCCGTAGCCTGAGGCGCAGGCGCGTGCCGCGAATTGCCGCACCAACGGCGCTGGCCGCGATCGCCGCCTCCGCCGCCATCGCCGCCGCCGAGCCGGCCCCGCCCGTCGGCCTCCGGCCCAACGTGGTGTTCACCCAGGCCACGCCGCTCTCCTCCAACCCGGAACTGGCGCGACGGATGCTGACCCCGCTGACGGCGGCGACCATACCACGGGCGTTGGCGAAGCTGGGCAAGGCGCTCAGCGAGCAGCCGGTTGACGTGACACGGGAACACTTCGTCCTCTACGCGCCCGCCAAGGCCCCGCCGGGCGGATATGGGCTGCTGGTGTTCGTGCCGCCGTGGCGGGAGGCGCGGCTGCCGCAGGGGTGGGCCGCGGGGCTGGACCGCCATGGCATGATCTTCGTCAGCGCCGCGGAATCGGGCAACGACGCCAGTCCCCTGGGGCGGCGCGACCCGCTGGCCCTGATCGGCGCGGAGGGCGCCATGCGGCTTTATCCGGTCGATCCCGAGAAGGTCTATGTCGGCGGCTTTTCCGGCGGTTCGCGCATCGCCATGCGGCTGGCGCTGGCCTATCCGGACGTCTTCCGGGGCGCCCTACTCAACGCCGGCGGCGACCCGATCGGAGAGAGCCGCGCGCCGATCCCGCCCGCGGATCTGTTCGCCCGATTTCAGTCTTCGCGGCTGGTCTATGTCACCGGCGAGAAAGACACCGCCAATCTCGCCGCCGATGGCGGCAGCCGCGAATCGATGCGGCAGTGGTGCGTTTACGACGTCACCAGCCAGGTGATACCGCTCGTCGGACACATCGAACCCGACGCCTCAGCGTTTGGCCGGGCGCTCGACGCCCTGACCGCGCCTGCCCGGCCGGACGCCGCCAAGCTGGCCGCCTGCCGTGCGCACATCGAAAAGGATCTGGGCGCCAGGCTGGGCCGAGTCGAAGCGCAGATCGCCGCGGGCAGGCCGGCCGACGCCCGGCGACTTCTGGAGGCCACCGATCGCCGCTACGGTGGCCTGGCCGCGCCGCGCAGCCTTGAGCTGGCGGAGAGGATCAGGAACGCTGGCGGCGGATGAGTGCCCCGCCCCCCGGGGTGCGATCTTATCATGGCGACTTGTAGATCACTCCGTCCTTCATCACGAAGGCGACGCGACGGAGAGTGGTGATGTCGGCCGTCGGATCGCCGTTGACGGCGATGAGGTCAGCGAGCAGGCCGGCGTGGATGCGGCCGATCTCGTCACCCTGGCGCGGGATCCTGGCATCGACCGCCGTCGCCGCCAGAATCGCCTGGGTCGGCGTCATCCCGTCGCGCACCATCCACTCCAGCTCCCGCCAGTTCTCGCCGTGAGGAAAGACGCCGACATCGGAGCCACCGCCGATGATCACCCCGAGCTTGAGAACGAGACGGAAGGCGTCGTCGGCAGGGTAAATACCCGGGCAGGGGCGCAGGAGCGTGACCGTCTCCTCAGGGGCGCGCTCGTCGCCAGGAAAGTCCCCACGACCGCGATGCTCAGTGCGCCGGTCCCGCCCCACCGTCTCGTACGACGTCCGATCATCCAGCTGCGCCCGCCGATTCGAGATTCCCGCTTGCGCCTGACCCCGGGTCATAGTCGCCATGCCTCGGTGAAGGAGAATCACCCGCGTGTCCGTCCCGTCGCCCGCCGCTCATCTCTCCCCGTCGGAGGCCGCCAAGGCGCTCGGCGTTACGCCGCGCGCCTTGCGGATCTACGAACAGCGGGGGCTCGTTCGTCCGCTGAGGTCGCGGGAAGGTTGGCGCGCCTATGGCCCCGAAGCCCTGGCGCGCCTGCACCAGATCCTGGCCCTTAAGCGGTTGGGATTGAAGCTGGCCGAGATCGCGGTGCTGATTTCCGGGCGGTTCGCGGGGCTCGACGCGGTGCTTGCGCTGCAGGAGACCGAACTCACGCGAAGGCGCGACGAAACGGTGCGCGCGCTTGCGCTCGTGGGCGCCGCGCGCGCCCGATTGGCGGCCGGAGAGGCTCTTTCGCTGGACGACCTGACCACACTCACCAAGGAGACGACCATGAGCGACCAAGCGCCCCAGTGGGCCAGGAAGATGCAACCCTTCATTGATCGGCGTCTCGACGAGGCCGACAAAGCGGCCATGTCGGCGCGGGCCGGCGCGTTCGACCAGGTCGAGGTCGGCGCGGAATGGGAAGCCCTGATCGCCCAGGCCAAGACCCTGGTGGGGACCGATCCGGGGTCCTCCGAAGCGCTGGAACTGGCCCGACGCTGGCGGTCGCAGATCCGGCTCTCGACCGGCGGCGACCCGGCGATCGCGGCCAAGCTCAGCGATGTCTGGAAGGACTCCTTCGCCACGCCGGAGGTCGCCGCGTCCCTGCCCTTCGGTCCGGAGGTCATGGCCTTCGTGAGTCAGGCCATGGCCCGACTGGAACCCGAGCGCTGACGACCGCCCGAGGCTCACCCCGCCACGATCCGCACCGGAACGCTTTTCGAAGCCGGGGTCATGCTGCCTTCGGCATGGTGGCCGACCGGAACCAGGAGGTTGCATTCCGGGTAATAGGCGCCGAGGCAGCCTTCGGGGATGTCGTAGGAGGTGACGCGCAGGCCAGCCATGGCGCGGGGAAGGCCGTCCTCGGCGACGGTCTCAAGCCCGACGCTCTGGCCTTCGACGAGGCCCAGCCGGGCGATGTCGGCGGGGTTGATGAAGAGTACGTCGCGGGTTCCACTCACTCCCCGGAAACGGTCCTCGTAGCCATAGACGGTGGTGTTGAACTGATCGTTGGAGCGCAGGGTGACGAGGCGAAAGACGCCCTCCGCGTCGGCGAAACCGGTGGCTGAAAGGCCGGAAGGGGCGTGGAAATTGGCCTTGCCGCCCGGCGCCTCGGAGAAGTCGCGCGAGGCCGCCTTGTTCGGTCGATGGAAGCCGCCGGGCTGGTGAAAGCGCTGGTTGAAGCCCGCGAACCATTGGGGATAGGTCGCCTCGATGGCGTCGCGGACCAGGGCGTAGTCGCCGATCCATTCGGTCCAGGGGACCTTCGGGTTGGGCGCCAGCGTCGCCTGGGCGATGCCGGCGACGATGGCGGCCTCGGACTTGAGGTGCGGATCGGCCGGCGTCTTGTCGCCGAAAGAGGCGTGGATGCAGCTCGATGAGTCCTCCACCGACACGGTCTGAGGGCCGCTGGCTTGGTCGTCGCGCTCGATCCGGCTCAGGCACGGCAGCAGCCAGGCGACCTCGCCGTTGATCAGATGGCTGCGATTGAGCTTGGTGGCGATCTGGACGGTGAGCCGCTGGCGCCGCCAGGCGGGCTCCATCCGCCGGGTGTCGGGAACGGCCCGCAGGAAGTTGCCGCCCAGGCCAATGAAGGCCTTGACCTCGCCCTCAAGGACGCCCTCGCACGTCTCGACGGTGTTGAGGCCCTTCTCGCGCGGCGGCTCGAACCCGTATTGCGCTTTCAAGACCTCCAGCGGCGCCAGTTCCGGCTTCTCGGTAATCCCCACCGTGCGCTGGCCCTGGACGTTAGAGTGGCCGCGCACGGGGCACGGTCCCGCCCCCGGCCGGCCGATATTGCCGCGCAGCATCAAGAGATTGCAGACCATGTGGACGTTCTGGACCCCCAGCCGGTGCTGGGTGATGCCCATGCCGTAGACGCAGATCACCGACTTCGCCGTGGCGTAGGTCGCCGCCGCCCGCTCGATGTCGTCGCGCGGCAGGCTGGCGTTCAGCTCGATATCGGGCCAGGAGGCGTTGCGGCAGAAGGCGGCGAAGTCATCGAAGCCGGCGGTGTGAGCGTCGATGAAGGGGTGGTCGAGGATCGGCGCGCCGCCGCTTGCCCGGGCCTCGTCATCGCGCTCGATGAGCCACTTGCAGAGGCCGGTCAGCACCGCCAGGTCACCGCCGGCCTTCACCTGACAATACTGTGAGCTGATCGTGGTTTCGCCGCCAGTCAGCATCTGAAACGGCGACTGCGGGTTTTGGAACCGCTCCAGGCCCCTCTCACGCAGAGGATTGAAGGTCACGATCGGGACGCCGCGCCGGGCGGCGGCCTGGAGGTCGTGCAGCATGCGCGGGCTGTTGGAGCCGGCGTTCTGGCCGAAGAAGAAGATGGCGTCGGTGGTCTTGAAATCGTCGAGGAGCACGGTTCCCACCGGCGTGCCGAGGCTCTGCTTGAGGCCGACCGAGGTCGATTCGTGGCACATGTTGGAGCTGTCGGGCAGGTTCTGGTTGCCGTAGAGGCGCGCCATCAGGGCGTACATGTACGAGGTTTCCAGCGACGCCCGGCCGGAGGCGTAGAAGACCACGGATTTCGGATCGAGAATTTTCAGCTCGCGCCCGATGGACGCGAAGGCCTCGTCCCAGGCGCCGGGGACGTATTTGTCGGCCGCCCGATCGTAACGCATCGGCTCGGTGAGCCGGCCGGCCTGTTCGAGATCGAAGTCGCTCCAGTCGAGCAATTCGGTGAGCGTGTGGCGGGCGAAGAATTCCGGCGTGCAGCGGCGCCGGGTCAAGTCCCAGGCCGTCGCCTTGGCCCCGTTCTCGCAGAACTCGGCCGGGTGGGAATGGGCCGGCTTCGGCCAGGCGCAGCTGACGCAGGCGAAGCCCTGGGCCTTGTTTTGACGCAACAGCTGACGGACGAGGCTGGCGGCCGACGGGGTTTCGGCGCCCACCACCTTCAGGATCCCGGAGAGCGAGCCCCAGCCGCCCGCGGGACCGTCGTAGGCCCCGATGTTGACGGGCCGGACTCGGGTGTCGCGTTCGGTCATGGGACATTAATACCCGGCCGGGCGCCCCGTTCAACCGGCGTGAGGCGCTAGGCCTTCCAGTCGATGGCGCGGCGGGGGGCGTGGCGGGCGGCGCGGGCGACGGGTTGGGCGATCATCAGGCACCATTGGCTCAACCATCCGAGCAGGGGAGACACCGAGTGGGCGCCCGGGGCGGCGGCGGCCAGGGCGGCGGGGGCGATGACGCGGGCGCGGAAGTCGGCGATCAGGACCGGGTTGGTGATCACCGCCATCAGTTCTTCTTCCGCCGCCAGGCTGACGAAGTCGAAGTTCGACGAGCCGAGGACGAGGTGCGTTCCGTCGATCAGCAGGCCCTTCAGGTGGGTCATGCCGGGCAGGAGTTTGACCGCGAAGCCGGCCCGCGCCGCGCGGGCGACCAGGGCGTTGCGGACCAGGACCTTGTTGCTGGCCCATGGTGTGATCAGCTCCACCGCCACTCCACGCGCCGCGGCCGCCGCGAACATCTCGATGAAGGGGAAGGTGAGGTAGGGGCTGATGATGGTGATCCCGGTTCGCGCGCCCTCGATCAGGGCGGCGACGTCCCCGAAGGCGGCGATGTTGTCGCGCCCATCCATGGAGGCCAGTTGAAGATCGCCCAGGTCCGCGCGCCAGGCGTAGGGAGCGCCGGCGAAGGTCGCCTCGAAATCCGCCGCCAGGGTCTCGGCCGCCCGCGCCCCCTCCAGCCGCAGCATGAAATCGGGCCAGGCGAAATTGTGGTCGCTGAAGTTGATCCCGCCGACATAGGCGACGTCGTCGGTGACGATCAGCTTCTTGTGGTTGCGGGCTGGGTAGCGGAGGAAGAAGGGGCCGACGGGATTGGTCTCCCGCACCCCGACACCACCGGCCGAGAGGGACGAAAACATTATCTTGGTGGCGCGCACCTCGGCGCGCAGGGCCCGATCGAGCAGCGAGGCCGGAGCCCAGACGAAACGGTCGCTGACCACCCACCGGGTGTAGGCATCGACCAGCACCCGCCGGTCGGCCGCCGCACTGCCGGTGATGGCGGCGGCCACGGCGTGCCCGGCGTCGTCGCCCTCGAAGGTCATGGCCTGGATGAGGACGCGGCGGGTAGCCCGGCCGATATCCTCCGCCGCCCGCGCCCAGAAGGCGTTCGAGCCCACGAGGAGTTCGAAGCGCGTCGGTCCCGCCAAGCCGGCGCCCCCTCATTGCATCACAATCGTTGCTCCCACCCGCCGGCCACGGCTAGAAGCGGGGCGCGGGCGAATTCGCCGCGGCGGGGGCATAGCATGAACGAGCCGGTTCGCGTCATGCTGCTGCTGTCCTCGCTGCACGGCGGCGGAGCGGAGCGGGTGGCGGTGCATCTGCTCAACCGCTGCGATCCGGCCCTCGTCGATGTGCGCATGGGGCTGCTGCGCAAGGCCGGTCCGTTCCTGGAGGGGGCCGACGCCGGCCGCATCGACGTCTCCCCGATCGGCCAGGACTGGCTGGCCTTCGAAGGCCACAACTCCGGCTTCTATCGCCCGGACAAGCTCCTGGCGGCGGGAGTGCTGGGACCGGCCAACGTTTCCAGCATGATCCGCGCCCACCGCCCTCACGTGGTCATGAGTTTCCTCAAGGGAATGGGCGTCCTCACCTATTTCGTGCTCAAGGGGCTGGGACCGAGGCGACCGCGCTGGATCGTCCGCGAGGGCAACAACACCGACGCGGTGATCGACGACGAACTGGCCAGCCCCGCTGGCCGCGCCCTGATCAAGGGACTGACCCGCCGCTGCTATCGCACCGCCGACTGTTTCCTGGCCAATTCCCACGAGATGGCCGCCGGCCTGAGGGCCAGCCTCGATCTCGACCCCGCGCGCATCCGGGTGATCCACAATCCCATCGATGTGGCCGAAGTCGTCCGTCTGGCGGCCGAACCTTTGCCCCGGTCTCGGGCACGGGGTTTCATCGTCACCGCCGGCCGGCTGGAATACCAGAAGGGCCACGATGTCCTGCTCGAGGCCTTCGCCGCCAGCCAGGCGGCCCGCGATCTGGACCTGGTGATCCTGGGACGCGGCAGCCTGGAGGACGAACTCAAGCGCCAGGCCGCCGCCCTCGGCGTCGCCGACCGGGTGAAATTCCCCGGCTTCACCGCCAACCCTTGGGCATGGATGTCCAAGGCGCGCTTGTTTGTCCTTCCCTCCCGCTGGGAAGGCTTTCCGAGCGTCGTCGCCGAGGCCCTGGCCTGCGGCGCCCCGGCCCTGGTCACCGCCTGCGACTTCGGCCCCCGCGAAGTGGTCGAGCACGGCGTCAGCGGCTGGGTCACGCCGCCCGATGACGCCGGCGCGTTCGGCGCGGCGATGGACATGCTGCTGCGGAGCCCGGAGCTGACGGCGCGGTTCAGCGCGGCGGGCAAGTCGCGGGCGCCGAACTGGGATATCGCCGGGATGGTGGGGGCCTATACGGCGCTGTTCGTGGAGCAGGCGGAAGCGCCGAGGATGGCGGCGATGCGGGCGTAGGAGAGGAACTCAGCCCCGACGCGCCATGAGCAGGCTCATCTTCACGGACCCATCGTCTCGCGCTAGTCCGGGGCCTCGATGACAACCACGCCCGGACCGACGAATATGGACCAGACCAACCCGTCAGAGTTCGCGGAGCCGGTGGAAACGGACCTCACGGGCGTCAGCCTGATCAATACGCCGATGCTCAACAAAGGCACCGCCTTCACCGAGGAAGAGCGCGACGTCTTCCATCTGCACGGGTGCCTGCCGCCGCACGTAGGGACCCTTGACGATCAGGTGGCCCGGCGCCTGAAGGGGCTGCGGGCTCAGGAGTCGGACTTTGAGCGTTACAGCTATCTGCGCGATCTGCAGGACACCAACGAGACGCTGTTCCATGCCCTGATCGCGCGGCGCGTCGAGGAGCTGCTGCCGCTGGTCTATACGCCGACAGTGGGCGAGGGGTGCCAGCGGTTCAGCGAGATCTGGCGCAAGCCCCGGGGCGTGTTCCTCAGCTATCCCAACAAGGGTCGCATCCGCGAGATCCTGGCGGCGCCGAGGTTCGATCCGGTGCGCGTGATCGTGGTCAGCGATGGAGAGCGGATTCTGGGCCTGGGCGACCAGGGGGCCGGGGGCATGGGCATCCCGATCGGCAAGCTGTCGCTGTACACCGCCTGCGCCGGCATCCATCCGGCCCAGACCCTGCCGATCCTGCTCGACGTCGGCACCAACAACCGCGAGCGCCTGGATGACCCGATCTACATCGGCTGGCGCCACGAACGGGTGACGGGGGCAGACTACGACGCTTTCGTCGAGGAATTCGTCGCTGCCGTGATCGAGCGCTGGCCGACCGTGGTGCTGCAGTGGGAAGACTTCGCGGGGTCGAACGCGTTGCGCCTCCTGGAGCGATACCGCGATCGGCTGTGCACCTTCAATGACGACATCCAGGGGACGGCGGCGGTGGCCGCCGGGACGCTGATGGCCGCAACCAACGTCACCGGCGCGTCACTCTCGGAACAGAGGATCGCGATCCTGGGGGCGGGATCGGCGGGCTGCGGCATCGCCTCGCTGCTGGTCCAGGCGATGACCGGCGCCGGCCTCAGCCCGGACGAGGCAAGGCGGCGGTTCTTCATGGTTGATCGGGGCGGGCTGCTGACCCAGGGGATGAACAATCTGAACCCGGCGCAGGCGCCGCTGGCTCAGCCGCGAGACGTGGCGGCGGAATGGGATCTCGAGGCTCCCGGGACGATCTCGCTGCTGGATGTGGTCGTCAACGCCAGGCCGACGGCGCTGATCGGGGTTTCGGGGCAGTGCGACGTGTTCACCGAACCGGTCATCCGGGCGATGGCGCGGGGGGTGGCGCGGCCGATCATCTTTCCCCTCTCCAATCCCACCTCGCGCTGTGAGGCGACGCCCCGGCGGATTGTCGAGTGGACCGACGGCGCCGCGCTGATTGGGGCCGGCAGTCCGTTCGCGGCCGTGGAGTGGAACGGCAAGACGATTTGCATCGACCAGACCAACAACGCCTACATCTTTCCGGGCCTGGGCCTCGGCCTGATCGCCAGCGGGGCGCGGCGGGTGACGGACGCGATGTTCATGGCGGCCGCCCTGGCGCTCGCCGAGCTGTCACCGGCCAAGAGCGACAGGACAGGCCGCCTGCTCCCGGGGGTGGATCAGCTGCGGCCGGTGGCGGTGGCCGTGGCGGCGGCCGTGGCCCGGCGGGCGGTGGCCGACAAAGTGGCCGAGCCATGCGGCGAAGAGGAGATGACGCGGCGGATCGCCGCGCGGGTGTGGAAGCCGGAGTATCGGGCCTACCGGAAGATGGGTTGAGGGGGGCGGCGGTCGCAACCCTTCAATTCAATGTGAACGTCGCTTCGCGGCGCCGCAGATCGATGGTGACGCGGCTGCACTTGCTCAAGACGTCCATGCCCAGGAGCAAGGCCGGTTGGCGGATCAGGCCGAAGCGTCCGAAGATCGGCAGGTCGGCGAAGGCCATGGGCATGTTCCTGATGACCACGCCGCCGACCTTGGTCTCGGCGATGTCGTCCAGTTCCACGGTCAGCTTGCGCCCGGTGACGCTGACGATCTGGGTGGTGACGCGCGGCTCGTGGCCGGCGGCGTGGCCGGTGAGCAGTTCGAGCAGGGCCGGATTGCCGAGCGAAAGCTGCGATCCCGAGTCCAGCACCACCAGGACATCGACGCCGCGGACTTTCGAATCGATGAGGATCAGCTGGCCGTAGCGGCTGCGACCGCGAACGACGATGGTTTCCGGATCGAGGGGCTCTTGCCGGCTGGGCGAACTCGACAGGCGCATGGCCTTGAAGTCCATCACCAGATGCAGATCGCGCAGGGCGTCGACGCCGAGGATGCCGGCCGCCCCCAGATCGTCGGCCTCCAGCGCGGGGGCCTCGACGTGACGGATGATCCGGGCGCCGATGGCCAAATGGTCGATCAGAACGGTCTTCACGTCATCGTCGCCCGCGCTCTCGTGCATGAGCACGGTCGGTCCGTCGGGCAGGTCCAGCTTCGCGGCCAGTTGGCGCGAGATGACGGTGCGGTCGGCGCCGGTGTCGATCAGAAAGTCGAAGGGTCCCTGGCCGTCGATCATCACCGGCAGGGTCAGACGCGAGGTCGGGTCCTGGATCACCTTCAGAACCTCGGGGCTGGCGACGGCGGACGGCGGCTCGACGGGAGTCTGGGCGCGGAGCGGCGCTCCGGTCACCCAGATCGATGCGGCGAGGGCGGTGACCAACACCGCGGCGCTCATCGTCATGCCGGGGCCAGAATGGTCAGGGCCATTTCCCGCCGAAGGCTGAAGCCGAGGATCCGGTAGAGGGCGATGGCGGGGGAATTGTGGCCGAGGACGTGGAGGAAGGGCGTTTCGCCGCGGGCCAGGATGCGGGCGGCGGCGGCGCGGATGAGGGCGCCGGCGAGGCCGCGACCGCGGTGATCGGGATGGGTGCAGAGCGCGCTGACCTCGGTGAAGCCTGGCAGCTTCATGCGCTCGCCGGCCATGGCCACGAGGACGCCTTCCCGCCTGACGCCAATGAAATCGCCCAGCCGGTGAGTGCGGGCGAAGAACGGGCCGGGGTTGGTCAGCGTGGCCAGGGCCAGCATTTCCGGCGCGTCGTCCTCGGTCATGGGCGTGATGGCGGCGTCAATGCCGCCGGCGGCGAGGGTCTCGGCAACCATCTGCCAGCAGACGCCGCGGTCGATCACCGTCAGTCCGGGCGGCGCCGAGCGCCGGTCGATCTCGAACAGCGCCAGGCGCTCGCCCGGGCCGCACAGCCGGGCCAGCGCCGCGAGGCTGGCCGGCGAGAGATCGGCGGTGGCGGCGAAGACGCCGTATTCGGGCGCGAACCGCAGGGCCGATGCGCCGCCCAGGGACAGATCCGCCTGGAGCGTCGTCAGCGCGCCCCACACCGGGCGATCGAGCGGGTGGCCGGGATCCATCCCGCCCCCTAGCACAAAAAGGGACTTGCATGAGAGTTGGTGATATGGTTCACTACAACACCGCCTCGGCAAACCACGCGGGAGCTGGGCCTCGATATCCGGAATGGATCATGGACCCAGAGTGGAATGACAGTCAGCCGATCTATCGCCAGCTTCGCGACCGGGTGGTGGCGATGATCCTCGACGGCGTGCTGAACGAGGGCGATCCGCTGCCCTCGGTGCGCACGGTGGCGGCGGAACACCGGGTCAATCCGCTCACCGTGCTCAGGGGCTATGAAGAGCTGGTCGATGACGGGCTGGTCGAGAAGCGGCGGGGCCTGGGCCTGTTCATCAACACCGGCGCGCGCGCGCAGCTACTGCGGGGCGAACGCCAGAGATTTCTCGAAGAGCAATGGCCGGCGATCCACGCCACCATCCAGCGGCTCGGGCTGACTCCGGCGGAGCTGCTGGCGGCCGCGCAATCCCATCAGGAGGGCTGAGCCATGGCCTGCATCCAAGCCCGCGGCCTGCGCAAGGCCTATGGCAAGACCATCGCTCTGGACGGCGTCGATCTCACGGTCGAGGAGGGTCGGATCCTGGGACTGATCGGCCCCAACGGGGCGGGCAAGAGCACCGCGCTGAACGCCATCCTCGGCCTCACCCCCTATCAGGGGGAGCTGAGGGTGCTGGGGCGCGACCCATGGACGCAGCGCGACGCGCTGATGCGCGATGTCTGCTTCATCGCCGATGTGGCTGTTCTGCCCCGCTGGATGCGGGTCTCGCGGACGCTCGACTATGTGGCCGGCGTGCATCCCAGATTCGACCGCGCCAAGGCGGAGGCGTTCCTCGCCAAGACCGCCATCAAGCGGAGGAGCAAGGTGCGGGAACTCTCCAAGGGCATGGTGACCCAGCTGCACCTGGCCCTGGTGATGGCCATCGACGCCCGGGTTCTGGTGCTCGACGAGCCGACGCTCGGCCTGGACCTTCTGTACCGCAAGCAGTTCTACGACACGCTGCTGAACGACTATTTCGACAAGAGCCGCACGATCATCGTGACCACCCATCAGGTCGAGGAGGTGCAGCACATCCTCACGGACCTGGTGTTCATCGACCAGGGGCGCATCGTGCTCGACTGCGCCATGGACGAACTCGAGGCGCGCTATGCGGAGGTGATGGTGACCCCCGAACATACGGCCGCGGCGCGGGCGCTGGGGCCGATCCACGAACGCCAGGTGTTCGGCCGCAGTGTCATGCTGTTCGAACGCGCCGACCGAAGCCAGCTCGCCGCCCTGGGCGAGATTCACACACCCAGCATCGCCGACCTGTTCGTTGCCGTGATCGGCGGCCCGGGTTCCAGCGCTCGAGGAGCCGCCGCATGAGTGCTCAATCAAATGTCACGATCGAATCCACGATCGAGCCGCCGGCGATCCCGCCGCCGGCGATCCTGTCGCCGACGAGGCCGTTCTACTGGTCGGTGCGGCGAGAATTGTGGGAATACCGTTCGCTCATCGTCGGCCCGTTGGTCGCCGCCGGCGTCGTGCTGTTCGGGTTCCTGCTGGGCACGCTGGGCCTGCGCAACCACCTGGGCGATCTTTCGAAGCTCGAGCCGGCCAAGCGCGCCGCCATGCTTGCCATCCCCTACGGTTTCGCGGCGATGGCGATCATGGTCACCGGCCTGATCGTGGCGGTCTTCTATTGCCTGGGCGCGCTGCACAACGAGCGCCGCGACCGCAGCATCCTGTTCTGGAAGTCGCTGCCGGTTTCGGATCCCGTCACCGTGCTTTCGAAGGCATTCATCCCGCTGGTGGTTCTGCCGCTGGTGGTCCTGGCGGTGATCGCCGCGACGCAGCTGATCATGCTGCTGACCAGCACCCTGGCGCTGCTGGCGGCCGGTCAGGACGCCTCGGCGCCGTGGACCCAGATCCCCTGGCCGCGGGTGTATCTGATCCTCCCCTACGGCCTCGCCGCACTCGCCCTGTGGTATGCGCCGGTCTTCGGCTGGCTGATGCTGGTCTCGGGCTGGGCGAAGCGGGCGCCGTTCCTCTGGGCGGTTTTGCCGCCGCTGGCGCTGTGCCTGGTGGAAAAGATCGCCTTTGACACGACGAATTTCGCCTCCCTGCTGGGATATCGACTGAACGGTGTTTTCGGCGAAGCTTTCGCGCTCCCGGAGCGGCATTGGGCCGGCGGCGACCCCGTGAGCGGGTCGCTGCCGCGAATCGATCCGGCGGGGTTGCTGAGCACGCCGGGCCTTTGGGCGGGACTGGTGTTCGCCGCCGCCTGCCTCGCCGCGGCGATCTGGCAGCGCCGCTACCGCGAACCGGTCTGAGCCGGCCGCGACAACTCCCTCAGGCCGTAACCCGCTCCGCTTCGCCGTGGGCGACGGCGTCGTCGATGTCGAGCCAGAAGCGGTCGCCGATCTCGAAGGCGTGGGCGTGGCCGGCGCTCGCCAGGCGCCGCATGCCGTCGGAGATGCCGCCCTCTCCCCCGTCCTTCAGGTCGGCGCGGATGGCGGCGATCAGGGCCTTGGAAGCGAGGAAGATACCGGTGTCCAGGCCGTTGTGGCCGGCGATGCCCTTGCCGATCGAGCGGATGGCCCCCAGGGCATCGGTCTCGACGCGGGTGACGTCGGCCGGATCGATCAGCGGGCTCTTCAGCCGCCGATCGACGGCGAGGACGGCGCCTTTGGGATCGCCGCCCCTGGCCAGGAGGTCGGAGAGGATGGTGGGATCGAAGAGGTGGTCGGCCATGAGCAGGACGAACTGTTCGCCGAGATGAGCTTCGGCGGCGGCGACCGAGAGGCCGTTGGCCTTGGCCCAGTCGGGATTGCGCACGCAGGTGATGTCGATGCCCCGGCGGCTGGCCAGAGCCTCGAGGAAGGTCTCGACCCGGGCCGCCTCATAGCCGGTGACGACGACGAACTCGCGGATCCCGGCGGCGTGGGCGGTCTCGATCACCCGCTCGATCAGGGCCACGCCCTTGATGTCGGCTAGCGGCTTTGAGGGGGCGACGTCGCGCAGGCGCGTCCCCTGACCGGCGGCGACGATCAGGCACTTGACGGTCCCGGCGAGGCCGGGCGCGGGATGGATGAAGCTCTCGACCATCCGCTGGGCTTCGTCGTCGGTGAACTGGGTCGGCGGATGTTTGCAGAAGAAGGCCGAGGGGCCGATCAGGGCGCCGCCCTCGTTCCGGTCGAGGGCGAGCTTGCAGCAGCGGATGGCGTCGATGACCACGCCGGCGGAATTGGGCGAATCCTCCACCGACAGACGGACCTCGATGTTCATCGGCACGGCTCCGAAGAGGGCGCCTTCGAGTCGCAGGAAGCAGAGCTTGTTGTCGTTGAGCCATGGCACGTAGTCGCTGGGGCCGACGTGGATGTTCTCGTCCGCCAGGCGCTCGGCCAGCACCGCCTGAACCGCCTCGGTCTTTGAGATCTTCTTCGAGGCCAGGCGCGTGCGGTCCATCATGTTGAGGAAATCGGTGTTGCCGCCGGTGTTGAGCTGGTAGGTGCGGTCGAGCCGGACTCCGCGCTGGCGCATGAGGTTGGTGAGCGCCCGGTGGACGATGGTCGCCCCGAACTGGGCCTTGATGTCGTCGCCGACGATCGGCAGGCCCTTGGCCTTGAAGCGCTGCTCCCACTCCGGATTGCTGGCGATGAACACCGGCATGCAGTTGACCACTCCGACGCCGGCCTCGAGCGCGCACTCCATGTAGAACTTCACCGCGTCTTCGGAGCCGACGGGCAGGAAATTGACCAGCACATCGACGCCCGCCTTCTTCAGGGTGGCGACGATGTCGGCCTTGTCTGGCTGGCCGCCCTTGGCCACGCGGAAGCTGCGGTCGGCGGGCATGGATTCCATGTGGTCGGCCATGCCGTCGAGCACCGCGCCCATGCGCACGACGATCCCGGATCTGGGCACCTGGGCGAACACGGCGGTGCAGTTTGGCTTGGCGAAGATGGCCTCGGCGAGATCGGTTCCAACCTTGCGCTCATCGATGTCCCAGGCGGCGGTGACCTCCATGTCGGTGGCATCGTAGCCGCCGAGATCCCAGTGCATCAGGCCGACGGTGTTGTCGTTGATCTCGCGGTAGTAGGCCACGCCCTGGACCAGCGAGCTCGCGCAATTGCCGACTCCAACGATCGCGACGCGAATCTTGGCCATGACTTTTTCCTTGCGGGATTTTGACGGTTGGCATTAGCGCCCAGCCTCGACCATCACAAGACCGCCACGCGAGCGCGCCCTTTGGAACCAAACCCGGCGATGAAATCAAGCGCTTCGTGCGAGCCGCCCGCGCCGGGACGGCCGGTGGAGATAGAGGCGCCGACTAACCGCTGGCTGGTTCATCCCCTGTCGCGGGCGCTGGTCGATGTCCTGATTCGGACGCCGGCGACACCCAATCAGGTGTCGGTGTCGAGCGTGTTCGTCGCCGCCGCCGGGGCGGCCTGCTACGTCGGATTGCCGTGGCCGTGGAACGCTCCCGCCGGCCTGGTTTTCCAGATTGCCTGGCATGTGCTCGACGGAGCGGACGGGGACCTCGCCCGACGGACCGGGCGCGCCTCGCCGATCGGGGAGCTGGTGGACGGGATATGCGACCATGTGAGTCAGGCGATCCTCTACGTCGCCTTGGCGATCATCCTGCGTCGCGCCCTGGGCGACTGGGCGTGGATTCTGGCCTTCGGCGCTGGTCTGTCGCACTTCGTCCAAGCCAACGCCTACGAGAGCGGTCGCAAGACCTATCGGCGCTGGGTCTATGGCGCGGCGTGGATGCGCCAGAGCCAAGCCGAGGCGCGGGGTCCGCTCCAGCGGGCGCTGGGCGCCTTGTATCTGGCGGTCTCCTCCCTGTTCAGTCCGGGCGAGGCGAGAGTGGAGGTGGCCATGGCCGGCGATCCGCCCGGCGCGCGCGAACTCTACCTGAGGCGGTTCGCGCCGCTGGTGTCGGCGAGCGGAGTGCTGGGCGCCAACGCCCGGACGGTCGCGGCCTTTCTCGCCGTCCTGGCCGGCAGCCCGCTGTGGTTCTTTCTCTGGGAGATCACGGCGCTGAACGTGGCCTTGGCGGCGTTCACGGTGATGCGCGCCCGCCGCAACGCCGCCTTCGTCTCCGCCCTGGATCCGCCCGCGCCCTGACCGCGGCGCGGGCGCCCCCTAGGCCGCTTCGGCGCCGAACTGGAGCCTGGCGAGGCGGGCGTAGAGGCCCTTGCGGGCCATGAGATCGGCGTGGCGGCCTTCCTCGACGACGGCCCCGGCGTCCATGACCACGATGCGGTCGGCCTCCAGCACCGTCGCCAGCCGGTGGGCGATGACCAGGGTGGTGCGGCCGGACATGGCCTGATGCAGAGCCTGTTGGACCAGGCGCTCGTTCTCGGCGTCCAGGGCGCTGGTGGCTTCGTCGAGGAGCAGGATCGGGGCGTGGCGGATCAGGGCGCGTGCGATGGCCAGACGCTGGCGTTGGCCGCCGGAAAGGGTCTTGGCGTGTTCGCCGATGAGGGTGTCGAAACCCTGCGGCAGGGCGCCGATGAAGCCTTCCGCCTGGGCGGCGAGGGCCGCGTCGCGGACGTCGGCCAGAGTGGCGCCGTGACGGCCGAAGACGATGTTGTCGGCCGCGGAACCAGAGAACAACGGCGCGTCCTGGGCGACCAGGGCCATGCGGGCGCGCACGTCGCGCGGATCGGCGGTGGCGACATCGACACCATCGACCCGCACCGTCCCGGCGTCCGGATCATAGAAGCGCAGCAGCAGGCGCAGCACGGTGCTCTTGCCCGCTCCCGAGGGGCCGACCAGCGCCACGCGCTCGCCGGGTCTGGCGGCGAGCGAGAAGCCCTTCAGGGCCGGTGGCCCGGCGCGGCCGGGATAGGC
>DASRLN010000305.1:0-4267 GCA_035648435.1 Caulobacteraceae bacterium
ATCCGGATGCGCGGCATGGGCCATCGAAGGGTTCCTCGTACTCTACGCGGGGGCCGTCCCCGCCGCGCCGGCCCCCGCGTAGAGTACGAGGAACCCTTCGATGGCCCATGCCGCGCATCCGGATGAACGCGTCGCCCACGCCGAGACGACGGGGGGCTATGGCCACCACGCCGGCGCGCCCGGCTTCTTCACCCGCTGGTTCTTGTCGACCAACCACAAGGACATCGGCACCCTCTACATCATCTTCGCCATCCAGGCCGGGATCGTCGGGGCGCTGCTCTCGGGCCTGATCCGCTGGGAACTGGCCGAGCCGGGGATCCAGCTCTTCGTCCACGGCTCCTGGCTCGACAAGCTCGGCATCATCGAGGCCTCCAAGCACGGCTACACCGTGGTCGTCACCGCCCACGCCTTGACCATGATCTTCTTCATGGTCATGCCGGCGATGATCGGGGGCTTCGGCAACTGGTTCGTGCCGCTGATGATCGGCGCGCCGGACATGGCCTTCCCGCGCATGAACAACATCAGCTTCTGGATGCTGGTCGCCTCGTGGATCATGCTGCTGGTTTCGATGAACGTCGATGGCGGACCGGGCAAGGGCTTCGGCGGCGGCTGGACGCTCTATCCGCCGCTATCGACGAGCGGCCACACCGGTCCCGCCATGGACTGCGTCATCCTTTCGATCCACCTCGCCGGAGCCAGCTCCATCCTGGGGGCGATCAACTTCATCACCACCATCTTCAACATGCGCGCGCCCGGCATGACCATCCACCGCATGCCGCTCTTCGTGTGGTCGATCCTGGTCACGGTGTTCCTGCTGCTGCTCTCCCTGCCGGTTCTGGCCGGGGCGATCACCATGCTGCTCTGCGACCGCAATTTCGGCACCCACTTCTTCGACGCCTCGGCCGGCGGCGATCCGGTGATGTTCCAGCACCTGTTCTGGTTCTTCGGCCACCCGGAGGTCTATATCCTGATCATCCCCGGCTTCGGCATGATCAGCCACATCGTCTCGACCTTTTCGAAAAAGCCGGTGTTCGGCTACCTGGCCATGGCCTACGCCATGGTCGCCATCGGCTTTCTGGGCTTCATCGTCTGGGCCCACCACATGTTCACGGTCGGCATGCCTGTGAACCTGCAGGCCTATTTCGTCGCCGCCACCATGGTCATCGCCGTCCCCACCGGGGTCAAGGTGTTCTCCTGGATCGCCACCATGTGGGGCGGGTCGATCGACTTCAAGGCCCCGATGCTGTGGGCCATGGGCTTCATCTTCCTGTTCACCGTCGGCGGGGTCACCGGCGTGGTCCTCGCCAACGCCGGCGTCGACTACTCCCTGCACGACAGCTACTACGTCGTCGCCCACTTCCACTACGTGCTCAGCCTCGGCGCCGTCTTCGCCATCTTCGGCGGCTTCTACTACTGGTTCGAGAAGATGTGGGGCGTGCGCTACAACGAGTTCCTGGCCACCGCCCACTTCTGGCTCACCTTCGTGGGCGTCAACGTGGTCTTCTTCCCGCAGCATTTCCTCGGCCTCCAGGGCATGCCGCGCCGGACGGTGGAT
Source organism: Caulobacteraceae bacterium (assembly GCA_035648435.1). Classification (GTDB taxonomy): domain Bacteria; phylum Pseudomonadota; class Alphaproteobacteria; order Caulobacterales; family Caulobacteraceae; genus Acaudatibacter. The sequence goes on from DASRLN010000305.1 coordinate 1,556, forward strand.
TACCCCGTGGCCTTCACCTACTGGAACCATATCTCCTCGATCGGCTACGAGATCACCTTCGCCGGCCTGATCGTCTTCATCGCCGTCCTCGTCGAGGCCGCCGTCCGGCGCCGCCCGGCCCGGGCCAATCCGTGGGGGGCCGGCGCCACCACCCTCGAATGGACCCTCCCCTCGCCGCCGCCGTTCCACCAGTTCAACGAACTGCCGGTGATTCACGCCGACAGCCACTGATGACGGACGCTCTCGCCGCCCCCGTTTTGACCGCCGCCAGCTGGCGGGACTACCTCGCCCTGCTCAAGCCGCGCGTCATGTCGCTGGTCGTGTTCACCGCCTTCACCGGCCTGATCTGCGCGCGCACGGCGGTCAATCCGATCCTGGCGGGGGTGGCCATCCTCTGCATCGCCGTCGGGGCCGGCGGCTCGGCGGCCCTGAACATGGGCTTCGACGCCGACATCGACGCCCTGATGCGCCGCACCCGGCGCCGCCCCGTGCCCGCCGGCCGGATCCAGGCCTCCGACGCGGTCGCCCTCGGCGTCATCCTGTCGCTGTTTTCGGTGGCCCTGATGGGGCTGGCGATCAATCTCCTGGCCGCCGGGTTGCTGGCCTTCACCATCGTCTTCTACGCCATCGTCTACACCCTCTGGCTCAAGCGCCGGACGCCGCAGAACATCGTCATCGGCGGCCTCGCCGGCGCCCTGCCGCCGCTTATCGGCTGGGCGGCGGCCAGCGGCACGGTGACCTTGAACGCCTGCCTGCTGGTGGCGATCATCTTCTTCTGGACGCCGCCGCACTTCTGGGCGCTGTCTCTCTACACCCGCGGCGACTACGCCGCCGCGGGTGTGCCGATGATGCCGGTGGTCAGAGGCGCCGCCTCCACCCGCCGCCAGATCCTTCTCTACAGTCTGGTCCTGATCCCGTTGTGCCTGGCGGCCGCGTCCACGGGCCTAGGCGGCCCGATCTACCTCGCCGCCGCGGCCGGCGGCGGAACGGTGTTCCTCGTCCTCGCGGTGCGCCTGGCCCGCAGCCAGGCCGGCGACGCGATCGCCCAGCCCGGCGGCCTCTACCAGGTCCGCGACGCCTCCCGCCCGGCCCGCAACCTCTTCGCCTTCTCCATTCTCTATCTCTTCAGCCTGTTCGCGGCCCTGCTGATCGAGGCCCTGGCGCGCATGGCTCCCTTGGGGCGGATCTAGGGTGAGCGATCCCAACACCGAAGACGCCGTCTTCGCCAGGGCGCGACGCGGTCGCAACCTGCTCATCGCCCTTTCCCTCGCCGCCTTCGTGATCATCGTCTTCGTGGTCACCATCGCCAAGCTGATGGCCAATGGCGCCGCGAACCACACGCTCTGAGGGCGCGGCGCGCAACGCTCGCCTGGCGCTGATCTGCGCCGGGGTGTTCGTGGTCATGGTCGGCAGCGCCTTCGCCGCCGTGCCGTTCTACAGGGTGTTCTGTCAGGCCACCGGCTTCAACGGCACGGCCAGGGTCGCCCGCACCGCGCCGGCCACGACGTCCGCCCGCGAGGTGACGGTCAGCTTCGACACCAATGTGCACGGCCTCGCCTGGCGTTTCGAGCCCGTCCAGCGCCACCAGACCCTGCGCCTGGGCGAGACCAAGCTCGCCTTCTTCCGCGCCACCAACACCGGCGCCGCGCCCGTCACCGGCCGCGCGGTCTACAATGTCCTGCCCGAAGCCGCCGGACCCTACTTCTCCAAGCTCGAATGCTTCTGCTTCAAGAACCAGACCATCGCTCCGGGCGAGACGGTGGAGTTCCCCGTGGTCTACTTCGTCGATCCCCGCTTCGGCGCCGACGCCGACACCCGCGGCCGCACCGACATCACCCTGTCCTACACCTTCTACCCGGCCGTGGCGGCCCAAAGGCCCAACCAGGAGTGAGGGGATCAGGCGGCGGCCAGGCCGAGAAATCGCCCGAGGGCCCGGTCGATGACGCCGACCGATTCCGCGCCGACCCGCCCGATCACCTCCCCTACCCCGGCTGTCGGTACGGTCGTCGCCTTGTCGATCATGACCTGGGACGTCACCCGCAAGCCGTTGTCCTTCGTTGGGGCCAGGCTGACGCGGATCAGATGTTCGCCATGGATTTCGCTGGTCATCGGCAGGACGGTGACCGAGGGCAAGGCCTCGAACGGGTCGGCCTGGACGACCATGGCGGGCCTTGGCTTCCCATAGTCCCCAGACGTCGCGATGGTCACCACATCGCCGCGTCTCATGCCGTCCACCCGCCACCCGCCTGGTCGTGTTCGAGGCCGGAGTCGATGTCCCGCATGACCTGGGCCTCATCGCTGGCGGGGTCCTGGGCTCGCCTGGCGACGGCGAGGGATTGCCGACGGGCTTCCGCCTCGAAGTCGCGACGCTGTTTCTCCGCCAAATGGTCGCGCACCAAGCTCCGCACCAATTCCGCCGGGTGGACGCGTTCGGCCGCCGCCGATCGCGCCAAGCCGTCCTTGAGAGCCGGATCGAGACGGAACGTGAAGGTCTCACCCTTGACGTTGGAGACGGTGCGCGGCATTGGGTTTCCCACCTCCGCGCAGCCATAGTGCAGGGCGAGTTGCCTTATACCAGTCCTCGAAAAGGCTGACTCGGTCTTTTCAAAGCGACGCGTGTTCGATTCCATGGGGTGATTCGGACACGGAGAAGTTGGATGGGCGCGCCCCTGGAAGTTACCCGGACGGATTACACGGCGCGGGAGCTGCGCG
>DASRLN010000306.1:0-2045 GCA_035648435.1 Caulobacteraceae bacterium
TTCGGGGCCCGTGGGGCGCGCGCACTATCCGCGCACGGCGGAAGTCGGCTTCCGTGGCCTGCGGGATGTCGGACGTGTCGATGTCATCGTCCCTGATCGCCATGATCTCGGCCAGGCGCCTGTCGGAAAGGGGTTCGGCGCCGCGCTCGCCGGTGCTGAGGTGTTCGTGGGCGATGCGCCAGAGCGAGCCGTCGTTGGTCAGCACCCGGGTTCCCCGGCCGCGGCCGCCGACCGCCTCTCCCCGGGCGCGGCCCGACCATTCGAAGCCGTAGACCACCGAGGCGGCGGCCGGCGACCGCGCGACCCAGCGCGGGTCCACGGTCTGGTAGCGATAGTCCTGAAGGGCCTGCCAGGCCGCCTTCATCAGCGAGGCGAAGGCGTCCTTGCCGAGGATCGCTGTTCCGTTGCTGTAGAAAAAGACGACGTCATCGGTGAGCAGGGCCAGGGCGGAGGCCATGTCGCGGCGGACCAGGGCGTCGGTGAACGCCGCCACGCAGGCTTCCGGGGAGTGAGGTTGCATGGGGTACCCCGTCGCCGCGCATCATCGCCTGATCTGTTACGCTTGCGCGTTCGCGGCGCGCCAGACGGAAATGACGGCGGGCGGGATGACCAGCATGGAGACTGCCCCGCCGCGAGGGTGATCGTGGGTGTCAGGCGGGGAATTCGTCGCCTTCCATCGGCGGCCGGTCCGGGACGAAGGCCAGGACCTCGCGCGCCTTGGCCGGATCGGCGCGGGCGATCCGGGCGCGCACATGGCTCAGCGCCTTCAATTCGCCGACGCGTTCGGCGATCACCGTGGCCAGGAACTGATTGACGGAAACGCCCTGCGCCTTGGCCATGCCACGGGCGTCGTCCATCAGGGTTTCCGGCAGGCGCAGCGGATAGTTGCTCATTGTTCCTCCTTGCGAAGTTCGGCGACGAGATCGCCGGGTTTCAGAATCTTCACCCCGTAGGTCCCGCTCGCGCCGGCGAAATCCCGGACATTCATGGTGACGATCGCCTCGGCGTGCGCTTCGAGCGCACACTCGAGCACCAGATCGTCGCCGGGATCGGGCAAGGCCGGGCGGCGACGGACCTGTATCGGCTGGACGAGTTCGGCCTGGGCCAGGATGGCGTCCAACACCGTCGACAGTTGTTCCGCGCTCGCCCAGCCCCGCGCCAGCATCGCGGGCCTCATGACCACATCTTCGTATTCCAGGGCCAAGGCCACCGAAACCGCGATCGGCAATTCGCCGTCGATGACCCGTTCCAGCAGCCAGAACGACGCGCCCCGGCGGGAGAACAGCCCCGCGACGAGCACATTCGTGTCCAGAACGAACATGACGTCACATATAACGTCATTTGGTTGGTGGCTCAAGTCGGCCCCGGCGCTCGCAAATCAGGGGACACGAACGAAGTTCGCCGAGGAAGAGGCGAATTCGATCGCGTCCCCATTTGCGTTCACTTGCGGTGGCGGGCGATGGTTCCGGCGCGGATCTGGGTCGCCGGATGTCCGCGCCGCTGGCACGGCCCCCGGCGCGCGCCTAAGATCGTGGACATCTCAAAAGGCGTCACGAGCGATGATCGATCTTCTGGAAGGGAGCGACTGACCATGAACCCCCTTCACGACGCGGCCTATCTGTTCGGCGGCGCGTTTCTCGCCAACGGCGTGCCGCATTTCGTCAGCGGCGTGATCGGACGGGCCTTTCAGAGCCCGTTCGCCAGGCCGCCGGGCAAGGGTCTCTCATCCTCGACGGTGAACGTCATCTGGGGGTTCGCGAACTTCGTCGTCGCCTGGGGGCTGATCGCCAGGGTGGGAAATTTCGATCCGCGCGCCGCCGATCAGGCCGCCGCCGTGGGCGTGGGCGTCCTCGTCATCGGCGTGATGTCGGCGCGTCTGTTCGGACGCTTCCACGGCGGCAATTCGCCCACGGGCTCGTGACGGCATGGCCAGGGGCGGGCGGTCGCCGGAGGTCTTCAACTCCGATGGCCAGCGCTCGCAGATGGGCGATGTTTCCGGCGCCGACCCCGGGGCTCTAGGCCGGGGGCGACGGGGAGGCTAGAGG
>DASRLN010000307.1:0-5090 GCA_035648435.1 Caulobacteraceae bacterium
GACCCGCCCCCCGAGGGCTTCCCGGGAACAGCGCCTCGAGGCCAAGGCCCGGCGCGGGGGAATCAAATCCCTGCGCGGCCGGCCGGCGGGGGAGGATTAGGCTCCTCGGAGCGCGGGCTTCCAGCCCGCTCTCAGCGTCGATGGCGATGGCGTGACTTCGGTCTCGTCGGACAGCGCAGCCGTGGCGGCGGAGAAAAAAATGCGGGCTGGGAGCCCGCGCTCCGAAAAACCATGCTTGACCCCGCAGGATTGGGCCGTTGCAACGGGCGTCCGCCGCGTTAGCCTGGGCGTTCGCCGAACGGAGATTCCCATGCGTCGCACGATCGCGGTTCTCGCCTTCGCCTCCCTGCTCGCCGCCTGTGGCAAGCCGGCCGGCCACGACGACCAGCCGGCGGCGCCGAGCGAGCCGGCCTCGGCGCCGGCATCGACGCCCGCCGTCGCCGCGCCCAGCGACGCCGACAAGACGGCCGCCCTGGCCACCCTGCCGGCGGCCTACCAGGGCGCCGACCTCGACAATGGCCAGGCCAGGTTCGCCCTGTGCAAATCCTGTCACACGGCCGTCGCCGGCGGCGCCGCCATGACCGGACCGAACCTCTACGGCGTGTTCGGGCGCAAGGCCGGATCGAGCCCGGGGTTCAGCTACTCCGACGGCCTGAAGTCCTCCGGGATCGTCTGGGACGCCGACCATCTCGACAAATGGATCGCCGACCCCCGGGCCGTCGTCGCCTCGACCAAGATGACGTTTCTGGGCGTCAAGGACCCCAAGGACCGGCGCGATCTGATCGCCTATCTGAAGGTCGCGACCACCGCGCCGGCGAAGTCCTGATCGTCGGGGGGCGGGGCGGCGCCTTCAGGCGTCGTAGCCGGGGCTTTCCCGATCGAGGCGGCGCAGGCAGCCCGGCCACGCCAGACCCCCGCCCATGCCGCGGCTGACCTGCTCGCGCACCTCGTCCTGGCTGGCTCTGGGCGCCATGAGGACATTCTCCCGGCCGACCGACAGCGCCATCACCTGCTGCTTGCACGCGCGCTCGAGGTAGAACATGCCGATCCAGCAGTCGGCGGCGGTCTTGCCGACCGCCAGGGTGCCGTGATTGCGCAGCAGCATGACTGACTTGTCGCCGAGATCGGCCACCAGCCGCTCGCGCTCGTCGTGATTGAGGGCGATGCCCTCGTAGTCGTGATAGGCCAGCCTCGGCAGCACGACGAGGGCGTGTTGGCTCAGCGGCAGGAGGCCTTCCTGCTGGGCGGAGACGGCCACCCCCTGATCGGAATGCAGATGCATGACGTAATGGGCGTCGTCGCGAGCGGCGTGAATCGCCGAGTGGATGGTGAACCCGGCCGGATTGATGAAATGGGGCGTTTCCTGAAGGACCGCGCCGTCGAGGTCGATCTTGATCAGGGAAGAGGCGGTGATCTCGTCGAAGAACAGGCCGTAGGGATTGATCAGGAAATGGTGCTCGGGACCGGGCACGCGGGCGGAAATGTGGGTGTAGATCATGTCGTCCCAGCCAAACAGGGCGACGAGGCGATAGAGAGCGGCCAGATCCACCCGCGCCTTCCATTCCTCCTCGGAAACCTTGCCTCTGAGCGAGCTGGCGCCCGCGAGCGATCCATCGGCCATCACGGCTCTCCCGATCTCGTTGCCAAATGCCTCTTTTCGGAGAGTCGTCCTCTCGGCGCCCGGCGTCAAGCCGAGCGGCTTTGTTAACCCTCTCGGCGATAGTCTTTCGACCTCATCTCCACTCTTGGAATCGCACGGATTTGCCCGACTTCAGTCAAGCGGAGGCATTGGCCGCTGCGGCGCGGCGGCTGCCCGCCGAGCAGCGCGCCACCCTGCGCGCCGCGCTGGAACGTCTGCGCGACGAGGTCGCCGATGGGCACGGCGTCCTTGCGCCCAGGGCCGGGGCGCTGATCGATCGACTTGGCGAGGTTCTCGGCGGCGAGCGTGAAGAGGAAGAGACGCGCGAACGCCATCTGGTCGAAAAGCTGGCCGGGGCGGGCCAGTTGCGATCGGGATTCCTCCTGCGCGCCCTCAAGGAGGGACGCCTGGGCCTGTTCGAAGCGGCGCTCGCCCGCCTGGGTGACTTTGATCCCGGCGCGGTTCGCAGAGCGGTGAACAGCGAGGATCGACCGGAGTTTCTCGGCCTGGCCTGCGCGGCGGTGGGTATCGACCGCGTCGCTTTCCCGACCATCCTGGAGATGGTTCGCGCCATCAACGCCGGCCGACCGGGCGGCGGCGAGGAAGGCGCCGATCGCGCCGCCCTGGCGTTCGGGCCATTCCCCGCCGACCGTGCGGCGAGCGCCTTCCGCCGCGTGGCCGACGTGGTTTGACAAGCCCGGGGGCGCCTGCGTTTGCTTTCCGGCCATGACCGGCCCCGCCCGTCCGCCCGAGATTCGCGCTCTGTCGTTCACCGCGACCGACCGACCGGAGGCGCGCCAAGCCCGCGCCCGGCTTTCGAAGATCTATGGCGACGTTCCCGAAGACGAGGCCGACGTGGTGGTCGCCCTGGGCGGCGACGGCTTCATGCTCGAGGTGCTGCATCGCAATCTGGCCACGCGCCGGCCGATCTACGGCATGAACCGGGGATCGGTGGGCTTCCTGATGAACGACTACCGCGAGGATCGGCTGATCGAGCGGATCGCCGCCGCCGAGCAGGCGCTGATCCACCCGATCAGCATGACCGCCATGGACGCCCGCGGCCTCGAGCACCGGGCGCTGGCGATCAACGAGGTCAGCCTGCTGCGCGAGACGCGGCAGACCGCCAAGCTGCGCATCGTCATCGACGGCCGCACCCGTCTCGAGGAGCTGATCTGCGACGGCGTCCTGGTATCGACGCCGGCCGGTTCCACGGCCTACAATCTCTCCGCCCACGGACCGATCGTGCCGATCGACGCCCAGGTTCTGGCCTTGACCCCGATCAGCGCCTTTCGGCCGAGACGGTGGCGCGGCGCGCTGCTGTCGCACAAGGCGCGGGTCACCTTCGAGATCCTGGAAGCGGACAAGCGGCCGGTGAGCGCGGTCGCCGACAACGTCGAGGTGCGCGGCGTCATCCGCGTCGAGGTGGTCGAGGATCGCGCCATATCGCTGGCCATGCTGTTCGACGCCGGCCGAAGCCTCGACGAGCGGATGCTGGCCGAGCAGTTCTCGGTTTGATCGTGAGCCAAATGGTCACGCGGAGGACCTGCGAAAGGGGCGCCGGGCCGGGCTCCGCCGTGCTAGGATTCGCCTCTGGCCGGAAGTTCATCAGTGAGGCTGTCCTTGAGTGATTCGGATTCGGCCGGGAAGGCCCCCGGTTTCCCGCGGCTGAAACTCGGCGGCGCCGGCGGCGTCGACGCCGGAGCGGTGGCGCGCGCCGAAGAGGCGCTGAGGAGTCTGGCGTCGAACTTCGCCGCATGGCTGGAGGAAGAGATCGTCCGGCTCGAAGCGGCGCGGAGGGTGGTGGCCGAGAGGGGGCTGGATCCGGAAACCGGCGAAGGCGTCTATCTGCGCGCGCACGATCTCAAGGGGTTGGGCGCGACCTACGAGTTCCCGATCATCACCCGCATCGCGGGCTCGCTGTGCAGGCTGGTCGAACATCCCGAACATCGCGCCGCGGCGCCGCTCGCGCTCATCGACGCACACATCGCGGCGATCAGATCGGTGGTCAGGGACGGCGTGCGCTCGGACGCCGAACCGGCCGGCGCCGCCATCGCCGAGGATCTCGAGGCGCGCGTGCGCCAACACGCCGCCCGCTGAGCTTGGGGCCGGCTACATCACCGAGGCCAGGGGTTCGCGGACGTCGCCGTAGCCGGCGTCGGGCGGCAGAACCAGGAGCTTTCCGCCCGGTCCATCTACGATCCGCGGCTCGACCGTGACCAACGTCCGCGCCCGGGCGCGGGCGATGGCGTCCTCCGCGCTCGTCGCCTCGTCCAGGAGCCTCAAGTTCATGCGGGTCGGGAAGATCACCTTGCGCCGGCCCGCCTGGCCCAGGCGCAGGGCTTCGGCCGGCGAGATCCACGCCGCATCGACCGTCTCCCAGCCGTCGCACAGGGCGAGCTGATCGGCGGGCGCGACCGCGACATAGAACCAGGTGTCGAAACGCTTGGCGGTGAGCGGCGGGGTGATCCACCGGGCGAACACCGAAAGAGCGTCCAGGTCGAGGCGAAGGCCGAGTTCGGCGACCAGATCGATGAACGCGCGGCGGCCAGTGGCGATCTCATCGCGCGTCGCGGCGGGTCCGGCCACGCCGCGAAACGGGGCGCCATCCGGATGACGGGCCAGGAGAATGCCGGTTTCCTCAAACGCCTCGCGGATGGCGGCGATGCGCAGCGCGCGTTTGTGGGGTGGCGAGGCATCCCACCCGATGACCCTGATTTCCCAGGCCGGATCGTGATCGCCGGCGTGGGTCTTGCCGCCCGGAAACACCAGGGCGCCGGAGGCGAAGTCGATCTGGTGGTGTCGCTCGACCATCAACACCTCGAAGGCCGGGTGATCCCGCAGAAGCAGGATGGTGGCGGCCGGCAGGATCGGCGTTTGCGTCTTGGGTTCGCTCATGGACCGCAGCCTGCGCCCAAACCCGCGGACGCGGCAAGGAGGCGGCGGCAAGGTTCGATTAAGGATGTCGCGTAACCTCGGGGAAAAGGCGCGGGCGATAGGGTTGACGCCGGGGCCGCCCACGAAAGCCATGCCTCGCCACGCGAAAGAGGCCTTCATGCCGTCCGCCACCCGCCAAGCGCCTCGATGCCAGGCGTCCGTCGCCGGTCTCGCCCTGGAGGCGCAGACGGCGCTGCTGCCGCAGGCGCTCGGCGCCTTCGCCCTCAGCCTGCCGATCTTCGTCTGGATCGGCTCCCAGGCGCGGGACAGCGCCTTCATGGCGGCCAGCTTCGCGGTGTTCGCGATCAACTGGGGCGCGCTTTATGCCGTCGTCGGCTGGCTCGGACGCCCCGAGGCGGCCGATCCGCGCCGCCGCCTGCGCGTGCACTTGCTGAGCGGCCTGCTGTGGGCCGGCGCGGTCGCCCAGATCGCGGCCATGGCCAACAACGCCGGACCCGCCCGGGAGGCGCTGCTGATGGCCTCGGTCGCGGCGGCCGTCATGTGCCTTTTCTTTACC
>DASRLN010000308.1:0-6939 GCA_035648435.1 Caulobacteraceae bacterium
GCATGAACACGTAGAGCCAGCCGCCGCGGGCCTCCACCGACAGGGCCGTGCGAACCGCCGGTCCTTTGCCGCGCCGGCGCTCCGGGATCAGGGCCGGGTCGTCGCTGGTCGGCGCCTGGTAGAGCGCATCGAGGTTCGGCAGGGCTTCGCGTGCCTCATAGGGATCGCGCGGTGTCACATAGGGATAGTCCTCGGGTTTCAGGGTCGGCAGGCCGGAGAGCGGCAGGCGCAGGCCGAGCGGCGAGTCACCGGGGACCAGGTACAGCGTGCCGCGCCGAAACCGCCACGGTTCGCTGATCCACCCGGTCCCCTCCGACGCCTTCAGCGGGCGCCGCAAGGGGAGGACATAGCCGACGATCTTCGAGAGTCCCCCCGCCATGGCCCGCGCCAGGGTCCCGCGTGAGGCGGCGTCGTCGATGGCCTCATCCTCGAGGACCACCTCCGGCGGCAGGTCGCTTTCGGCCTTGATGGCGTGCAGCGGATCCTCCCTGGCCGGCAGCACGAAGGCGGCATCGACGCCGAGCGCCCGCGCCAGGCGCTCGATGAGATCGCGGGCGTCGGCGGTGGTCGCGCCGGGGTCTTCGCCCTCCGCCGGCTCGCCCGCCAGGCCCCGCCACATCGGCACGCCATCGCGACGCCAGTGGAGGCCCAGGGCCCAGCGCGGCAGGGCCTCGCCCGGATACCACTTGCCCTGGCCGTGGTGGGTCAGGCCGCCGGGGGCGAAGCGCGCCTTCAGCCGCTGCGCCAGGCGCCGCGCGATCCCGGGCTTGGTGGGTCCCGAGGCGTCGGTGTTCCATTCCGCCGTCTCGCGGTTCTCGGTGGCGACGAAGGTCGGCTCGCCGCCCAGGGTCAGGCGCACGTCCTGCGCCGCGAGGTCCGCCTCCACCGTTTCGCCGAGCGCCGCCAGGGCCGACCAGTCGGAGTCCTCGAACGGCCGGGTGATTCGGGTCGGCTGGGCCACCCGGGTCACCGTCATGGCGAAGTCGAACCGTGTCTCGGCCGGCCCGACGACGCCGCTGATCGGCGCGCAGGCGCGGTAGTGCGGCGCGGCGGCGAGCGGGATGTGGCCCTCGCCGGTCAAGAGGCCCGAGGTGGCGTCGAAGCCGACCCAGCCGGCCCCCGGGATATAGGCCTCGGCCCAGGCGTGCATGTCGGTGAAATCGACCTGGGTTCCCAGCGGCCCTTCGACCGCGTCGATATCGGCCTTGAGCTGGATCAGGTAGCCGGAGACGAACCGCGCCGCCAAACCGAGGCGCCGGAACACCTGGACCAGCAGCCAGGCGCTGTCGCGGCACGATCCCGAGCCGGCGGTGAGCGTCTCGTCCGGCGTCTGCACCCCGACTTCCATGCGCACCACATAGGCGACGCGCCGGGCGATCAGGCCGTTCAGCTCGACCAGGAAGTCCACCGTCCGCCGCCCCGCTGGGGCCAGGTCGCCGACCAGCGCCTCCAGCCGAGGTCCGGACTCCTCCACCACCCGGCACGGCGCTAGTTCGCTGGCCAGGTCCGCCGGATAGCCCACCGGCATGGTCTCGGCCGCCGGCTCGACGAAGAAGTCGAACGGATTGACCACCACCAGGTCGGCGGTGAGATCCACCGTGACGCTGAACTCCCGGACCCGCTCGGGAAACACCAGCCGGGCCAGCCAGCCACCCTGCGGGTCCTGCAGCCAGTTGATGAAGTGTTTCTCCGGCGTGACCTTCAGCGAATAGGATAGGATTTGCGTGCGGCAATGCGGCGCCGGCCGCAGCCGCACCGTCTGCGGCCCCAGCTCCACCAGCCGGTCATAGCGGTACCGGGTCGCATGATGCAGTGCGGCGACGATCGACAGCTTCGCTTCTCCGGCGGCGGGACGCCGGCGACAGTCCTAGCAACCTCGGCGGACGCCACAAGGATGTTGTGCGCGCGGGGGCGCGCGTTCCGTGCTCGCCCACGCGGCGGCGGCGAAGCCATCCTGTTCCGGAGCGCGGGCTTCCAGCCCGCACTTTTTTTCGCGGGCGCCACCACCGCGCGGACCAAAAAGCCGCGGTGGCGGCCTTTCTTAGTAGTCCTCCTCAGCCGATGATCTGGCTGATGGCGGCGCGCAGGGCGTCCTGGTCTTCGGCCGCGAGGACGCCGAGCCGTCGGATGACAAGGCGCTGTTCGAGCGTGGCGAAGACAGGCTTGACGGCGGAGGGTTTAAGAAGGCCGGCGGCGCGCCAGTGGCGCAGCCAAACCTCGCCCAAAGCGGGCGTCGGACGCAGTTGGCTGGTGACAGCCAGCATGATCAGGTCGGGCCGCTCGACGTTATAGGCGCGGCTGGAAACGATGACGGCAGGGCGCTGCTTGGAAGCGGCCTGATTCGTGAAGGGGAACGGCACAAGGACGATGGCGCCGAAGCTCAGGGCCTGAGGTGTGGCGGGACCGCGGGACCTGGCGGTCGCGGCCCTAGATGGCATCGTAGGCGTCATCCTCGGGGTTGCTCCAGACAGCCGCGAAGGCTGGCGCGCTGGCGGCGCCGGCGGCGCGGACGACGGCTCGGTCCTGGTCACGCTGGCGGATGAAGTCCACGAAGTCCTCGACCTCGGCGAGACGGTTCCCGGGGAGGGTGTTGATCTTCTCGATCAGGGCGGGGTTGACGGGCATGGGAGCTTCCTTAGGCGACATGCGGGTGAGGAATCAAATCGCATCGCCGAGGCGCATAGGTCGATCATGATACTCCCGAGATTGCGGTCGAACTCCCCGGCGAGCCCAAGCGGGTCGCCTGGCTGGCCGCTGCTCCCGGCGCCAGCTCGTTCCCTACGCGATGGCGCTCAGCCCCTTGGCTTTGACGAGGTTGAGCAGCTTCAGCGACGGCCCGTCGGGCCGCTTCTCGCCGCGTTCCCACTTGCTGACCGCGTCCTTGCGCACGTTGAGATAGTGGGCGAACACCGGCTGGGACACCCGTTCCTGCTCGCGCAGAGCCCGGATATCCCGCGGCGACATCGGCTCGGCAGGCGTCAGGCACAGGGCGTCGAACTCGCGCATCGTCGCCTTGTCGATCACGCCCGCGCCATGCAGGTCGGCCGCCGTGCGGCGCACCGTGGCCAGGATGCCGCCAGGCGCCCGGCTAGTCTTTCCGCTCATCGCCCGCCTCCTTCAATTCGATCAGCTCCCGGCAAGGCGCCCCGGTGAATCTCGTCAGCCGATCCCCCCTGTTTCGGAGCGCGGGCTTCCAGCCCGCACCTTTTTCCTCCGTCGCCACGCCCACGCTGACCGACAAAGACCCGACGATGGCGTTGACCTTGACGCAAAGGGCGGGCTGGAAGCCCGCGCTACGGTCATGTCTCGCTCTTCCCTACGCGATGGCGCTCAGCCCCTTGGCTTTGACGAGGTTGAGCAGCTTCAGGGACGGCCCGTCGGGCCGCTTCTCGCCGCGTTCCCACTTGTTGGCCCGCCTAGGCTCTGGAAGCAGCAGCGTGTATTGATCGATCACAATGTACAATAGAATTGTCTAATCATTGCGCCTTGACACTTTTTTTCTATACTTTTCTATTTCATCGAGTTTTATTTGCGTCCATTCATCTGCGTTGGCAAATTTCATCTGGGCTATATTCCTGAGTCCCATAGCCTTTATTAACAACGCCTCAATATCTGCGATGACAAATGACGGGCTAACCACTTGCTTTTCTGGCATCGCTTTCAGATGGTGATATCCATTGGAATCCACCGATTTTAACACTTGGTGAAATCCAAACCAGCTAAACCTGTCCCATTTATCACCATGTCCATCATACCTGTGATCGGCTATGCGTTTACCGAGAGTTTGTTTTCTCGTTAAGCCAACGTAATAGGCTCCATATTCATTATATAATATGTAGATACCGCGCTGAGTCCTAAAGTCAGCGACCCGGATACCTGGCGAGTTTTCTCCGCATCGACCCAGCAACCGGAATACTCCCTTCTTGCCACTTCCTGGCTCCCACTCAATCTCGTCTTCCCTCCAGAAGAGTCCGAATGCCTTGATGATCATATCCGCCTCTTTTGAAAAACGAGTGGGTGGATGTCGAGGCTTGATCCACTCCTGACCATTGACCTCATGGTGAGCAACGAAGCTGGGGGGCATGGCCTTGTCAAGGTCGAAGCCGCCGTAGGCGGTGGCCGAAGGCCAGCCTTTACAAGGGCATGCCCCCCAAGCCACAATCATTCACTGAAGTCGGTGGACCGCACCCGAAGCGGCCGCATCGGTTGGCCGCTCGTCCGGTTCATGTGCTCAGCAAGCGACATCCACCCACTCGAAATTCAAAAGAGCCTCATATCCCAGTCCTTCGTGCCGATTTGAGGCCGCGTTCGCGATCCATGGCACGATCCGAACTCGCATGACAAGTCGGCCGGTTTTGCAAGGAGAGCGCGATGACGTGAGACGGCCAACTTCGCGAAATCGCATGTCGTTGAATTCGGGTCTTTGGCTCGTTCTCCAATGCTGACTGTTTGGCCGGACGAGCCGGTCGCGTCGGTATCGCGTATGGCGATTGGTGGCGCCTGCTGGCGCCCAGGAGAGGTCAATTCACCTCGGCACCCGCTGAGCGATGTCGATGTCAGAATCCGATGCGTCGCCGAGGGCGGCCAGCCCTCACTTCGACTTCGTCTGCCAGATTCCGAACCAGCTCAGCTACGTCTCGCTTCCCCAGAACCGTCGACTTCCGCGCCACCAGCGCAAAATCCCCCGGCGTGAGCCCATCGAGCGCGTCCAGCCCCCTCGGCGGCTCGATCCCGAACACCCGGCGGAACGCCTCGCGGGCCTGGTCCTCGCGCATCGGCAGGAACTTCACCTTGAACAGGAACCGCCGCATGGTCGCCGGGTCGAGGGCGTCCATGGCGTTGGTGGTGCAGACGAGCGGCCAGGGGTGGCGCTCCATCCAGGTCAGCATTTCGTTGACCTGGGTGACTTCCCACGAGGCGCGCGCGCCGGCGCGGTCGCGCAGCAGGGAGTCGGCCTCGTCGATGATGAGAAGGGCGCGGGCGTCGGCGGCGTCGGCGAAGGCGCGGACGATCTGTTTCTCGCTCTCGCCGACCCACATCGAGAGGAGGTCCGAGGCGCGCTTCTCGATCACGTCGAGGCCCAGGCGCGCCGCGAGATAGCGGGCGTAGGCGCTCTTGCCGGTTCCCGGCAGGCCGTGCAGGCAGAGGGAGATCGCCGGCTCACCGCTCTCACACAGGCTGCCGGCCAGGGCCGCCAGGTCGCAGTCGGCCTCGCAGAGGGCCGGATCGAAGGCCATGGCGCCGGCCAGGGCTGGCGGCGGGGCGTCGCCCTCGATGGCCTGGATCACCGAGCGGGCCGTTCGATGTCGGCCCTGCCGCCGCCGGTCAGCTTGCCGAGGCGGACGGCGGCGTCGATCACCGCCGGCGAGGCGCGCACCTGGGAGAGTTCCTCCAGCGCCAACACCGGCAGACGAAGCCTGTGGCGCCCGGCGATCCGCTCGACCACCCGCCGGCGGACGGCGCGGCCGGGCTCGGGAAAGCGGATGGCCAGGGACATGCGGCGAAGCACGGCCGCGCCGAGGCGTTCCTTGTGGTTGGTGATCCACACCGTCGGGGCCGGCGTCTGTTCCACGAGCCGGTTCATGAACACCTTCGAGCCGACGCGCGAGCCGGCGTCGTCCTCGTCGACGCCGGTGAAGATGTCGTCGGCCTCGTCGACCACCAGCAGGGTATTGCCGGCCCGCCCGGCCAGCGCCCGGCCGATGGCGAAGGCGGCGACCCGCGCGGCGCGCGTCGGCTCGCCCTCCTCTTCGTCGATCTCGCCGATGAAGGTCGCGCTGACGCCCAGGCGCTCGGCGAGAGTGCGGGCGAACTCGGTCTTGCCGGTGCCGGGCGAGCCGTGGAGCAGGATGTTGACCCCCTCGGTTCGCTTGGCAAGGGCGGCGGCGAGGAACCGCTCGGCGAGGTCGGCGGCCTCGCCCAGATGCGCGAAATCGGTCCAGACCAGTTCGGCCTTGCGGCTCTTGCCCATCAACGCGTCCCGCAGCCGGTCCGGATCGGCGGTCTCCAGCCGCGCGATCCGCATCACCGTCGGCGACGGTTCGACATCGCCGCCTCCCCGATCCTCCAGCAGGCCGAGCAGAAGCAGCGGCTCGGCGGTCCGAAGAGCCCGCTTGACGGCGCGCTCATCATGCCCGGTGAGCACCCGCAGACCGACCTTGTTCACCTCGCCGCCGCAGCCGCCGTTGCAGACTCCGGCCAGGGTCTCGACCGGCTTGCTCAAGGCGACGCGCACGGCCGCGCCCAGGAGATCGGTCTCCAGGCGGGAGAGGCCCAGCGCCTCGCACAGCCAGGTCATCCGGCGTTCGAGGCCGGAGGGCGGCGGCATCTTGAGCCTTCGTTTCAGCGCCGCGACCAGGGGCGTGAATTTCGCCCAGGTGTCGCGGTCGATGCGTCTGGCGCCCATGTCGAAGGCGTCGTTGCCGACCTCCGGCTCACGGCATCCAACGGTGTGGGCGTGATCGACCAGCCACTCCGCCAACTCGGGCGTGGGCCGGGCGACACGAGGAGACTCGCCGAGCCGAAGCGCCCGCGCGGCATAGGTTCGAATCACAAATCCTTCGTATCTTTCCATGGCTTTCCCGTGCTGTCCGCGAAGGCGGCAGGATAGGGACTCCCCACGTCAGAATCGGACGTAGTGCGGCGTCCGAAGTGGCTGTGGAACCACCGGGCGGAGGCCGACGCCCTCCTGTTTCGGAGCGCGGGCTTCCAGCCCGCCCTTTTACCTTCGCCGCCACGACCACGCTGACCAACTAGACCGGGGTGGTGTCCTTGCCCCTTCGCCAAGAGCGGGCTGGAAGCCCATAGGCGCTAAGATAGTCGGCCTGGGAAGGTATCGATGAAGTTTCGTCGTTTTCTTGGTCGCTCGTAGAGGGCGTTGGGGATGCCGCGGTGGATAGCGTCGATGACGAAGGCCTGGAGGCTTCCGAGCAGGCTTTC
>DASRLN010000309.1:0-7855 GCA_035648435.1 Caulobacteraceae bacterium
CCTTGACGCCCAGCACCTCGATCTCGAGGCCGAGCTTCGCCAGCCCCTTGACCCGTTTCGCGTACTCCTCCGGGTAGAGGATGTTGGCCGGCTCGGTGACCAGGTCGCGGGCGAAGGCGACGGCGTCGGCGAGACCGGCGAGGGACTTGAACGCCTTGGCCGCCGCCCTGGGATCGTCCACCGCGATCTGCACGCGAGCGACGGATGGCTTCTTCTCGGGCTTTTCGCGGGTGCGATAGCGGTCGAACCGGTAGGCGGCGAGGCGCGCGCCCAGGGCCGCGCGGGCGGCGAGACCGGCGGGCAGGCCCGGCAGGCGGATGAGCAGCACCTCGGCGCCGCTGGCCTTGACCGCCTGGAAAGCATGGGCGGCGGCGGTCTCGACGGCGTCGCCGTCGAATTTATCGGCCGGTCCGCCGCCGACGATCACCGCCCGCGCCGCCTCGACCCCGTGGGGCGCGACGAGATCGAGGCTCTGGCCCGCCGCGCCGGTGAACCGGCCACCGGCGATGGCGCGTGTCACCGCGCCGCCGCAGGCTTTGTCCAGCGCCGCGGCGGCGCCGGATAGGGCGATCTTCTCGAATGCGACCACGGCCAGGGCCACGGATTTTCCAGCTACGGCGTCGGCGGCGACGAACTCGATTTTCATGCGGGTCTCCAGAGACCCGCTGCCAATACCCTAAACCAGTCCGAGCGCCAAAGGGTGTCCCGCCGGTCAGACAATTCCTTTTGGCGACGGGCCGTATTGATTGGCGCCCAGCGTCCCATCGACGAATCCCAGATCGATCAATGCCCAAAACCAGCCGAATATCGGGACCAAACTTACCAACATCATGGCCCCTGGATAATTCCGATCGTGGCAACGCTTCACGCCCAGAGCCAAGCTTATCCACAACGCCAATAAGTATAACGGGACGAGCCAAACTAGAAACATGCTTCCCATCAAAGCCGCTGTACCGTCACCGTTGTTACCGTCACCGCTCGCCGCCGCGCCAAAGGTCACGAAGACAATCACAAGGATGCCGGCCACGACGGAGAGAACAACGCTCGTGCCGATGCTCGCCAGCCAATAATTTGTTCGTCGAACGCGGCCGTTGAAGCTGAACAGTGTCTGCATCAATGTCATGGCGCTCCCCTCGGGACATTTCTCCAGAAGGGATAGCACGTTTCAAACCGCGTCGCATAAACGGCGCCGTTCGGGCGGAGCGACTCAGGCAAATTCCGCCAGCACGTCGTCGGCCGAGACGCTGTCGCCGGCCTTGGCGGCGACGGTGGCGATGACCCCGTGACGTTCGGCGCGGACGATGTTCTGCATCTTCATCGCCTCGACGACGCAGAGCGCCTGGCCTTCCTGGACCTCTTGGCCGGCGACGACATCCATGGAGATCACCAGCCCCGGCATCGGCGAGACGACCTGGCGGGAGGTGTCGGCCGCCTTCCGTTCGGGAAGGCGCTGGTGGAGATCGGCGGAAGCGGGGGTGAGGACCAGGGTTCGGACGCTGGCGGCGCGGTGGCGGATGACGAATCCTTCCGGGGCCACGCGCACCGTGGCGCTGAAGGGTTGGCCGTCCAGCCGCCCCCGGAACACCGGCGCTCCCGGCCGCCATTCCACGGCGTCCAGGGTGAGGGTGCGGCCCTCGTCGATGAGCGCGATCTCCAGGCCATCGCCGGCGCCGCTCAGGCGAACGTTGCGGCGGGTCTTGCCGAGCACCACCACCCAGTCGGCGCGCGCCGGGCCGTCGCCGTTCGCGCCCAGGCGCCGCGCCCTTCCGGCCACGACCCGATGCATGAAGGCCGCCGCCGCCGTGATCAGGTCGAGTTGGGCCGGCGTGGCGGCGAGGCCATGGAAGCCGTCGGGGAATTCGTCGGCGATGTAGCGGGTCGACAGGACGCCGGAGGCGAAACGGGGCTGGTCCATCACCGCGGCGAGAAACGGCGTGTTGTGGTTCAGGCCTTCGATGTGGAAGTCCTCCAGCGCCCGAGCCATCCCCGCGACCGCGCCGGCGCGGTCGCCCGACCAGGCGCACAACTTGGCGATCATCGGGTCGTAGAACACCGAGATCTCGTCGCCTTCGCGCACACCGGTGTCGTTGCGGACGGCGTAGGCGCCCTGGTCGCCTTCCTTCGGCGGCTGGTACCGCCGCAGCCGGCCGATGGACGGCAGAAACCCGCGATAGGGATCCTCGGCGTAGATCCGGCACTCGATGGCCCAACCGTCGATGGTCAGGTCGGACTGCCCGAAGGCCAGCGGCTCACCGGCCGCGACCCGGATCATCTGCTCGACCAGATCGATACCGGTGATCAGTTCGGTGACCGGATGCTCGACCTGAAGACGGGTGTTCATCTCCAGGAAATAGAACGACTTGTCCTGGCCGGCGACGAACTCGACGGTGCCGGCGGAATCGTAGTCGACGGCCTTGGCCAGGGCGACGGCCTGGGCGCCCATGGCGCCGCGGGCGTCGGCGTCGAGCAGGGGCGACGGCGCTTCCTCGATGACCTGCTGGTTGCGCCGCTGAATCGAGCACTCCCGCTCGAAGAGGTGGACGACATGGCCGTGCTTGTCACCCAGCACCTGGATCTCGATGTGCCGGGGGTTCTCGATGAACTTCTCGATGAAGATGCGGTCGTCGCCGAAAGCGCCGGCGGCCTCGGCGCGGACGGCCGGGAAGCCCTCCTCGACGTCCCGGCGGCCATGGGCCACCCGGATGCCCTTGCCGCCGCCCCCGGCCGAGGCCTTGATCATCACCGGGTAGCCGATCTCCTCGGCGATGCCGATGGCGTGGGCGACGTCATCGATCTCGCCGATATGTCCGGGAACGATCGACACGCCCGCGGCGGCGGCGAATTTCTTGGAGGCGATCTTGTCGCCCATGGCCTCGATGGCATCGGGATTCGGCCCGATGAAGACGATACCGGCTGAACCGCAGAGTTTTGCGAAATCAGCGTTCTCCGACAGAAACCCGAAGCCCGGATGGATGGCCTCGGCGCCCGTCTGTCGACAGGCCTCGATGATCTTGTCGGCCACGATGTAGGACTGACCGGCCGGCGAGGGGCCGATGGCGACGGCTTCGTCGGCCATCTCCACGGCCAGCGACAGGGCGTCGGCCTCCGAATAGACGGCCACCGTGCCGATGCCCATGGGCCGGCAGGTCTTGATGATCCGGACGGCGATCTCGCCTCGGTTGGCGATGAGGATTTTCGAGAACATCCGTTGGGGCCGCCCCGCTGCGTAGCTATGTGGGGTTAGCCGCGCCGATGGAAGATGACAACCATGACCAACGCCACCATGACCCACGCCGCTTTCGACCTCACGCCTCCCGACGCCGTCGAACGGGCGCTGCTGGAGTCCGATCTCTCACGGGAGGAGGCTGAAGTGCTGCTGCGCCATGGCACCGAGGCGCCGTTCTGCGGCGGCCTTTTGGATAACAAGGCGGACGGCGTCTATTGCTGCCGCCTCTGCGGCCTGCCGCTCTTCCGTAGTCTGACCAAGTTCGAGAGCGGCACCGGTTGGCCGAGTTTCTTCGCGCCCTTCGACGAGGCCCATGTGCGAGCGGTGCGCGACGTCAGCCACGGCATGGCGCGCATCGAGACCCGCTGCGCCCGCTGCGACAGCCACCAGGGACATCTGTTCCCCGACGGGCCGCCCCCCACCCGCGAGCGCTATTGCATCAATTCGGTGTCGCTACGGTTCGTGAAGGACGGGACGCCGCTGCCCGATCCGCTCGGGCGGGGGGACAGGATCGGCTGAACCGAACTATCCTCCCCCGCCCCTTGCGGGGGAGGTGGCGCGGCGCCCTTCCTCGCGCCGTGACGAAGGGGGCGCAAAGCCGCGTCAACGAACACTGGGGCCCGCGTCTTGCGCCCCTTCCACCACCTCGTCCTTCGGCGAGGCGGTCCCCCTTCCCCGCTGCGCGGGGCAGGAAAGGATTCTGGGCAGATTTTCCTCCGTCACAGCGGAATATTATCGTGCTTTTTCCAAGGGTTGGAGAGGGATTTTCCTGAGAGGCTGCGGAGCGCCCGGACGATGCGGCGCCGGGTTTCGCGGGGCATGATGACGTCGTCGATGTAGCCGCGCGAGGCGGCGACGAAGGGGTTGGCGAAGTGGGCCTTGTATTCGGCCTCGCGCACGGCGAGCTTGTCGGGGTCGCCGATGTCGCCGCGGAAAATGATCTCCACCGCCTGCTTGGGACCCATGACCGCGATCTCGGCGGTGGGCCAGGCGTAGTTGAGGTCGCCGCGGATGTTCTTGGAACTCATCACGTCGAAGGCCCCGCCATAGGCCTTGCGGGTGATGATGGTGACCTTGGGGACGGTCGCCTCGGCGAAGGCGAAGAGCAGCTTGGCCCCGTGCTTGATGAGGCCACCCTGCTCCTGCTTGGTCCCGGGCATGAAACCAGGGACATCGACGAAGGTGACGATGGGGATGGAGAAGGCATCGCAGAAGCGCACGAAACGGGCCGCCTTGCGCGAGGCGTCGATGTCGAGAACCCCGGCCAGGACCTGCGGCTGATTGGCGACGAAGCCCACGGTGTGGCCATCCACGCAGCCGAAACCGGTGATGATGTTTTTGGCCCAATCTGGTGAAATATCGAAGAAATCCGCCTCGTCCGCGACTTTGAGGATCAGTTCCTTCATGTCGTAGGGCTGGTTCGGATTGGCCGGCACCAAGGTGTCGAGGGAAGCCTCCTCGCGGAAGGGATCGTCGAAGCTGTCACGGCGGGGCGGGGCGGCGCGGTTGGAGACTGGCAGGAAGTCGATCAGCCGGCGAACCTGGGTCAGGGCCTCGAGGTCGTTGTCGAAAGCCCCGTCGGCGACCCCGGATTTCAGGCAATGGACGCGCCAGCCGCCGAGATCCTCGTGGCTGACGTCCTCGTTGATCACCGTCTTCACCACGTCAGGGCCGGTGACGTACATGTAAGACGTGGATTTCACCATGAAGATGAAATCGGTCATCGCCGGCGAATAGACGTCACCGCCGGCGCAGGGTCCCATGATCACGCTGATCTGCGGGACGACGCCGCTGGAGAGCACGTTCTGGAGGAAGATGTCGGCGTAGCCGGCCAGGGAATCGACGCCCTCCTGGATACGCGCGCCGCCGGCGTCGAAAAGCCCGATCACCGGCGCCCCGTTGCGCGCCGCCATCTCCTGGACCTTGACGATCTTCTCCGCCTGGGCCTTGGAAAGAGAGCCGCCGAAGACGGTGAAATCCTTGGAGAAGACATAGACGACACGGCCGTTGATGGTCCCCCAGCCGGTGACCACGCCATCGCCCGGGATGCGCTGCTTCTCCATGCCGAAATCATGGCTGCGGTGTTCGACGAACATGTCGAATTCCTCGAAGGACGCCTCGTCGAGAAGCACATCGAGGCGCTCTCGGGCGGTGAGCTTGCCCTTGGCGTGCTGGGCGGCCGTGCGCTTGGGCCCGCCCCCCGCTTCGGCGCCCGCCCGCCGCCGGGCGAGTTCCTCGAGAATGTGCTGCAAAGGCCGATCCTTCCGCTGTGACGCAGGCGTAACCACGGCGGTGGCTCGGCGCAAGCACCCGGAGCGCGGGCTTCCAGCCCGCTCTTGTCCCCCTGGGCTCCGCCGGCGCTCGCAAGTCGGGGACACGAACGAATTCGCCAAGAGGCGAATTCGATCACGTCCCCACTTGCGTCAAGGCGCGGAACCAGCGATCGAGCATCACCGCTTCGGCTTCCATCGCCCGCGCGTTCCGCGCCGCCTCCGCATCGACGCCCCAGCGCTCTTCCTGGAAGGTCTCGTCGAGCCTGGCGGTCGCCAGCGCCTCGCGGCCGCCGAGCCGGCCCGCCTTCAGGGCCAGGGCCAGGATCGCCGAGCCGAACAAGGCCGCGGCGAGCGCCAGGGCGGCGAGGGTGAAATCGTCCTCGCCGGCGGCCAGCGCATCGACAGCGGCCAGGGTGGGCGCCGGCTGCTCGGCATGGGCGATACCCGTCGTCCGGCGGAACTCCAGGCCGAGAGCCTCCCGCGCCCAGTCGAGCAGGGGTCGCCACGCCGCGTTCTGCCGCTCGACGAGGCTGCGCGGCCGGTCGGCGAAATAGCAGATGGCGTCGCTGGCGGCGAACGCGGCCACGGACGCGGCGGCCTGCGCGCGCCTGGGCCGCAGGGCGTCGAGCGTGGTGTGCAACAGCCGGGTGGCGGGCATATCGACGAATTTGATCACCTCGACCTGGCCGGCCCACTCCGAACAGATCAGCGCCGCCAGAGCCTGGGTCGGGGCGACGAGCGGGACGCCGCCCGGCGAGCGGGCGATCCTGCCGTCGAGGCGCAGGGCGAAACCTTCCGGCGCGGCGGCGGCCACGTCGCAGTCGCCGTAGAACCGGCGGGGCAAGGAGGATCTGGCGGTCATGACGTTCCGATCGACATGTCGCACGCCTTCCCGACGGAAACGGCTCGTGAACGGCGTTAGACTAGCAGTTCATCGCCTCGGCGCGCAGGAGTGGGTCTTGACCATCGACAGGAATCTCGGCGCGGCGATCGCGGCCACCCGTTTCGGACTCGGGGCCAAGGCCGGCGAGATCGATGCCGCCAAGGGCGATCCGCGCGGCTACCTGATCGGCCAGATCAGACCCGAGGGCGCCGACCAGCCGCAGGCGAACGCCGCCACTTCGGTGCAGCGATTCGGCGATGTCCGCGCCTACCAGGCCGAGCGCAAGGCGGCCAAACAAGCCGGGGATCCCAAGACCGATCCAGTCAGGCAAGCCGCCCAGCTGCTGCGGCGGGACACCGGGGCGGATTTCATGGCTCGGCTCCAGCTCGCCGCCGCCACCGACGCCGCCTTCCGCGAGCGCTGGACCCTGTTCTGGGCCAATCATTTCACCGTCTCGGCCAACAAGCTGGTCACCGCCACGCTGGTCGGGCCGTTCGAGGTCGAGGCCATCCGGCCGCATGTGTTCGGGCGTTTCGAGGACCTGCTCGTCGCCTCGTCCAGCCATCCGGCCATGCTGCTCTACCTCGATCAGGCGCAGTCGATCGGCCCGGACAGTTTCGTCGCCCAGCGATCGGGCGGCGCGGGCCGCAAGGCCGGCCTCAACGAGAACCTCGCCCGCGAGATCATGGAACTGCACACCGTGGGCGTCGGCGCCGGCTACAGCCAGGCGGACGTCACCGAGTTCGCGCGGGCGATGACCGGATGGAGCATCGGGCGTTTCGAAAAGGCGGCAGAGCCAGGCGGCCAGTTCATGTTCCGCCCCTACGCTCATGAACCCGGCGCACGGACGATCATGGGCCGGCGCTACGCCGATGGCGGCGAGGCGCAGGCCCGCTCGGTGATGAAGGACCTCGCCGCCAGCCCGCACACCGCCCATCACCTGGCGGTCAAGATCGCCCGCCACTTCGTCGCCGACGAGCCGCCGCCGACCCTGGTGGCGCGGCTGGAGCGGTCGTATCAGGAAAGCGGCGGCCGGCTGGACGCGGTGGCCAGGACGCTCGTCGAGGCGCCCGAGGCCTGGGCGCCGACGGCGGCGAAGTTCAAGACCCCGTATGAGTTCCTGGTCTCCAGTTGGCGGGCGACGGGCCAGGCGCCGGGTGACATCACGGTCATCGCCCCGACCCTCAACGCCATGGGCCAGAAGGTGTTCAGCGCCCCGTCTCCCAAGGGCTGGCCGGAGGAAGCGCGGATCTGGTGCGCTCCCGATGCGGTCATCAAGCGGATGAGCTGGAGCGAAACCTTCGCGGCCCAGGCCATCGGCGACCGCGACCCCAGCGCTCTGGCCAGCGCCGCCCTGGGCGCGTGGCTCACCGCGCCGGTCGCCACCGCCGTCGCCCGCGCCGAGACCCGGCCCGAGGCCCTGGCCATTCTGCTGATGAGTCCGGAGTTCCAACGCCGATGATCCCTCCCCTC
>DASRLN010000310.1:0-18832 GCA_035648435.1 Caulobacteraceae bacterium
GCGCTGGCCAAGGACATGGCCTTCGTCCGCCGCGCCGCGCGGCTCAATCCCGCCGACCATGGGGCCAAGATTCTGATCCTCGAAGCCGAGGCTCTGCGTCTGCGGCGCGGCCCGCGCGCCTGTGCGGAAGCGTACGCGGAGGCCGTCTCGGCGGCGAGGGGCGGCGCCTCGCGACTGGAAGCGGGCCTGGCGGCCGAGTGCGCCGCCGACGCCTGCCGCGCCGCCGGCGATCCGGCTTCGGCGAAAGGCTACGCCGACCAGGCGCAGGCGACATGGCGCGCGTGGGGGGCTCTGTCCAAGCTAGCCCCGAACGCCGATGCGGGGGTGGACGACAGGGAGGATCAGTTGGCGCTTCGCCTGGCGGTGGCCCACGGTCAGGTAGGTGAAGCCGAACGCGCGACGCGCGCCCGCTCCCGGTTTCTCGCCGAGATCGCCCATGAGCTGCGCACGCCGATGCAGGGCATGCAATCGCTCATCGATCTGGCGGCGGGCGACGCGACCGCGGTCGATCTGCCGAGCCTGGGCCACGCGTTCGCGAGCCTGAGGACAGTGGTTGACGACCTCACGGATTTTGGCGCGTTTTCGAGCGGCGAGGCCCCGCTGGCGCCCTCGCCGGTCCGGATCGCCGATCTTCTCCGCTCAGAGGCCCTGGTGGCCGAGGCGGCGGCAGGGACCGACGCTCGCGTGGCTGTTGAGATTTCTCCTGACGTCCCGGAATGGGTCGAAACCGATGGCGCCAGGATACGGCAGGTGATCCGGAACCTGTTGTCCAACGCCGGCAAATACGGCGGCGGCCGGATCGAAGCTCACCTTGGCGTGGCGGCGGGCCACCTGGCCCGGGAGGAGGCGTTGGCCCTCGTGGTCGATGACCAGGGTCCGGGCTTGACCCCCTTCGATCTCATTCACCTCTTCGAACCGTTCGAGCGGGGCGCCCGGGCCGGGGACGGAAGGGGCCTGGGATTGGGCCTGAGCGTCTCCCGACGAATCGCCGAACGCCTGGGGGGTGATCTGGCCGGCGCCAACCGCCCCCTGGGCGGCGCCCGCTTCACCTTCGTCTTCCCACTGGTCCGCGCCGTGGCCCCGACTGTCTCGACCGCGAGCGGTGATTGCCTGCGGATCCTGCTGGCCGAGGACGAGCCCCTGATCCGCGGCCTGATCGCCAAGCTCCTGCGCAACGACGGTCACGAGGTCTTCGAAGCCGAAGACGGGGTGCAGGCGTTGGCCCTGAACGCGGCGCGCACAATCGACCTGGCCATCGTCGATCTGACCATGCCTAGAATCGGCGGCGTCGAATTGCTGCATCTGATCGCGCAGGCAGGTCCCGATGGGGCTCCGCCGTCCATCGTCCTCACCGCCTCCGGAGAAATGGCCGCCGCCGCCGAAGCCCGCCTGGCCGGCGCCGGCATGGTCCTGCGAAAGCCGGTTTCCGCCGCCGAACTCCGCGAGGCGATGGCCGGCCTTGTTCCCAGGATGGGGCGGTCCAGCGATGAGCGGCCCACGGGATTCGACGCGGAAATGGCTGAACTCGCCTCGGCCGCCAGGGTCGAGCTTGTCCGACGCGTTCCAAGTCTCATCGCCGCCTTGACCGGCGACGGCGTGGCGACGCCCGCGCAGGCCCACGGGGTCGCCGGCCTGGCGGCCCAGTTCGGATGGGCCGCCATCGCCGACGCCGCCGACGCCGCCGAACGGGCTTTGGCCGGCGGCGTTCCCGCGCCATCGGAGGCGGCCGGCGCACTCGCGGTGGCCCTTGAGAGCCTGTCCGATCAGGCCTCGGTGGCGGTCGCCGCCAGCCGATAACCCAGACCAGGTGCGGTGAGAATGATCTCGGCTTCCCGCGAGCATTCGGCGAGTTTGCGCCGCAGCCGACTGACCAGGACATCGACCGACCGGGGATCTCCTTCCTCCGGATTACGACTGATCGCCTTGAGCAGTTCTTCCCGGCCGACGACCCGCCCGTCCGCTTCGATGAGCAGCGCCAGAAGATCGAATTCGCCCCGGGTGAGTTCCGCCGCCCCGCTGCTGGCCACCGCGGTTCGCGCATCCAGATCGATGAGCCATCCTCCCAGGCGGCGCCGGTTCGGACCGGCCGGCCGGCGCCGCCGCAGAACGCTGCGGATGCGAGCGGAGAGCTCGCCCAGGTGCACCGGCTTGACCAGATAGTCGTCGGCGCCGAGGTCCAGGGCCTCGATCCGCGATTCCGGCTCCCGTCGGCGGGTGACCACGAGCAGGCCCAGGCCGCCCTTGGCCCGGATTTCACTGGCCAGGACCATGCCGTCGGCGTCGGGCAATCCGAGGTCGAGAACCACCGCGTCGATGCGTCGGCTCGCAAGGATTGCGCGACACGATGCCGCGTCGGGCGCCGACACCACCTCGAAGCCCTCGCGCGAAAGTCCGAGTTCGAGAACGCGTCGGGTAAGCGGCTCGTCCTCGACCACCACGATCCTGATCATGCCCGTCCGAACTCCGGCCGACGGCGCGACTCGCCACCGATCGTCGCCCTCCTGTTTACAGTCCCCAAGCGATCCTCCGCCAGCCCGGAGGAATGGCGTGGCGAAGACGGTCGAGGAGCGGTTGTTCTCGCCCATGGCGGACGGGGTGGGATTCGAACCCACGGTGGGCGTGAACCCACGGCGGTTTTCAAGACCGCTGCCTTCAACCACTCGGCCACCCGTCCGTCGGACGGCTGTCTAGCAGGGTGGGGCAGGGGGCTTCCACCTCGCACGTCCCTTAACCTCGCCGCAAAAGATTCCGTTCACCATGCGCCGGCATGGGCGAGCGCGTGGCCGAGCGAAGGGATCTTGCGGGGCGACTGGGGCTGATCGCCCTGGCGGGCCTCACGCTGGCGGCGTGCGCAACGACGCGGCCGCCCAATCCGATGGCGGGCGCCCGGTCCGGCGTTCGCGGAACGATGAAGCCGTATGAGGTGGGCGGGGTGTGGTACACGCCGCGCGCCGAGCCCGGCTACGACAGGCAGGGGCTGGCCTCGTGGTACGGCCAGCAATTCCATCACCGGATGACCGCCGATGGCGAGGCCTTCGACATGGACGTCGCCTCGGCCGCCCACAAGACGCTGCCCCTGCCGTGCATCGTCGAGGTGACCAACCTCGACAACGGCCGGCGCATCCGCGTGCGGGTCAACGATCGTGGACCGTTCGTAGGCGGACGGATCATCGATATGTCGCGTCAGGGCGCGAAAGACCTCGGGTTCTACGACAGGGGCACGGCGCGGGTTCGTGTGCGCTATATCGGTCCGGCGCCGGGGCTTCGGGGCGCCGATACCGTGCGCTACGCGCAGGCGCGGATCGCGCCGCCGGCCCAGATTTTGCCTCGTTCCGGCTTGATGTCGCCGTCGCCCGTCGCCATGGGAGGTCCGGTCGGACGCCGTCCGCCGCCGGCGCTCGGCTTCGCCCGCATCCAGGTCGGGGCGTTCACCGACCGCGCCAACGCCGAGCGGGCGGCGGCGCGGGTGTCGTCGCGCGGCGCCGCCAGCATCGAACCAATCGATCGCGGTGGCGTGACGCTCTACCGGGTGATGGTCAGCTGCGGCGCGGCCGACGCCGGCGCCCTGCGCGACGACCTGACCGCGGCGGGCTTTTCCGGCGCCACGGTGATCGGCCCCTCCTAGACAAAGCGCGCGAAGCGGCCAATCTGCGCCCGGCATGGCGCGCGGGTTGTTGATCACGTTCGAAGGCGGGGAGGGGGCGGGGAAATCGACCCAGCTCGCCAAGCTGGCCGACCGGCTGGAGGGCGCCGGCCGCGAGGTGATCCGCACCCGCGAGCCGGGGGGCTCCCCGGGGGCGGAGACGATCCGCCGCCTGCTGGTGCGCGGCGAGATCGATCGCTGGTCGCCCGCGACCGAAACCCTGCTGATCTACGCCGCCCGCCGCGACCACATCGAGCGACTGATCGCACCGGGGCTGGAGCGCGGGGCCGTGATCCTCTGCGACCGCTTCGCCGATTCCACCCGCGCCTACCAGGGCGCGGCGGGCGGCGCCCCGGCGGCCCTGATCGCGGCGCTGGAGCGCGAGGTGCTGGCCGGAGTCCGCCCGGATCTGACGCTGATGTTCGATCTGCCCGTGGCGATCGGCCTGGAACGGGCCGGCGGGCGCGGCGACGAAGAAAACCGCTTCGAGGCCAAGGGCGCGGCGTTCCATGAACGCCTGCGCGCGGGGTTTCTGGCCATCGCCGAGAACGAGCCGGCGCGTTGCGTGGTCATCGACGCGGCCCCTTCGGCCGATGTCGTCGCCAAGTCGGTGTGGGCCGCCGTGAGCGGCAGGCTGACCGGCGCATGAGCCGCTTGATCCCCCATCCGCGCGAGGTGTTCGACTACCAGGGCGGCGAGGCCGTCGAGGCGACGTTTCTGGACGCGCTCGACCGCGGGCGAATGCACCATGCCTGGCTGCTCGTGGGACCCGAAGGCGTGGGCAAAGCGACCTTCGCCTATCGCGCCGCCCGCCGTCTGCTGGGTGCGGCTGCGGACCCCAGGTTCGGCCCGCTGGGCTCGGCGCCCGACGATCCGGTCAGCCGGCAGATCATGGCGCGGGCCCATCCCGACCTGATCGTGCTCCAGCGCGAGCAGGAGGATGGCAAGCCGCGCAAGGTCATACCAGTGGATGAGGCGCGCACGCTGCCGGACTTCTTCGCCCTGTCGCCGGCCAGCGCGCCTTACAGGGTGGCGATCGTGGACGCCGCCGACGACCTCAACGCCAACGCCGCCAACGCGGTCCTCAAGACGCTCGAGGAGCCCCCGGATCGCGGCGTGCTGCTGCTGGTGTCGCACGCGCCGGGGGCGCTCCTGGCCACGCTGCGCTCGCGCTGCCGGCGGCTGCGCTTCGAGCCGCCGCCGGTCGAGGAGGCCTTGGCCTGGGTGGCGGAGAAGGCCGGGGTCGATGCGGACAAGGCTCGGCGGCTGGTTCATATCGGAGGCGGCGCGCCGGGGGCGGCCTGGCGGCTGGCCGATGCCGGCGCCCTGGATCTCGACGCCACTGCCCGGGACCTTCTGCGCGCCCTGCCCAAGATCGACGAGGTCGCCATGCTGACCCTCGCCGAGAGTTTCAGAGGACCCGCGGGCGCGGCCCGTTTCGATCTTCTTTTCAA
Organism: Caulobacteraceae bacterium; assembly: GCA_035648435.1. Taxonomy (GTDB): domain Bacteria; phylum Pseudomonadota; class Alphaproteobacteria; order Caulobacterales; family Caulobacteraceae; genus Acaudatibacter. The sequence goes on from DASRLN010000310.1 coordinate 5,098, forward strand.
CTTCCTGGCGAATCAAATTCATGCAATGGCGAGCGGCCAGGCGATGGCCGGGGAGGGCGATCCGGGGTCCCTGGAGCGCTGGTCGGAGGCGTGGCGAATGCTGGTCGATCTTCCCCGCGAAGCCGACGCGATCAACCTCGACCGCACCGACTGCTTCTACGCCGCGCTCGCCCAGTTGCGCGCGATCGCCTGATTCATGGTCCCAGCGCGCTGGCCCGGACTCTTTTCGCCATGCTGATCGACAGCCATGTGAATCTCCACGCGCCGCAGTTCGACGAGGACCGGGCGGCGGTAATCGCGCGGGCGCGGACGGCGGGAGTGGGGCTGATGGTCAACATCTGCGATCGGCTGTCGCGCTTCGACGCGGGCCACGCCGTGGCGCTGGAGAACGACGATATCTGGTTCACCGCCGGCGTCCATCCGCATGAAGCGAAGGAAAACCCATGGCTTGACGCCGCAACCTTGTGCGATCTGGCGGCCCGCGGCAAGGTTGTCGGCATCGGCGAAACCGGCCTGGACTTCCACTATGACCTGAGCCCGTGCGACGTTCAGGCGGATGTTTTCCGCGTCCACATCGCGGCGGCGCGGGAAATGGGGCTGCCGCTGATCGTCCACGCGCGCGGGGCGGACGAGACCATGGCCGAGATCCTGGAAACGGAGCACGCGCTGGGGCCGTTTCGCATCCTCATGCACTGCTACACATCCGGTGCGGAATTGGCCCGGCGGGCGGCGGCGCTGGGAGCATGGTTCTCGGTCTCCGGCATCGCCACCTTCAAGGCGGCGGCGGATGTCCGCGCGGTGATCGAGGACATGCCCGAGGACCGCATCCTGGTCGAGACAGATTGCCCCTATCTTGCTCCCACGCCGATGCGGGGCCGGCGCAATGAACCGGCGTTCCTGCCGCATGTGCTGGCCAAGCTGGCGGAAATCCGCGGGTGGCCGATCGCCGAGGCCGAGAGCCGCACCGAGGCGGCCTTCTTCGCGCTCTTCGACCGGATTCCGCATCCATGACCGGCGTTCTGGAGCTGGTCGTGCTCGGCTGCGGCTCTTCCGGCGGTGTGCCGAGGGCGGACGGAAACTGGGGGGCCTGCGATCCCACCGATTCGCGCAATCGCCGCTCGCGCTGTTCGCTGATGGTGAGGCGCGCCGGGGACGCGGAGGAGGCGATCCGGACGACGCTCATCGTCGATGCATCGCCGGAATTCCGGCTGCAGACGGCGGCGGCGGGGGTGAAGCGCCTCGACGGCCTGCTGCTCAGTCATGATCACGCCGATCAGTGCCATGGCATCGACGACATCCGCGCCTTCGCGCTCGCCCAGCGTCGGCGGATCGACTGCTGGATGGACGAGGTCACGCGAGCCTCGATGATGCGGCGGTTCGGCTACATCTTCGACGGGGAGGGGGCCTATCCGGCGATCGCCGATATCCGAATCACCCCGGCGCACGGCGTTGCGTGGTCGATCGACGGACCTTCCGGCCCGATCCCGGTGACGACCTTCGACCAGGATCACGGCGGCGTCCGGTCGTGCGGCTATCGCTTTGGGAACGTGGCCTATTCCAGCGATGTGGTGGGTCTGCCGGAGGCGTCGTTCGAGGTTCTGCGCGGTCTGGACCTGTGGATCGTGGACGCGTTGCGCTACACGCCGCATCCGACCCACGCGCACGTGGACAGGGCGCTGGGCTGGATCGCACGGGCGGCGCCGAAACGCGCCGTTCTGACCAACATGCACATTGATCTCGACTATGGCGAACTCTCCCGGCGCTTGCCCACAAACGTGATCCCGGCCTTCGACGGGATGCGCCTTCAGTCTGAATTTGAAGACCTGGGACCTTGATGAAACTGGCGTTTCTCGCCTCCAACAACGGCAGTGGCATGCGCGCCATCGTCGGCGCCATCGAGGCCGGCGAACTTGCCGCCGAAGCGCGCCTGGTGATAAGCAACCGGCCCCAGTCGCCGGCCCTCGCGTTCGCCCGCGACCATGGTGTGGAAGCCCGGTTCATTCCCACCGTCGCGGATCCCGACGGCGCCGACGCGCGGCTCGTCGCCGTGCTGGGCGACAGCGGCGCCGAGTGGGTGATCCTGTCGGGATATCTGCGGAAGCTCGGGCCGCGCGCCTTGGCGGCGTATCGCGGCCGGATTCTCAACATCCACCCGGCGCTGCTGCCGAAGTTCGGCGGCCAGGGCATGTATGGCCGGCGCGTCCACGAAGCGGTGTTGGCGGCGGCCGAAACGCACACCGGCGCCAGCGTGCACATCGTCGATGGAGACTACGACCATGGGCCGGTGATCGCCCAGGCCAAGGTCGCCGTGGCGGCCGGCGATGACGCGGACGCCATCGAGAGGAAGGTGACGGCGGTCGAACCGGGCTTGTTGGTGGACACCCTGCGGCGGATCGCCGAGGGCTCGCTCGTCCGCCCGCGGTGAAACAGCCCGCCTACAATTTCCGATAATCTATCTTAGGCGCGATATGGGCGCCGGATTGATTGCTACTGGACATTCCGGCTCACAAGCAAGGACGCGCCACGATGTAGCGGAATTCGTTCGCAAGTTTGTAGCTTCCGTCTTCCCGCCGGAACGGCGAAATGGCATTCGAGATTGCGTCCGTCACCGCAGGCTCGCCGGAAGTCTGGATGGCGCGGATTGCCGGGCCAGAGGCGAGCAACCCTCTGATGGCGGTGTCCTTATCTTTGAACCGAAACACGCCGGTAGCCACCCCGACGCGCATGGTCTCCAATCCCGCGCGTGACGCGAGCTCCTCGAGAGCGCCGGGCGACGAGAGCGCCCACGGACCCGGCGCACCACTCGGCGGCGGGGGCATCAGGGGGCCGAGCGCGCCCAGGTAGCCGCTCATCTGGCACTTCTCGGGTTCTCCCCACACGGCGGCGACGACAGAGCCACCCTCGCGCGTGACCCTGCGGGCCTCGCGTAGCGCATTCACCCGATCCGCGGCGTACTGAAACGAATTGAAGCCGGTGACCACATCGAAGCTACGGTTGGCGAAAGGCAGCTCCTCGAGCTCGCCCACGCGAACATCCGCGCCGGGGGCGCGGGTCTTCGCAATCGCGACCAGCTGATCGGCGGCATCAAGGCCGCTCACGTTGGCGCCCAGTTCTTGCGCAACGGCAAGAGCGAGGCCGCTGCCGCACCCGACATCGAGAACGTTCGAACCTTGGGCCACCCCCGCACAATCGAACGCCGCGCGGTACAGCGGTTCGAAGGCGCCCTCTTGCAGATCCGCCCACTCGCGCGCCCGCGCTCCCCACAATGCGCCCTGCGCGGCTGCCGTGCCCATCTTGACCTCACTGGCTTGGTTGAGGGCTATATTGCCCGTTGCCAGGCCGAAAGCGCAACAGCTGCACGCCACGAGAATATCACCCCCTGCCAGTCACGATTGACACTCCCGAAGCACGGCTTGAGGGCACGGTTCGGATGCCGTTGTCGCCAGCAACGCCTCATAGAGCGCCACGCGATTTGCAGGAGCACGGGCCGGAGTCTTCTTTGCCATGGCGTTCAGGCGCTCCCCCTATCGATCCGACGACAAGCTATCAGCAGTGTCGGCGGGGCCGCCAGCTGTACAACACGCCTCGCGCGCCTGGCGGTGACTCCTTCAGTCGCGGTCGGGCGCGCCCAGTGGAAAGTAGGAACGATAGGGTCGCGCCTCATCGACAGCGCGCGCGAAGGTGGGCCTCGCCAACAGGCGCGAACGATAGTCCCGCACTCGTGGGAAGTGGGCTCCGATCTGGTGAACCCAATCGGCATAGAAGAGCGATGGCGCGGCGGCGCAGTCGGCCATGGTGAAGCCATCGCCGGCCGCCCAGGTTCGGCCGGCCAGCCTTTCTTCGAGCCAGGCGTAGGCTATGTCGAGCGCCTGGCGCGCATCCGCCCTCGCCTCCTCCACTCGCGCGCCGTCCGCGCGCAGCGCCTCGAACACCGGCTTCTGCACAGCCGTCATGACGTAGTTGTCGAAGAAACGATCCATGAACCGGACCTCCAGAGCGGCAACGCGGTCATCGGGCAGCAGCCTGACCGGGCCGGGATGACGCAGGTCCAGATGCTCGATGATGACGCTGGATTCCGCGATCGTCCGGCCATCGTCCACGAGCACGGGAAAGCGACCGAACGGCCAGAGCGTCGCACGTTCTTCCGCCGCGCCCGGCTCTTCCAGATGCCGGTACGCGAAGGAGATATCATTCTCCCAGAGCGCGATCAGAACCTTCTGGCAGTATGAGGAGAAGGGGTGAGAATAGAGCGTCAACGACATCTGGCGTTCCTCAACTGCTTGCGCTTCGCAATCGGCAGTGGACCATCTCGACGTATCCCATTGCAACCGGCGGGAGCCTGACCTGGATCACGCCGGCGCTGGCGCGTCCCGTTCATGCTCCAGCAGCCAGCGCTTGCGGTCGAGGCCACCGCCGTAGCCGGTCAGGCCGCCGTCGGCGCCGATGACCCGGTGGCAAGGCACGACGATGGCGATCGGGTTCGAGCCGTTGGCGAGACCGACGGCGCGTACGGCCTTGGGACGGCCGATGGCGGCGGCCAGATCGCGGTAGCTGCGCGTCTGGCGTGCCGGGATCGCGCGAAGCGCGGCCCAGACTTCTTCCTGGAACGCCGTGCCTCGGGTGTGGACGATGAGGCCATCCAGCGCGGCGAGGTCGCCGGCGAAATAGGCTTCGATCGCGCGCCTCGCCGCCGACGCCTCGGATCGCTCGACGATCTGGAAACCGGCCGCGCCGTAGTGGCGACGCAGAAGCGTGCGCATCCGCTCGTCGTGGGTTTCCCAGTCGGCGGCGCGCAGACGGCCCTCGCCGTCGGTGAGGATCTGCACGACGCCCGTGGGCGTGGAAAAGCGTTCGATGTAAAAGATCTCGGCGGTGTCCATGGCAAATCTCCGTTGGATCGACGCCGCACCTTAACGCCGGCATCCCGTCCCACTCGCGGTTTTCGGCCATCTGCGTCCCGGTCCCGAGAATCGACGACCGCGTCCGAAAACCGCTGGACCGATGCTTCCGATCCCCTACCCTGCCCGCCATGGATATGGACCACGAGGCCTGCTACCGCGTCATCAGCCAGCGCGATCCGCGTTTCGACGGCCGCTTGTTCACCGGCGTCAAGACGACGGGGATCTACTGCCGCCCGGTCTGCCCAGCGCGGACGCCGCTGTCGAGGAACGTCGTCTTTTTTCCCAGCGCCGCCGCCGCGCAGGAGGCGGGCTTCCGGCCCTGCCTGCGCTGCCGGCCGGAGACGGCGCCCGATCTCGGGGCGTGGCGGGGAACATCGAACACGGTGACCCGTGCGCTGTCGCTGATCGAGCTGGGCGCGCTGGACGACGGTGACGTGGACGCGCTCGCGGGGCGTCTTGGCGTCGGCGAGCGCCAGCTTCGCCGGCTGTTCCGGCAGCATCTCGGGGCCTCGCCGGTCGCCGTCGCCCAGACCCGGCGCGTGCTTCTGGCCAAGCAGCTGATCCACGAGACGCGGCTGCCGATGACCGAGGTCGCGTTCGCGGCCGGCTTCGGCAGTATCCGGCGTTTCAACGAGACATTCCAGACTCTGTTCGGCCGCGCTCCCGGCGCGCTGCGGCGGTCGCTGGGCGCCGACGTCTCGGCCGACGCGGCCGGCGAGATCAGCCTTCTTCTGCGCTATCAGCCGCCCTACGACTGGGCCTCGATGATCGATTTCCTGCGCGTCCGGGCGATCACGGGCATGGAGGTGGTGACGCCCGGGAGCTACTCCCGCACGATCCAGATCGGCGACGACCAGGGCAGCGTCTGCGTCCGGCCCACCGATGGCGACGCCCTGCGCGCGACGGTGCGGTTTCCCAGGCTGTCGGCGCTGCCGGTGATCATCGCCCGGCTGCGGCGGGTGTTCGATCTTTCCGCCGATCCGCTGGCGATCACCGAGCACCTGGCCCGCGATCCGGCGCTCGCCCCCCTCGTCGCCGCCAGGCCAGGCCTCCGCGCACCGGGCGCCTGGGACGGCTTCGAACTGGCGATCCGGGCCGTGCTCGGCCAGCAGATCACCGTCGCGGCGGCCATTCGCCTGGCGGGAAAACTCGTCGCGGCCCACGGCGAAGCGGTCGCCAGGCCGGCCAGGGGATTGATGCACGTCTTTCCTCGCCCGGACGTGCTCGCCAGGGCGGACCTCTCCGCGCTGGGCATGCCCAGAAGCCGCGCGGCGGCCTTGTCCGCCGTGGCCGTGGCCGTGGCCGTGGTCGAGGATCCGAACCTTTTTAGCGCCGACCGAGGCCTCGACGACGCCATCGCGCGGCTGAAGGCGATCCGAGGCGTCGGCGAATGGACGGCGCAGTACATCGCCCTGCGCCAGATGCGCCTGCCCGACGCCTTCCCGGCCGCCGACGTCGGCCTGATGCGCGCCCTGGCCGACGACAACGGACGCCGGCCGACCGCCGATGAACTGCTCGCCCGCGCCGAGGCCTGGCGCCCCTGGCGCGCCTACGCCGCCCAGCACCTGTGGGCGGCGGCGTAAGTTTCGTCACCGCTCCCCTACCCCCACGGTCCTTTGGTTGGCGCCGGCGGATCGGCTGGCGGCGCAGACCCCCACGGTCCCGGGGCGTCGGCGACGATCTGGGACGGCTGGCCGAGCACGACCGACGGATCGGCGTGGGTGACGACGCGACCGCCGGCGTACTGCTGGAGGGCGGCGATGCGTTTGGCGACCGGAGGGTGGGTCGCGAACAGGCCGAAGACGCCGTCGTCGTCTTCCTCGAGGAACATCGCGCGCATCGACTGAGGCGCATCGATGTGAGTGTTGGCCGAGACCTTTCGCAGGGCGGAGATCATGGCGTCGGGATTCTTGGTCAGTTCCACCGAGCCGGCGTCGGCGACGTATTCGCGCCGCCGCGAGATGGCCATGCGGATGACGATCGCCAGCACATAGCCGACCGCGGCGGCGGCCATGGCGACGAGCCAGAACACCCACACGTTTCGGCCGCGCCCCCGCCCACCGCCGGTCCAGAACACCGAGCGGTAGACGATCTGGCAGATCAGGGTGATGATGCCGGCGAAGATCGAGGCGATGACCATGGTGCGGACATCACGATTGATGACGTGGGTCAGTTCGTGGGCCAGGACCGCTTCGAGTTCGTCACGATCCAAGGCGTTCAGGAGCCCACGCGTGACCGTGACCGAGAACCGGCCTTCCTGAAGCCCGCTGGCGAAGGCGTTCATGCCGTCCGATTCGATGATCCGCACCGTCGGCGTCTTCATGCCGCGAGAGATGCAGAGGTTTTCCAGCAGGTTGTAGAGTTCCGGGGCGTCTGCGCGCTCGACCTTGCGCGCGCCGGTGGCCAGATCGATGATCGACTGGTTGAAGACATAGGCGATCGCGAACCAGACGCCCGCGACGACGATCGCCGCCGGCGCCGAGGCGGCCAGCAGGCCGAACGCGTAGGCGAGGTCGCCGTCCGCCGTTCCCGTCGAGGGCAACAGCCCGCCCCAGATCATGCCCAGGGTCATGACGAAGACCATGCCGACCAGCAGCACCGGAAATCCGGCCAGGAGCAGGGTCGAGCGGAGGTTGTTATTCCAGATGTAGGTCTGCAGGCCGACGGCGTGCATCGGTCGCCTCCCCGTCCGGTCCCTAGAACTTGACCTGGGGCGCGGCGCTGGCGCTCGCCCGTTCGGCGCCGAGATCGAAGAAGTCGCGCGGCGCAAATCCCATCGCGGCGGCGAACAGCACCGCCGGGAACCGTTGAATCGAGGCGTTGAATTCTCCGACCGCGTTGTTGAAGAATCGCCTGGCGGCGGCGAGCTTGTTCTCGATGTCGGAGAGTTCGCCCTGAAGCTGGAGGAAGTTCTGGTTGGCCTTGAGATCGGGATAGGCCTCGGCCACCGCCATCAGCCGCCCGAGCGCGCCGCTGAGAACGTTTTCCGCCTGGACCTTGCCCTCGACCGTGGTCGCCGAAACAGCGGCGGTCCGCGCCGCGGTGACTTCGTCGAGAGTCCCGCGCTCGTGGGCGGCGTAGCCCTTCACGGTCTCCACCAGGTTGGGGATGAGATCCTGGCGCTGCTTGAGCTGGACGTCGATGTCGGCGAAGGCTTCGTTGGCGTTCTGGCGCAGACCGACAAGCCGATTGTAGGTCCCGATCAGCATGACCACCAGGACGATGACCACGATGAGGATGATGAGGGGGATCATTCAGCTTTTCCCTGTCGCCGCGCCCGCACAATAGCCCGCTCCAGGCTCGACGCCACGCCCGATCATGGGGCCGGTCGGAATCGTTTGCTGGACGGAAAGCCGCGTGGCGCGAGGCGGCCGGCGCCGGCGCGGCGGCCGAGCCAATCGCGCCACTCCGTCCAGGCGCGGTTGCGACCGCCGGCGTCGATCCACGCCGCGCCGTCCTCCGCTTTGAACACCGTCGCGTCCCGCAGACCGCCCTCGCGGTAGCTCTGCAGTTTGACACCCTTTCCACGCGGCATTTTCGGCAGTTCGGCGAGCGGGAAAACCACCGCCTTGCCGTTGTCGCCGATCACCGCGAGATGGTCGCCGTCGGCCTCGAGGCAGACGGCGGCGCCTTTGTCGTCCACGACCAGCACCTGCTTGCCGGCCTTGCGGAAGGCGACCGCCTCATCCTCGTCCATGACGAAGCCATAGCCGGACTTGGAGGCCAGGACCCGGCTTCCTCCGGGGTGGTGGATGAAGGCGGCGAGGACCCCGACCCGATCGTCCAGATCGACCATCAGGCGCAGGGGTTCGCCGTGGCCGCGCCCGCTGGGCAGTTTGTCGCACGCCAGGGTGAAGAAGCGCCCGTCGGAGGCGAAGATCAGCAGCTTGTCGGTGGTCTCCGCCGGAATGAGAAACGCCAGGCCGTCGCCTTCCTTGAAAGCCAGGGTCGAGGGGTCGTCCACCCTTCCCCGCGCGGCGCGAATCCAGCCCATTCGGGACAGGATCACGGTCACCGGCTCGCGATTGACGAAGGCCACCTGGGCGGCGGCGAGATCGACCGACGGCGCCTCGGCGAAGGTCGAGCGGCGCTTGCCGACGTCGGTTCCCGATCCCAGCACCTTGCGTGTGTCGCGCAGGCCGACGGCGACCAGCTTCCATTGCGCGGTCTCCGATCCCAGCACCGCCTGGATGCCGTCGCGCTCCTCGGCCAGGGCCGCGTGTTCGCGCCGCAGCTCCATCTCTTCGAGGCGGGCGAGCTGGCGCAGACGCGTGTTGAGGATCGCCTCGGCCTGGATGTCGGTGAGTTCGAAGGTCTCGATCAACCGCGCCTTGGGCTCCTCTTCGAACCGCACGATGCGGATCACCTCGTCGAGATTCAGAAAGACGATCAACAGGCCTTCGAGGACATGCAGCCGCTGTTCGATCTTGGCGAGCCGGAAGCGCGCCCGGCGTCCGAGAACCACGCGGCGATGGTCGAGAAAGGCCAGCAGGGCCTGTTTGAGACCCATCACGCCCGGCGCTCCGCGCGCATCCAGGACATTGAGATTGACCGGGAAGCGGGTCTCCAGATCGGAGAGCTTGAACAGGCTCTCCATCAAAATCTCGTCCTCGACGGTGCGCGAGCGCGGTTCGAGAACCAGGCGGATGTCCTCGGCGGATTCGTCGCGGACATCGCCGAGCAGCGGCGCGCGTTTGGCCTCGATCAGGCCGGCGAGCTGCTCGACGAGGTCGGCCTTGCGGATCTGGTAGGGAATTTCGGTGACGACGATGCGCCAGGTCCCGCGACCGGTGTCCTCGCGCGTCCAGCGAGCCCGGGTGCGCACGCCGCCACGGCCGGTCTCGTAGGTCTCCAGCAGCGAGGCGGCCGGCTCGACGATCACCCCGCCGGTGGGGAAATCCGGTCCCCGGACGCGGGCCATGAGGTCGGCGGTGGTCGCGCCGGGACGTTCGAGCAGCAGCAGGCAGGCGTCGATCAGTTCGGCGGCGTTGTGGGGCGGTATCGAGGTCGCCATGCCCACGGCGATGCCGGTGGCCCCATTGGCGAGCAGATTGGGAAAGCCGGCCGGCAGGACGACCGGCTCTTCCTCCTCGCCGTCATAGGTCGGGCGAAAATCGACCGCGTCTTGCTCCAGGCCATCGAGCAGGAGCTGGGCGGCCGGCGTCAGGCGGCATTCGGTGTACCGCATGGCCGCCGCGCTATCGCCGTCGATGTTGCCGAAATTGCCCTGTCCGTCGATCAGGCGATAGCGTTCGGCGAAGTCCTGAGCCAGTCGCACCAGGGCGTCGTAGACGGCGACATCGCCGTGGGGATGGTATTTGCCGATGACGTCGCCGACCACGCGCGCGGATTTCTTGGCCGAATTCTCCGGATCCAGGCGCAGCTGGCGCATGGCGTAGAGCAGGCGGCGCTGCACCGGCTTGAGGCCGTCGCGGACATCCGGAAGGGCGCGCTGGGTGATCGTCGACAGGGCATAGGCGAGGTAGCGCCGCGACAGGGCCTCGGTGAGCGGCTCATCCAGGATGCGGCCGCCGCCGTCGGCCGGCGGTTCGCCAGGTGGCGTGACGTGCTTGGTCATCAACGCCGCTTCAATCCGACTCCCGCCGCGGTGTCCAGCGGCGCGGCGAGTTCACAGCCGCCCGGCGTCGGTCAACCGATCGACCAGCCACAGGCGCGCCGGCGGCAATGGCCGGTTGAGGGCGGCGAAGACGAAACTTTCCAGGAAGTGGCCGGTGAGGGCAAGACCGGCGCCGACATCACCGGGCCGCAACGCCTGCCGCGCGGCGAGCAGGAACGGCGGCAGGGCGAGCAACCGATCCCTATACGGCTCGCCCGCCACCGCGCTCACCGCACGGCCGGTGCGGGGGCTTACCCAGGCCAGATCATCGGCCGATCCGGTGGCGGCGCAGCAGGTCAGGTCGAGGCCGAAACCGAGATCCTGGAGCAGGCCCACCTCCCAGCGGACGAACACCGCCGGCCAGATGTCGGGGTCGGCGAGAGAACCGATCAGCGATCCGAAGGCGCGGAACGCGCCCGGATGGGGTTCGCGCTCCGGCAGGGCGCCGCCCGCCACCGCCGCCGCCGCCGCCAGCGCCGCCAAGGCCAGGGGATCATCGAACAGCGCCGACGGCCCCTCCCCCACCGGCTCGAGGCTCGCCGAGCCGAGCTGGTCGGCGACCCGGGCGCGGTAGCTCAAAGTCGCGCGCGCGCCGGCCTGCAGAAATGGTTTGATCCGCCGCGACGCGCCGCCGGCCACATGGGCGGCGTATTTTCCGTGACCGGCGGTCAGGACCTCGACGATGGCCCCGGTCTCACCATGGGCGCGGGCCGAAAGCACGAAGGCGTCGTCCTCGAATTCCATGATCGCCGGCCGTCAGACGTCGAAGTCGAGGCCGACGTCGGTGTAGAAACCCCGATCCTCGGCCCAGGTCTCCTTCACTTTGACGTGCAGGAACAGGTGCACCGTGCAATCCAGCAACTCGCCCAGTTCCCTGCGCGACGCCTCGCCGATCCATTTCAGGGTCTGGCCACCCTTGCCGAGCAGGATTCCCCGCTGGCCGTCACGCTCGACATAGATGGTCTGCTCGATGCGCGCCGAGCCGTCGGGGCGTTCCTCGAAGGCAGTGGTCTCCACGCTGGCCGCGTAGGGCAACTCCTCGTGGACCCGCAGATAGACCTTCTCGCGGGTGATCTCGGCGGCCAGCAGGCGGGCGGGAAGGTCGGCGCTCTGGTCGGCGGGGTAAAACCACGGACCTTGCGGCATCAGAGCGGCCAGACGGGCCTTGAGATCGGCCACGCCGGCGCCGTTACCGGCCGAGATCATGAACACCTCGGCGTGGATGACCGGGTCGAACAGGGTCCGGGTGAGCGCCAGCAGCCGGTCGCGCCGGATGAGATCGATCTTGTTGAGCGCCAGGATCGCCCTTTTCGACGCCGACTTCAGTCCCTCGCAGATGGTCGCCACGTCCTGGGCCGCCTTGCGCGCCGCCGCCCCGCCGCCGCCGTCGGCGTCGAGGATCTGGGCCTGGGCATCCACCAGGTGGACCACGGCGTCGGCGTCCTCGGCCCTGCCCCACGCGGATCGGACCATGGCCCGATCGAGCCTGCGCCGGGGGGTGAAGATGCCGGGGGTATCGACCAGCACCATCTGGCAATCGCCTTCCATGGCCACGCCGCGCACCGGAAATCGGGTGGTCTGGACCTTCTGGGTGACGATCGAGACCTTGGTCCCGACCAGACGGTTGACCAGGGTCGATTTGCCGGCATTGGGGGCCCCGATCACCGCCACGAAGCCGGCGCGGGTCACGCGCCATTCTCCTCGCGGAGCAGAAGCGCCCGGGCGGCGGCCTTTTCCGCCGTCCGCAGGGCCGGCCCGCTGGCCCGCGCCGGCGGATAGCCCTGGACCGTGACGGTCACGGAAAACGTCGGCGCGTGGGGTGGGCCTTCGCGGGACACCATCGCATAGGCGGGTAGCGGCAGGCCCTTGGCCATGGCCCATTCCTGGAGCGCGGTCTTGGGTTCCGCGCCTTGTGAGCCGGCCGCGTTCGCCAGCGCCTCGCTCCAGATGGTCTCGAAAACGGCGCGCGCCGCCGCGAGGCCGCCGTCGAGGTAGACGGCGGCCATGATCGCCTCCACGGCGTCGCCCAGAATGCGCTCGTTGTCGCGTCCGCCCTGCTGGCTCGTCGCGCCGGCGAGCCGCAGAGCGGGACCGAGGTCTATCCCGCGGGCGACCCCGGCGCAGGCCGAGCCGCTGACCACCGCGACCAGCCGCCGGCTCAGTTCGCCCTCTCGCCAATCGGCGTTGAGCGCCACCAGAGCCTCGGCGGCGAGCAGTCCCAAGACCCGATCGCCGAGGAACTCCAGGGTCTGGTTGTGGCTGACGGTCCGGCCGCCGTTGCCGACGCTGGCGTGAGTGAGGGCGCGGTCGAGCAAGTCCTTGTCGGCGAATCGATATCCCAGGCGCCCCTCGAGATCGGCGGTCGCGGCCAGGCGCCTGTTCACGATCGTCCGTTCATTTCAACCGGTGCAGGAATCGATCGGGGCGCAGATCGGTGATCCAGGTCCAGGGCTTGAAGATCGTCGCCTTGGAGTGGTCGCCTTCATCGATGCCGGTGTTCCACGAGACCATGACGATCTGGGCCTTGCCGACGAGGTTTTCCTCGGGAACGAAGCCGACACCGAGTTGGTAGGCGAGCGCCGCGTCCAGGCGGCTGTCCCAGCCGCAGCCGCCCAGCCTGGGATCGTCCGGGGCCAGTCCCGGATCGAACCGGCTGTCGGCCGAGTTGTCGCGGTTATCGCCCATCATGAAGTAGCAGTGTGGGCGCACGACATAGACGCCGGTGTTGTTCGCCCCTCCGGAGAAGGTCAGCCGCTGGGTGATGTAGGAGCGGCCCTCCGGATTGGTTTCCCTCACCCAGGCGACCGGTTCGGACTCGTCGTGAACGTGGGTCCTGTCGACCGGCACGGGATGTTCGGCGACCGCCTTGCCGTTTATGTAGAGTTGGCCGCCGCGCATCTGGATGGTGTCGCCCGGAAGTCCCACCAGCCGCTTGATGTAGTCGGTGTGGCCATCGCGGGGCAGCTTGAAGACGATGATGTCGCCGCGCCTGGGCGGCGTGAAGAAGATCCGGCCCCTGAACAGCGGCGGGCTGAACAGAATCGAATGGTGGCTGTATCCGTACGACCATTTGGAGACGATGATGTAGTCGCCTCGGTAGAGATTTGGCTCCTCCGACGCCGAGGGAATCGTATAGGGCTGGAGGAACAGGGTCCTGATCACCAGGGCGATCAGCAGGGCATAGACCACCGTCTTGACGACCTCCCAGGTCTCGCGG
>DASRLN010000311.1:0-14769 GCA_035648435.1 Caulobacteraceae bacterium
GCGGGGGAGGGGGACCGCGAAGCGGTGGAGGGGGCGCAAGGCCGCGCCACCGCCGCCCGATGATTTCGCGCGTTTGCGACCTCGATGTCCTGATCATCGGCGGGGGGCATAACGGACTGGTCTGCGCCTTCTATCTGGCCCGGGCCGGGCTGAAGGTGCGGGTGCTGGAGCGGCGGGGCGTCGTCGGCGGGGCGGCGGTGACCGAGGAATTCCACCCCGGATTCCGCAATTCCGTGGCCGCCTATACCGTCAGCCTGCTCAACCCCAAGGTCGTCGCCGACATGCAGCTGGCGCGCCATGGCCTCACCGTGGTCGAGCGCCGGCTGGCCAATTTCCTGCCCATCGACGAGAGCCGGTACCTCGTCACCGGCGGCGGGCGGACCCAGGCCGAAGTGGCGAAGTTCTCCAGCCGGGACGGCGATCGCCTCGACGCCTACGGCGAGCGGCTGGAGGTGATCGCCGACGTGCTGCGCGGCCTGGTGCTGGAGACGCCGCCGAACGTCACCCGGGACGGGTGGACGGCGGCCATTCCCGAACTGCTCAAGAGCGCAACGATCGGCCGGCGCATGGCGCACCTCGACATGACCGGACGGCGGGATCTGCTGGCGCTCTTCGCCCAGTCGGCCGGCGACTGGCTCGACGGCTGGTTCGAGAGCGATCCGATCAAGGCGGTGTTCGGCTTCGACGGCGTGGTCGGCGCCTACGCCAGCCCCTATACGCCGGGAACGGCCTATGTCCTGCTGCACCACGTGTTCGGCGAGGTGAACGGCAGGAAGGGGGCCTGGGGCCACGCCATCGGCGGCATGGGGGCGATCACCCAGGCCATGGCCGCCGCCTGTCGGGAAGCGGGCGTGGAGATCACCACCGACGCCGCCGTCGGCGAGGTGCTGGTGGAGAAGGGTCGCGCGGTGGGCGCGGTGACGGCCGGCGGCGAGAGCGTGCGGGCGCGGGCGGTGGTCTCCAACCTCCATCCCCAGCTGCTGTTCCAGAAACTCATCGACCCGGCCGTCCTGCCGGCCGACTTCAGGGAACGCATCGAGCGCTACCGCAGCGGCTCGGGCACGTTTCGGATGAATGTCGCCCTGAGCGAACTCCCCCGTTTCACCTGCCTGCCGGAGGCCGGCGACCACCTGACGGCCGGGATCATCATGGCCCCGAGCCTGGCCTACATGGACCAGGCCTACATCGACGCCCGCACTCGTGGCTGGTCGAAGGCGCCGATCGTCGAGATGCTGATCCCCTCGACCCTCGACGACACCCTGGCCCCGCCGGGGCGGCACGTGGCCAGCCTGTTCTGCCAGCACGTGCAGCCGCGGCTTTCCGGCGGGCGGTCCTGGGACGATTGCCGCGACGAGGTCGCCGACCTGATGATCGAAACCGTCGATCGACACGCACCGGGGTTCAAGGCCTCGGTGCTGGGCCGCCAGGCGCTGACGCCGCTCGACCTCGAACGCACCTTCGGCCTGGTGGGCGGCGGCATTTTCCACGGCAAGCTCGAGCTCGACCAGCTGTTCTCGGCCCGGCCGGTGCTGGGCCACGGCGCCTACCGCGGGCCGGTGGCCGGCCTCTATCTGTGCGGCGCAGGAACCCATCCCGGCGGTGGCGTCACCGGCGCGCCGGGCCACAACGCGGCGCGGGAAATTCTCAAGGATTTCAAGCGCGGCCACCACCGTCCCGCCGTCTGAACACACCGAGAATCATGTTGCGTCGCAGCATGGGGTTGCTTTCGCATTCATGAACGCGGTATGAACGCGGCGTTCGGCCAACGTGTACCGGCCGAACCCGAACCTGCCAGCTCGTTCCCGACGCATCTTTGGGGGGCGGCGCCAGGCGCGGATGTCGGGGGGCGGGATCGCCCTCGTCGCACAGGACACGTTACCCTTGTTCTCATCCTTACAGACGCGCGCGAAAGCGCGCGCGCTGCTCGACGCGGCTTTGGCCGGCGTCGTTCTCGGCGTCCTCGTCGGCGGGGCCTATCTGGCGGGCGTCCAGACCGAAGCGGCCCGGCAGAGCGCCCGCATCGGGCCGCTGGCCGATGCGGCCCGAACCGGCTACCTCCTCGCTGCGGCGGCGCCGGTCCCGGCCGCCGTTCACCTGGTCGACAATGGCGTGTCGTCAGGGCCGGCCGCGCCGCCCGCCAAGCCCCAGGTCAAACCGGCCGCGCCGTTCCGGCCGACCGGTGCGTCCGAGGGTTCCGCCGCCATCGATTGTCTGTCGGCCGCGGTCTATTACGAGGCCCGCGGCGAGAGCGCCGAGGGCCAGGCGGCCGTCGCCCAGGTGGTGCTCAACCGAGCCCGCCAGCCGAGCTATCCCAGAAGCGTCTGTGGCGTGGTCTACCAGGGGTGCCAGTTCAGCTTCGCCTGCAACGGGGCCACGCGCGGGATCCGCGAACCCGGCGCCTGGCTGCGGGCCCGAACCGTCGCCGCCCGCGCGCTCGGCGGCTATGTGATGGCCGCCGTCGGCCGGGCGACCAGCTTTCATGCCGGCCGTGGAGCGCACGGGGCGATCGCCCAGGTCGGCGGCCATGTGTTCTTCGGCGGCGGGGGACGGATCCGCGGCGAAGGCCGGGCGATGGCGGCCGAAGAGAGGCCATCGGCGCCCGGGTCCGGTGAGATCGCGGCCACGCCGGCGGCGCCGGCGACCGCGATCACCGCCGCCCTCGCGCCATCGGCCTCGTCAACGGCGTCCTGACCGCGAACAAACGAGCATCGGGGCACGACCCGACGCAACCGGGGACATGATCGAATTCGCTTCTTTCTTGCGAACTCGTTCGTGTCACCGATTGCGCACGCCGGCGCCGACCGTGAGAGCGGTCATTCGGCCGGTCGTGTCGCGGCCACGTCCAGGCCGATGTCTAGAATGGGGGCGGAGTGGGTGAGGGCGCCGACGCTGATCAGATCGACGCCGGCCGCGGCGATGGCGCCCACGGTCACCAGGGTGACGCCGCCGGAGGCCTCCAGAGGCACGGCGCCGGCGACGGCCTTCACCGCGCTCATCATGTCGGCGAGGCTGAAGTTGTCGAGCATGATGACGTCGGGACGGGCGTCCAGCGCTTCGTCAAGCTGATCCAGCCGGTCGATCTCGACCTCGATCCTGACCGTGTGAGCGACGGCGGCGCGGGCGCGGCGCACCGCTTCGCCGACCCCGCCGCAGGCGGCGACGTGGTTGTCCTTGATCAGGATGGCGTCATCCAGGCCGAAGCGGTGATTGGCCCCGCCGCCGCACCGGACGGCGTATTTCTCCAGCGCCCGCAGCCCGGGGGTGGTCTTGCGGGTATCGACGATCCTCGCCCGCGTCCCCGCCACTTCGGCGACATAGGCCGCAGTGAGCGTAGCCACGCCGCTGAGGCGGCAGAGAAGATTGAGGGCCACGCGTTCGCCGGCCAGCACGGCGCGCGCATCGCCCTCGACCCGGGCGAGCACCGCGCCGGCCGCGACCGTCCGGCCATTGGTGACAACGGCATCGAAACGGGTCGCGGGGTCGAGGAGGGCCATGGTCAGGCGCGCGCAGGCGAGGCCGGCGATCACGCCGGCGCTCCGGGCCGTGAATACCGCGGAGATCTCGGCGCCCGGCTCAAGGCAGGCGGCCGAAGTGATGTCGCCGGCCCGGCCGAGATCCTCGGCCAGGGCGGCGCGCACGATCGGCTCGATGAGGAGGTCGGCGAGGGGGGCGACCGGCATGAGGGGGATCAGGCGGCCTGGGCGCGCCTGGACCCCGCGCAAGAGAGCGTCCGGCGGGTCGAGGCGGCCTCAAGCGCGAGCCGCGGAAAGTCGGCGCGGAAGTGGGCGCCGCGGCTTTCGCGGCGGGCAAGGGCGGCCTCGGCGACCAGGCGAGCGGCCACGAGGGGCAGGGCCGATCCGTGGGCGCGCTCCTCTGACGCCAGCCACCGGACAAGCTCTCCGAGACCGGCCGCGTCGCGCACGACACCAGCGTCACGGGTCATCCGCTCCCGCAGCGCGGCGAGCGCGAAGGCCGGCAGTTCGGGCGCGGCGCGCCCCGGCGCCGGCGACGTGTCCGGATCGGCCAGGGCGCGGGCGGCGGCGCCGGCTCGGGCGCCGAACACGACCGCCTCGAGCAGGGAATTGGAGGCCAGGCGATTGGCTCCGTGGACCCCAGTGGCGGCGCACTCGCCGGCCGCCAACAATCCCGCCAGCGAGGTGCGTCCGTCCAGGTCGGTGGCGATGCCGCCCATGTGGTAGTGCGCGGCGGGACCCACCGGAATGGGATCGCGGCGGGGATCGACGCCGGCGTTCATGCAGGCGGCGAAGACAGCCGGGAAGGCTTCGGCGAACCTCTCTCCGACGGCCTGGCGGGCGTCGAGGAAGGTCGAGCGCCCCGCCGCCCCCTCCGCCGCCAGGGCTCGGGCCACCACGTCGCGCGGGGCGAGGTCGCCGGCCGGGTGATGGCGGGTCATGAAGGCCGCGCCGGTCTGGTCCACCAGTCTGGCGCCTTCGCCGCGCAGGGCCTCGGTGGCCAGGGGGGCCGGATCGGCGCCCACGTCGATGGCGGTTGGGTGGAACTGGACGAACTCCGGGTCGCGGATCTCGGCGCCGGCCAGAGCCGCCAGCGCCAGCCCCTCGCCGAGCGCCGCGGCGGGATTGGTGGTCACGGCATAGAGGCCACCCAGGCCGCCGGTGGCGAGGATCGTCGCCGGGGCGACGAATTCGACCAGGCGTCCGCCCATTTCGACCAGGGCGCCGCGCACGGCCCCTCGCGCGTCGGTGAGTAGAGCCCGGGCGCGAACGCCCTGGCGGATCTCGACGTGCGCGCAGGCGCGGACCTCGGCGATCACCGCCGTCATGATCGCCAGACCGGCGCCGTCGCCGCCGACTCTGGCCACGCGAGCCCGGGTGTGAGCGGCCTCCAGGCTCTGGGCGAAAGCGCCGTTCGCGAGCCGGTCGAATGGGGCGCCCAGCCCGGCCAGGCGGCGGACCGCGTCGGGACCCTCGCGGGTGAGCACGGCGACGGCGGCCGGATCGCAAAGGCCGGCGCCGGCCGCGATGGTGTCGGCGGCGTGCAGGGCCGGATCGTCGCCCTCGCCGAGCGCCGCGGCCATGCCGCCCTGCGCCCAGGCCGAGGAACATCCCTCGCCCAGTGGCGCGGCGGTCAGCACCAGCACGCGGCGCGGGGCCGCGGCCAGGGCCGCGCTCAAGCCCGCCAGCCCCGCCCCGATGATCAGGACACCATCGAAGGATTCGCGATCGGTCGCGGCTGCGTTTCCTCCCTCCCCTTCATGGGGAGGGACAGGCCGCGAAGCGGCCAGGGTGGGGCTGTGAGGATTCTCGCGGACATTTCGGGTTGAACCACACAGCCCCACCCGGCCCTTCGGGCCACCCTCCCCATGAAGGGGAGGGAGGTCGTCGCCGCTTCCGCGCCGCGTCATCAGATAAGCTCCACATCGACATGGTGGCGGGCCTTGAGGAGGTCGTAGCGGGCCGGCGTGGCGGGCGGCGGCAGGTCGATCATCCGCCTGACCGAGGCCCGGGCGCGTTCGGCGATGAGCGGATCGACGATCACTTCGAAACGATCGTGGATGAGGCAGTCGTGGATGTTTTCAAGGGTGATCCGCTTCATGTGCGGGCAGAGGTTGCACGGCCTCACGAACTCGGTGTCGGGCGCCTCGCAGGCGACGTTGTCGGCCATCGAGCATTCGGTGATCAGCACCACCCGGCGCGGCTTGCGGGTCATCACATAGTCGCTCATCGCGGCGGTCGAGCCGGCGAAGTCGGCGGCCTCGATGACCTCGGTCGGGCACTCGGGGTGGGCGAGAATCTCCGCGTCCGGCCAGGCCGCGCGCATTTCGGCGATGTCGGCGGCGGTGAACCGTTCGTGGACCTCGCAGCGCCCTTGCCAGGCCACGATGCCGATCGCGGTCTGCCGCGCCACGTTGCGGGCGAGGTATTCGTCGGGAAGCAGGATCACGCGATCCACGCCGAAGTCGATGGCGATCGCCTCGACCACCTGCACGGCGTTGGCGCTGGTGCAGCAGACGTCGGTCTCGGCCTTCACCTCGGCGCTGGTGTTGATGTAGGTCACCACCGGCAGGCCGGGGTAGCGTTGCCTGATCAGCCGCACGTCGGCGCCGGTGATCGAGGCGGCGAGCGAACAGCCGGCCCGCAGGTCGGGGATCAGCACGGTCTTGTCCGGGCAGAGCACCTTGGAGGTCTCGGCCATGAAGTGGACGCCGGCCTGGACGATGATCGCCGCGTCGCTCGCCGCCGCCTCGCGCGCCAGACCCAGGCTGTCGCCGACAAAGTCGCCGACGCCGTGGAAAATCTCCGGAGTCATGTAGTTGTGGGCGAGGATCACCGCGTTCTTCGCCCGCTTCAACCGGTTGATCTCCGCGATCAGCGGCGCCTTCAGCCGCCACTCCAGCGGCGTGACGTGGGCGCCGATCTTCTCCCACAGCGGCGCCAGGCCGCGCTCCACCTCCGGGGTGAATGCGAAAGCGTGCGAACCGTCAGCCATCGGCGCTCCCTTATGCTCAAAATGAGCATTTCTCGGGTCTCAAAAAGACGCCGAACCGGACTTCCCGCCGATTGCGGCGCCTGACTTATGCTACAACTGAGCATAAGCGCGATGGCACCTATAGACCCTAATTTTCTCCTGGGGAAGCGGCTTTCTCCGGTGGGTCGAGGGATTGTGATCGCACGCTCGCAGCGGCGCGCGGCGCTTGCCGTTCGCGCCGGGCCGCCTACCTAATCGGCGATGGATGACGCCCTTCGGCGGCCAGACCCCAAACCGCCGCGATGTGTCGGTGTGCGGCGGCTGGCCCTTTCCCGCCTCAACGGCGGCCTGATTCTCGCCGCCCTCGTGGCCGTGGTCGGCGTCTTCGCGCTGAGGACGGCGCCGCTGGCCATGTCCCCGGCCGCGCCGAACCGCACCGGATACATGGCGTTTCAGCGCCATCCGGATCGCGCGGCGCTCAGTTTGGCCCAGCGGCTCGATCCCGGCCGGCGGGCCACCCTGGCCGGGCGGCCGGAGGGCTGGGCGGTGCTCGACCTGCGCGCGATCCCGACGCTGGGTCTCGGCGCCCTCAGCCAGCAGGAGGCCGAGCGCGTCAACGCCTGGTTGCCGACGTTCGGCGGAGCGTCGGCGCCGGCGTCGCCGTTTGTCCTGCGCGCCGCCGGAGCGGAGCGGGAGCGCGCCATCCTCTGCCTGACCCAGGCGATCTACTACGAGGCCGCCCTGGAGCCCACGCCCGGTCAGGAGGCGGTGGCTCAGGCGGTGCTGAACCGGATGCGAAACCCGGATTTCCCCAAGTCGATCTGCGGCGTGGTCTATCAGGGTTCGAGCCAGGTGACCGGCTGCCAGTTCTCCTTCACCTGCGACGGCTCGAAGGACCGGCCGCCCATCGCCCCCTTCTGGAACCGGGCGCGCCAGGTGGCCGAGCAGGCGGTCAACGGCTTCGTCATGGCGGCGGTAGGGACCGCCACCCACTACCACGCCGACTATGTATTTCCCCGTTGGGGACCGACCCTGGTCAAGATCCGCCAGATCGGGGCGCATATCTTCTACCGCTTCCCGGGGCCAGCGGGTCAGCCGGCGAGCTTCCACGCGCCCTATGCCGGCAATGAGCTGAGAGTGTCGATGGACGGCCCGTCGCCCGAGGCGATCCTGGCGGCCAAGGGCGAATCGACGCTCGCGCCGCTCCAGACCTTCGCCGTGGTCGATCCCACCGCGCCCGGCGGCCTTCGCCCGCGCGTCGCCGGTCAGATCGAATTCGGCCGTCGGGCGCCGACCAAGGATGAGATCGCCCGCATCAACGCGTCCCTCGCGGGCATGGAAAAGGCGTCGCCGGCCGCCCCGGCGCCACCGCTGTCAGACGACGCGCCGATCGCCCACAAGTCGTGGGCCGAGCAATAGCCGAGGCGGCCCAATCCTCACCAGACGCCGATCTTCTCGGCCTCGGCGTGCGTGATCGGATGGTGGGCGGCGGCGTGGTCCTCCTCGGCCAGGAGGCGGACCGCCTCCAGCGCGGCCATGCAGCCCATGCCGGCGGCGGTGACCGCCTGGCGGTAGATGTCGTCGGTGACGTCGCCGGCCGCATAGACGCCCTCGATGGCGGTGGCGACGGCGCCGGGCCTGACGTCGAGATAGCCGGCGCCGTCCATGGCCAGCTGGCCCTTGAAGAGTTCGGACGCCGGCGCATGGCCGATGGCCACGAACAGGCCGTCGCAGGCGAGGTCGCGGGCCTCGCCGGTGGCGACATGCCGAAGGCGGACGCCGGTGACTCCCCTCGGCTCGTCGTCTCCCAGCACCTCATCGACGGCGTGATCCCAGACCACCTCGATCTTGCGATTGGCGAACAGCCGTTCCTGCAGGATCTTCTCGGCGCGCAGTTCATCGCGCCGGTGCACCAGGGTGACGCGATCGGCGAACTTGGTGAGGAATAGGGCCTCCTCCACCGCCGTGTTGCCGCCTCCGGCCACCACCACCTGCTTGCCGCGATAGAAGAATCCGTCACAGGTGGCGCAGGCCGAGACGCCGGCCCCCTGGAACCTGGCCTCGCTCTCCAGGCCCAGCCACTTGGCCTGGGCGCCGGTGGCGATGATCAGGGTTTCGGCGAGCCAGGTCGCGCCGCTGTCGCAGGCGAGGCGGAACGGGCGCGAGGAAAGATCCACCGAGGTGACGATATCGTCGATCACCTCGCAGCCGACGTGTTCGGCCTGCCCTCGCATCTGCTCCATCAGCCAGGGACCCTGGATGACCTCGGCGAAGCCCGGATAGTTCTCGACATCGGCGGTGATGGTCAGCTGGCCGCCGGGCGTCAGGCCGGCGATCAGCACCGGCCCCAGCAAGGCCCGCGCGGCGTAGATCGCGGCGGTGTAGCCGGCCGGCCCCGCGCCGATGATCAGGCAGCGGGTGGAACGCTCGGCTACTGCACCCATTCGACGTTCAGGATCTCATAGGCCTTGACCCCGCCGGGGGTGTTGACCTCGACCACGTCGCCGCGTTCCTTGCCGATCATCGCCCGGGCGATCGGCGAGGCGATGGAGATCTTGCCCGAACGGACGTCGGCTTCGTGTTCGCCGACGATCTGGTAGCGGGCCTTTTCCTCGGTGTCCTCATCGACCACGCTGACCGTGGCCCCGAACTTCACCTGGGCGCCGGAGAGCTTGGAGACGTCGATGATCTGGGCCCGCGCCATGCGGTCCTCGATCTCGGCGATGCGGCTCTCGATCCAGCCCTGCCGATCCTTGGCGGCGTGATACTCGGCGTTCTCCGAGAGGTCGCCGTGCTGGCGCGCCTCCCCGATGGCGGCCGTGATCGCCGGCCGCTCGCGGGTCTTCAGACGCCTCAATTCTTCGTCGAGGGCATGAAAGCCCTCGGCGGTCATCGGTACTTTTTCCATGGTCGGATAAGCTCGAACTCGCCCTGATTGGTTCCGCGCCCTTCGCCGCGGGCGCGGACGTCAGGGGGCCGATTAGGATAGGGTCCCCTCGGCGCGGATTCAAGTGGGCCGTTCGCCCCAGCGCGGAAGTCGGCGCCGAGGCGATCCGGAGGCAGGAAGAACGACGTCCGCGATGCTATACCGGCGGCATGACTAGGATACCGTTCCCACCGGCGCCGGCTTGAACCATCGCCGTTCGCGCTCCCTCGGCGCATGACCCCCGCCCTGATCGCCAGCGTGATGATCGTCGTCTCCGGGGCGGCGCACGCGGTGGTCAACGCGATCTTCAAGTCGGGGCGCGACAAGATGTCGAGCCGGGCCCTCATCGATGGCTTCTCGGCCATTCTGATCGCCCCACTAGCGTTTTTCGTGCCGATGCCCCACGGCGCGTGGGGTTGGCTGGCGGCCTCCGGCGCCGTCCACTGCGTCTATCTGTTCGCCCTCATCAAGACCTTCGAGGGGGCCGACATGATGGTCGCCTATCCGATCTTCCGGGGCGTCGCGCCGGCCCTGGCGGCGGCGGTCGCGGTGGTGGTCTTCCGCGAGCCGATCAACCTGGCGGTGGCCGCCGGCGTGGCCCTGGTCAGCGCCGGGGTGCTGGTCACCGCGCTCGGCCGGCACATGGATCGCAAGACCCTGGCCTGGTCGCTGCTCACCGGCGCGACCATCGCCCTCTACACCGTGCTCGACGCCCAAGGCGTCCGCGCGGCCCCGAGCGCGCCCTCCTACATCGCCTGGGCCTTCCTGATCGACGGCGGCCTGATCGGGGCCGCCTTCGCCTTGTGGCGCGGACCGGTGTTCATCGCCGCGGCGAGGACACAATGGAAGCCGGGACTGATCGCCGGAGCCTGTTCGATCGTCACCTACGGTCTCGCCCTATGGGCGTTCAGACTGGGCGCGACCCCCCGGCTGGCGGCTCTGCGCGAGACCTCGATCGTTTTCGGCGTGGCCATCGCCATCGTCTTCCTCAAGGAGCGCGCCACCGTTCCCCGCCTGGCCGGCGTGGCGGTGATCGCCGCCGGCGCCGTAGTGCTGCTAGCGAACGCTTAGGCCGCCGTCGATGACCAGTTCGGCGCCGGTGACGTAGCGCGACTCCTCGCTCGCCAGCCACAGGACGGCGTTGGCGATGTCCTCGGCAACGCCCTTGACGCCGAGCGGCACGGCCATGGCGGAGAGGGCGTCGAGGTCGGGCGGCGCGTTGGCGCCGGCCTCGCCCATGCCGACGATGCTCTCCCAGATCGGGGTCTCGATGATCCCGGGATGCACGGAATTGACCCGCACGCCGTCCTTGGCGCCGGCGCATTCCAGGGCGATGGCCTTGGTGAACAGGCGCACGGCTCCCTTGGTGGCGCAGTAGCCGGCCAGGGTCGGCGCGCCCTTCAGGCCCGCGACCGAGGACATGTTGATGATCGACCCGCCCCGGCCGCCACGGCGCATCAGCGGCAGCGAGTGCTTGACGCCCAGGAACACGCCCTCGACGTTGACCGCCTGCTGGCGGCGCCAGTCGGCGAGGCTCATATCGACGATGCTCGGGCAGCCGATGCCGATGCCGGCGTTGTTGACCAGGATGTCCAGGCGGCCGAATTCGCGATCGACGGCGGCGACGACTTCGACCCAGGCCTCCTCGCTGGTGACGTCGTGATGCAGATAGCGTGCGTTCCCGCCAAGCTCACGCGTCAGGGCCTCGCCCTTGGGATCCTGAAGATCGGTGAGAACCACCGCCGCGCCCTCGCGGGCCAGGATCCGCGCGCAGCCGGCCCCGATGCCGCTCGCCCCGCCGGTCACCATGGCGACCTTGCCTTCAACTCGTCCCATGAAACTGTCCCTGTCGCTGTCCAATCTTCTCGTCGGCGTTCTACACTACCGATCATGGCCGACGGCAACGGGTTCAAGGCGCTGACCTTCGACGTCTTCGGGACGGTGGTCGATTGGCGCTCTTCGATCGCGCGCGAAGCCGAGTCCATCCTGGCGCCGAAGGGCCACACGCTGGACTGGCCGGCGTTCGCCGACCGCTGGCGCGCCCTCTACCAGCCGGCGATGGAGGAAGTCCGCTCCGGCCGCCGGCCCTTCGCCATCCTCGATGACCTTCACCGGGAGAACCTCGTGACGCTGCTCGGCGAGAGCGGCGTCGCGGAACTCGGCGATCCTGAAATCGACCACCTCAACCTCGCCTGGCACAGGCTGGATCCCTGGCCGGATGTCGTGGAGGGCCTCGCGCGCCTGAAGCGACGCTTCATTCTCGCCACCCTTTCCAACGGCAACGTCGCCCTGATGGTCGACATCGCGCGGCGCGCCGCCCTGCCCTGGGACGTCATTCTTGGGGCCGAGATCGCCCGCGCCTACAAGCCGGCTCCGGAAGCCTACGACGGCGCGGCGCGCATGCTCCGGCTGGCGCCCCGCCAATGCCTGATGGTCGCCGCCCACCCCGCCGATCTGCGCGCCGCCGCCGCGCGGGGCTTCGCCACCGGCCGCGGTCCATTCCTCGTCGCTGAGATCGCGGTCGAGTTCGGCGATGACGGGATCGAGCTGAAGGGCGCTCGGATGGACCGCGGCCGGTGGGCTCTCCGCGTGGCGGCGCAGCTTGATCCGGGCGGCATCGACCAGGCAGGCGCGGGCGACGGCCAGGCCCCGAGGATCTTTGAGCCCGCGGGCCTCGCGGCCGATGGCGATCAGCTCGTCGATCAGCGCGCCGGCGTCGACCGAGCCGCCGCCGTCCAGCGCCGCCTTCAGCACCCCGACGCGGGCGACTATTTTCGGCTGCGCGGCCACGAAGCGGGCGTGGCGTGGCGTCAGATAGCCGGCGGCGATGGCGGCCTCGGCTTGAGGCACGCCCCGGCTGAGCGCCTGGCAGTAGGCTTCCTGTCGTGGCCGGGTCAGCTGCGCGTCTTTGACCGGTTTTTGACCGGAATTTAGCCGAAACTGGCGCCTTCCTGACCGGTCTTTGGAAGTTTCTGATGACTTTTTGCAGGGCCGAGGGTCGCCGAAGGACCCGCGCCTGGATGCAGGCGGTGACGAACTCGCTGAACATCTCTGCGAGCTCGGGATCCCCCCGCCGCAGCATCCGTCCGCGGATCTCCGCCGCGCGCTCCCCGAGCGCCGGCGGCGGCCCGCGCCTACAGAGGGCGGAAACCAGGTTGATGAGGGTCGCGTACATATTGCATTATGTAACTGACCGAGGTGTCGTTGTCAATATGCATAGCGACAGGCGAAGGCCTGGGAAGGGGGATGGGATGACCTGAAACCTTTCGTTGTGACCCAGGGGGTTCGACGCCCCTCCGGTAGAGGCGGAGCCCGCCGGCCGGAAGCGAGTCTTGCATGGGCGTCGGCGACGGCGTTCGTGAAGCGTAGACAGCGGGCGCCAAAGCCGTGTGGCAGCCTCGAAATGACATGAGCGCTGAAGCCTTCGTTTTCGCATAAACGGGGGCGGTGTCGGGAAGTCCGCGATTGGCCAGGACGACCGATTCGGCCGGGGTCCTTTGAGCAGGGCAGAGGCGCGGGACGGGTCACCAGGAAACCTGTGAGATCCCATTTGCGTCCGTAGGGAAACAGCCGGAAAGGAGCGCCGGCGGACCAACGCTCCAGGCCCGATGCTCGGCCTGACGGCATCGGGAGCGCCTCGGCGAACACGCACCGTCAGGACCCTACGGAACCCGAAGGCGAATCCATAAGCCGACGGGCAAACGCGATGGGAAGTCGTAGCGGCTTCGTAATACCGATGACGACGGGGAACCGGGCTCACCGGGACCTTAGTGGAGGGAAGGGAGCCGCCGTGCGTGAAGAGCCATTGACGAGAAACACGGGAGCGGGACTTGAGCCCCACGAACCTGTCCACGAAACGACAATGGATAGCCGATCTGGCGAGGAAGCATCCCGAGTGGGCGCTGACCACGCTGCATCACCTGATCGACCTCGACTGGATGGCCGAGGCCTGGCGTCTGACGCGCAAGGATGGCGCGCCGGGCATCGACGGAGTGACGGCGGCGGACTACGAGGCCAACCTGGAAGCCAATCTTCTGGACCTTCTGGGGCGCATCAAGTCCGGCCGCTATGTCGCTCCGCCGGTGCGACGGCGCTACATCCCCAAGGCGGACGGGACCAAACGGCCGCTGGGCATTCCGACGCTGGAAGACAAGGTGGCGCAGCGGGCGATCCTCATGCTGCTGGAGCCGATCTACGAGACGGACTTTCTGTCCTGCTCGCATGGCTTGCGGCCGGGACGCTCGGCCCATGACGCCCTGAACGCCTTGCGCGAGGGGATCATGGCCCACAGGCTGCGCTGGGTGGTGGATGTCGACATCTCGAAATACTTCGACACCATCGACCATGCGCACCTGCGCGGCTTCCTCGACCAGAGAGTCAAGGATGGCGTTGTACGAAAGATGATCGACAAGTGGCTGAAGGCGGGGGTGCTCGAAGAGGGCGTTCTTCGCCGGATGGCTGGCGGAACCCCCCAGGGTGGTGTGATCTCGCCGCTGCTCTCGAACATCTTCCTGCACCATGTGCTGGATCAATGGTTCGAGACGGTGGCGCGGCCACGGCTCGCGGGGCGTTGCCGGCTGGTCCGCTATGCCGATGACTGTGTGATGGCCTTCGAGGACCGCGCCTCCGGCGAGAAGATGCTGGCGGTGCTGGGCAAGCGCCTTGGCCGATACGGGCTCACGCTCCACCCGACCAAGACGCGCTTCGTGGACTTCCGGGCCAGCCGCCCACCCAGCGATGGGAGAGGCGGCGGCGATCCGGCGACGGCGGCGACCACGTTCGACTTCCTCGGCTTCACCCACGTGTGGGGCAAGTCGCTGAAGGGCTATGACGTGGTGCGGCAGATAACGGCGAAAGACCGTTACGCCCGCGCGCTGGCCTCGGTGACGCTGTGGTGTCGGAGAAATCGGCATCGCCCGCTGCCCGAGCAGCACGCCCACCTGTCGCGGATGATCCGGGGGCACTGCGCCTACTACGGCCGCACAGGCAACAGTCGGCGGCTGGGCTGGTATGTCCACCAGCTCCGCCGGATATGGAAGAAATGGCTCGCCAGGCGTGGCCGTCAGGGAAACCTGAACTGGCTACGCTTCCGCGCCATGCTCGACCGACATCCCCTGCCGCCAGTCAGGATCGTTCATCAGTATGCCGCCCCCTGAGCGAATCTTCCGCGCGAGGAACCGGATGCGGGAAATCCGCACGTCCGGGTCTGTGAGGGGCGGGGGCGGCAACGTCCCCGCCTACTCGGCACCTATCGAGACATCATTGTCAATATGCATAGCCACAGGCCGGTCATCGGCATCGATTTCGGCACCACCAACACGGTGATCTCGCACGTCAGCGCCGACGGGCGGGCGCGCCTCGTCGCCTTCGCGGCCGGCGAAGGGCAAGTCGTCGCC
>DASRLN010000312.1:0-13665 GCA_035648435.1 Caulobacteraceae bacterium
CCTTCGGGTCACCGGCCAAGCGGCTCGGTCTCCGCGCGATCAATCCCGGAACCTGGCGCGGTCGCCTCGTCGGCCGGAACATCGACCTGCCCGTGACCCTCCGGCGCCCCTGAACCCTGAAACTCTTGCTACGGCCGGGCGCGGCGGTCTAGACCGCCGGCGCATTTCGCCCCCCTCGCGTTTTCGGAGACACCCATGGCCCGCGCCAAGATCGCCCTCGTCGGCGCCGGCATGATCGGCGGCACCCTGGCGCACATCGCCGCCCGCGAGGCGCTCGGCGACGTCGTCCTCTTCGACATCGTCGATGGCGTGCCCCAGGGCAAGGCGCTGGACCTCAACGAAGCGACGCCGGTGTTCGGCGAGGACGTTTCTCTCAGGGGGACCAGCGACTACGCCGATCTGGCCGGCGCGGACGTGTGCATCGTCACCGCCGGCATCCCGCGCAAGCCCGGCATGAGCCGCGACGACCTGCTCGGGGTCAATCTCAAGGTGATGAAGGCGGTGGGGGCCGGGATCAGCGCCCATGCCCCGGACGCGTTCGTGATCTGTATCACCAATCCGCTCGACGCCATGGTCTGGGCGCTGCGGGAATTCTCGGGACTTCCCCACCACAAGGTGATCGGCATGGCCGGGGTGCTGGATTCCGCCCGCTTCCGTTTTTTCCTCGCCGAACGCCTGGGCGTCTCGGTCCGGGACATCCATGCCTGGACCCTCGGCGGCCACGGCGACGACATGGTGCCGATGGTGCGGCACTCCACGGTCGGCGGCCTGCCGCTGCCGGAGCTGATCCGTCAGGGCGCCCTCACCCAGGGGGACCTGGACGACATCGTCAAGCGCACGCGCGGCGGCGGGGGGGAAATCGTGGCCCTGCTGAAGACCGGTTCGGCCTTCTACGCCCCGGCCGAAAGCGCCATCGCCATGGCGCAGTCGTATCTCAAGGACGGCAAGCGGGTGCTGCCCTGCGCGGCGCACCTCACCGGCCAGTATGGCCTGAAGGATCTCTACGTCGGCGTGCCGGCGGTGATCGGGGCCGGCGGAGTCGAACGAATCCTTGAGTTTCCCCTCGACGACGGCGAGAAAGCAATGTTCGAGAAGTCGGTGGCCTCCGTGCGAGGCCTGATCGCGGCCTGCAAGGAGATCGAGCCGTCGCTGGCCTGACATGCCGCGCCGTCTCGCCGCCCCACCGGTTCGGCCCTGGTCAGGTTTCGCCGAGAAGAACGATCCGCGACCGCAACATGGGGGCGCTTCGAACCACCCTGGCGAACCGCTCATCGGCGGTGACGAGCCGGTCGCCGGCATCGACCGCGCGAGCGAGGAACAGGCAGTCGGCGAAGGTCGCGTGCAGGGCAAGGCTGAGTTCGAACGCCGCGGTGGCCCACCTCCGCCAAGGATCGCGAGCCATTGGCGTCGATTCGAAGGCGACTCGCAGGCTTTCCGCCTGATTGTTGGAAAGCAGTCGTTGTCGCACCCGTCGCGTCAGGGTCTGGCAAACCTCGAAATCGACGATATCCGGCGCGCGCAGATCGCCTCTTCGCAGGAGGTCGTCGGCGCGGTCGGAGAGCGCCTCGGCGAGCAGCCATTTCATCGCCACGCTGCTATCGACGATCACGCCTCGTCCCAGCCGGTGGGGTCCCCTTCGCGGATTTCGCGGATCAACAACGTGCTATCCGGAAGAATCCGGTCGCCGAAAAGTTCCCGCCGAAGGCTCCTGAAGAAGCCGACGGCCGCCTCGCCGACGAGGGCGCCCGTGGCCACCGATTGGCAGATGGCGATCCTCGCCTCCTCCTCCATGGAACGGCCGTTGAGGGAGGCCTTCTCCTTAAGTCTGGAGATGACGTCCTCATCGAGGCGCCGGATGGTGAGCACGCCCATCGCAAGGTCCTCTATATGCTGTCGAACTGCTAGCATCAAGAACTCCGCATGACCAGCGAGATCGTTCTTGAAACGGCCCGGCTGATCCTTCGCCGGACCCGGGCGGAGGACTTCGAGGGATGGGCCGCCTTCTCGGCCGACGAGGAAGCGATGCGCCATCTGGGCGGCGTGCAGCCGCGCGCCGTCGCCTGGCGCGGCTTCCTCCAGGTCGCGGGCGCCTGGACCATCCAGGGCTTCTCGATGTTTTCCGTGGTCGAGAAGTCCACCGGCCGGTGGATCGGCCGCCTTGGACCCTGGCGTCCCGAAGGCTGGCCGGGCAATGAGGTCGGCTGGACCCTGGCGCGCGACGCCTGGGGAAAAGGCTACGCCACCGAGGGCGCGGCGACGGTCATGGACTGGGCCGTCGATCATCTCGGCTGGACCGAGGTCATCCACTGCATCGACGCGGAAAACGTCGCTTCGCAGAACGTCGCTCGCCGCCTGGGCTCGCGCCTCTTGCGCCAGGGCCGCCTTCCTCCGCCCTACGACGACCACGCGGTTGGCGTCTGGGGCCAGTCGGGCGAGGAATGGCGTTCGCGCCGTGCCGCGGCCTCGGGGTGAGAATCTGACGGCTTCGGGCACTAACCAACGACCGCTTTGGGGACGAACGCGGCCATCGACGGAGATCGTCATTGGGCCGGCGATTCGCCGGACTAGAACCAGCCCGCCGCCCGCAACACCTTGGCGTAGACGCGGCTCACCGGGGCCTCGGCGCCGTCGGGTAGCGTCAGGACGGCCCTGCCGTCTCCCCTTTCGACGCCCGCCACGGCCGCCCGGGCGACCCACCAGGAACGATGAGTTCGGGCCCCCTCGATGCCCTCGAGTTCGGCGACCGCGTCGGAAAGGCGCATGAGAATGAGATCACGCCCGTTGGAGGTGTGCAGGCGCAGGTAGTGGTCCTCGGCCTCCACGGCCCAGACCTCGGCGCCGGCGAGCTTGGCCGGCAGGCGAGCGAGGAACTTCGCCGGCGCGGCCCCGACCGGAGAGGCGTGGGTTTCCACCGCCGTCCGTCGCCGGACCAGGAACGCCAGCGCCGTGATCCCGGCCGTGGTCGCCAGGGTCGAGGGAAACACCTCGGCCAGGAACAGCGGTTGGAAGACGCGATGATTTATCGCCGCGTTCGAGAAGGCGACGACGATGGTCATCGGCGCGGTGACGCAGGCGACGATGATGGCCCAGGCCGCCACCGGCCTTTCGGCGAACCAGGCTCTGGGGAAGGCGAGGTATGCCGAGGTGATGCCGATCGCCGCGCCAAAGGCGCAGATCACGATCCAGTAGATGAACCTGGGCACGACGCGCAGGACCCCGGTCCCGAACCCGCCGGACATGGCCACGATCACCGCCACGACCGTGGTGGCGAGCACGACGCGCAACCACGCCGCGGCCAGGACCGGCCAGTCGCGGTTCTCAATTCCGCTGGGGGTGGACTCGCGCGGCATGATCGATCTTTCGGCCGCCTCGGCGCGGCCCCGAGCGCTAGAAGGGGCCGGCCCCGGTCGGTGTCAATCGGGCGCAAACGCCCTCTTGCATCGCGCCGGCCTTCGTTCATGTTCCGCGCGCCGCGGCGCATCGCGGCCCGGGAAAGGGTTCGGCGGACTCAACAGCATGGTCGGCTTCGTTTTTCACGATCCTTCGGGACGCCGGGCGAAGCAGGCCAATCTGGGCGTCGGGCTCGTCATCTCGGCCGCCGCGCTCGTCGTCGCGGGGTTCTTCGCGACCCTGGCTTTCGCCCCGCGGCTGCCGAACCTGACCTTGAAGGACCCCCAGGTTCTGCAGGCCCTGCACGTGGAGACCGCTCATCGGCTAAGGCGCGCGGCGGAGTGGCGGCGCATTCCCAGGCCGAGCTCGACGACGTCCGGCGGTCGGGCGCGGCCCTTGTCCGTCGGCTTCTATGTCACCTGGGACGAGAGCTCGCGCGTGTCGCTCAAGCGCCACATCGACCAGCTCGATGTGGTCTCGCCGCAATGGGTGGCCCTGGACGGGTCCCTTGGGCGCGTCGCCGTGACCTCCGATCCGCAGGCCGAAGCCATCATCGCCGGCGCCCACACACCGCCCTCGGTGCTGCCGATGGTGCATAACGCTCCGCACGAACAGCCGGACGGGCCTCTGGCCGACAAGCTGTTGACCTACCCGGCGGCCCGCGCGGCCCTGCTGAGCAATCTCGTCGCCCTTGCCAGGCAGCGCGGCTACGCCGGCTATGTCTTCGATTTCGAGAACCTTTCGCCACAAGCCCTGGGCCAATACCCCGCCTTCCTGAGCGAGGCGCGGGCGGCCCTGGCGCCGATCGGCCGCGAAGTCTGGGTGACCACCCCATTCGGCGACAACGCCTGGCCGTTGAAGAAACTCCAGAGCGTCTCCGACGCGGTGGTCCTGATGGCCTACGACGAACACTGGGCGACCGGCGATCCGGGTCCGACGGCCGGCCAGAACTGGTTCGAAGAAACCCTGGCGCATGACATGAGCCAGCTTGATCCGGCGCGCACCGTGCTGGCCTTCGGCGCCTACGGCTACGACTGGACGATCGCCGACGCCAAAGGACCCGGCCGTTCCGACACCGCGACGTTCTACGACGCCACCCAGACCGCCCATGACGCCGACGCCAAGGTCTCGCTTGACGATGACGCCCTCAACCCGACCTACGCCTATGAGGACGACAGCGGTCGCAAGCACATCGTCTGGTTTCTCGACGCCGCCACGCTTTACAACGAGATCAAGGTAACCGACCCGTTCCGCCCTATGGGTTACGGCTTGTGGCGCATGGGGTCGGAGGACCCGGCCGTCTGGCAATACCTGCGACAACCCTATGATTCCGCCAAGCCGACCGGCCTCGAACCGATCGCCCCTGGCGTGGGCGTCGATTTCGACGGCTCCGGCGAGGTGCTGCACGTGGACACCCCGCCCACCGGCGGCAAGCGGTCGATCGAGGTCGATCCCGACAACGGTCTGATCTCCGGCGAGGACTACGAGGTGATGCCCAGTTCGTACGTGATCGAGCGCTACGGCGCTCACCCGGGCTGGGTGGCGCTGACCTTCGACGATGGCCCCGACGGGCGCTACACCCCCAAGATCCTCGACATTCTCAAGGCCAAACAGGCCAAGGCGACGTTCTTCGTCATTGGCCAGAACATGCAGGCCAAACCCGAACTCGTCGAACGCGAGGTGCGGGAGGGCCAGATGGTCGGCAACCACACCTGGACCCATCCCAACATCGGCGCCACGCCCGTGGCGCAGACCGACCTCGAACTGAACACCACCCAGCGCCTGTTCGAAGTGATCACCGGCCGGTCCATGCGCCTCTTCCGACCCCCCTATTTCGGCGACGCCGAGCCATCGACGCCCAATGAGGTGCGGCCGCTGCTGATGGCGCAGGGCCTGGGATATCTGATCGTCGGACTCCGCATCGACCCGGACGACTGGAAGAAACCGGATCCCCGACTGATCGTCGAGCGGACGCTCGCGCGTCTGGCCGACACCGGTCCCCACGCCGGCCAGGTCGTCCTCCTGCACGACGCCGGCGGTGATCGCAGCCGGACCGTGGAGGCCCTCCCGGCCCTGATCGATGCTCTGCGCGCCCACGGCTACAGGCTCGTCACCATCGATGAACTGGCCGGCATGAGCCGCGACGACGCCCTGCCGCCGACCTCTCGCTCGTCCGTCGAGCTGTGGCTGGATCGACTGGGCTTCGGCTTCTTCCGCTACCTCTACGCGGCCATGCAGGCCCTGTTCCTGGTCGCCATCGTGCTGGGCGTGGCGCGTCTGGCCTTCCTGGGCGTGCTGTCCCTCGCGCATGGTCTGCGGGCGCCGGGCCGGGCGCCGCCAATGCTCGATCCGCAGTCGGGTCCGCTGGTCAGCGTCCTCATCCCCTGCTTCAACGAGGAAAAGGTCATCGCCTCGTCGGTCAGCCGGATCCTCTCATCCCAATGGCGACGCCTGGAGGTTCTGGTTCTGGACGACGGCTCTTCCGACCGCACGTCCGAAGTCGTGCGCGAGACCTTCCGGAACGACCCCCGCGTCAAGCTGCTGTCGTTCGAGAACGGCGGCAAGGCGACCGCTCTCAACCGCGGACTTGCCCAGACCCACGGCGAGATCGTCGTCGCGCTCGACGCCGACACTTTGTTCCCGCCCGACACCTTGCCCCGGCTGGTCCGCTGGTTCGCCGATCCCCGCGTCGGGGCCGTGGCCGGCAACGCCATCGTCGGCAATCGGCTGAACCTGATCACCCGCTGGCAGGCGCTGGAATATGTGACCGCCCAGAACCTCGAGCGGCGCGCGCTCGCGACCCTCGGCGCGGTGACCGTGGTGCCCGGCGCCGTTGGCGCCTGGCGCCGCGAGGCGCTGACACAGCTGGGCGGCTATCCGGCCGACACCCTGGCCGAGGATCAGGATCTGACCCTGGCCGTCCAGCAGGCCGGCTGGCGAGTGGAATTCGATCCCGAGGCGCGCGCCTACACCGAGGCGCCCGACACCGTGGCGGGCCTCCTCAATCAGCGTTTCCGCTGGTCGTTCGGCACCCTGCAGTGCCTGTGGAAGCATCGCAAAGGCCTGTTCAACCGCAGGCGGCCGGTTCTGGGGTTCGTCGCCTTGCCGCAGATCTGGCTGTTCCAGATCTTCCTCACCGTCGCCGCCCCTCTGGTCGATCTGGCCATCGTCTCAAGCCTGATCTGGGCTCTCTACGGCCGCGCCTACCACCCAGTGGAATGGTCACCGGACGATTTTTTCCGTTCGCTGTTCTACTGGGCGGCGTTCATCTTCCTCGACCTTTCCGCCGGCGCCCTGGGCATGGCCCTCGAGCGCCGCGCGCCATGGGGCGACCTCATCTGGCTGCCGATCCAGCGCTTCGGCTACCGCCAACTGATGTACTACGTGGTGGTCAAGTCGGTGGTCACCGCCATCCGCGGCTATCGCGTCGGCTGGGGCAAGCTCGAACGGCGGGCGACCGCGGTGGTGGGCAAGGCGGCCTGACCTCGGCGTCACGGGTCGGTTGCGCCGCCATTGGCCGCCCCCCTATAGAGGAAGGCCGCCGCCATCCCCACCGGACCCTCCATGAACATCCACGAACATCAGGCCAAGGCCGTCCTCGCGGATTTCAACGCGCCGGTGCCGCGCGGCTATCCGGCCTTCACCGTCGAGGAGGCGGTGGCGGCGGCGGAAAAGCTGGGCGGTGCGGTGTGGGTGGTGAAGGCTCAGATCCATGCCGGCGGCCGTGGCAAGGGCGGCGGCGTCAAGGTCGTCAAATCGATCGAGGCGTTGCGCGAGGAGGCCACCCGGATGCTCGGGATGACCCTCGTCACCCATCAGACCGGGCCGAAGGGCCGCGTGGTGCGCCGCCTCTACATCGAGGAAGGCGCCGCGATCGAGCGCGAGCTCTACCTGTCGCTGCTCGTCGATCGCGAGAGCAGCCGCGTGGCGGTGGTCGCTTCCACCGAGGGAGGCATGGACATCGAGGAAGTCGCCCGGGCGACGCCCGAGAAGATCGTCACCTTCTCGATCGACCCGGCCACCGGCGTGTGGCCGCACCACGCCGCCAAGCTGGCCAAGACGCTGAGACTGTCCGGCGACCTCGCCAAGCAGGTCCGTCCACTTCTGGCCGCGCTCTACGAAGCCTTCACCGACACCGACATGAACCTCCTCGAGGTCAATCCTCTGATCGTCACCGGCGCCGGCCGGCTGGTCGTGCTCGACGCCAAGGTGTCGTTCGATGACAACGCCCTCTGGCGCCACAAGAACCTCGCGGCTTTGCGGGACGAGACCGAAGAGGACGCCAAGGAGATCGAAGCGTCCCGTCACGACCTCTCCTACATTGCCCTGGACGGTGAGATCGGCTGCATGGTCAACGGCGCGGGCCTGGCCATGGCCACCATGGACATCATCAAGCTCTATGGCGCCGAGCCGGCCAACTTCCTCGACGTCGGCGGCGGCGCCTCGAAGGAAAAAGTCACCGCGGCGTTCAAGATCATCACCGCCGATCCCAACGTGAAGGGAATCCTGGTCAATATCTTCGGCGGCATCATGCGCTGCGACATCATCGCCGAAGGCGTGGTCGCGGCGGTCAGGGAGATGGGTCTGAAGGTCCCCTTGGTGGTGCGCCTGGAGGGGACCAACGTCGAACTCGGCAAGAGCATCATTTCGGGCAGCGGTCTCAATGTCATCGCCGCCAACGACCTGGCCGACGGCGCGGAGAAGATTGTCGCGGCGGTGAGAGCCGCGGCGTGAGTTCGGCGCCGCGCGACCGGACGATCGGGCTTTGCGAACGCCGTCCCCATGGCCTAAGGGTCGCGAACTTCCATTTTTCAGCCCCTTGAGGATGTGCGCGTGAATCGTATCCATGGAGTGATCGCCGCGGCGATCTTCGCCGCGATCGCCTCGCCGGCGTGCGCCGATCCCGTCTTTGCGGCATTCACCAAGGTCTGCGCCGACACCCGCGCCGATTTTTCCGCGGTGACCGCCGCGGCGAACGCCAATGGCTGGAAGAAATCGGACTCGGCTGGGGACACGACCATGGAGGGCGTCGACGTCAGCGATCGCCTGACCCGCGCCAGCAAGATCGGCGACAGCGAGGTGACCTTGTTCGCCTGGCGGGGAATGACCAGGAAGGGCGTTCAGGTCAGCGCCTGCACCATGCACGTCGCCAAGTCGGCGTTCGCCGAGGTTCAGCAGGACGCCGCCGCCTGGACCGGCTTCGCCGCGCAGGACGCCGGCCCCACCAACGCCCTCTACCGCTTCTCGGATGCCCCCGAGGGGCGACACGCCTTGGCGAAGAGCGACTACGACACCGCCGCCGCCGGCCCGGGAATGGAAATCCTCACCGTCTCCACCGACGGCCATGGCGCCATCCTCGATCTCCTGAAAATCAAGAAATGATCCCGCCGACGGCCGCGATGCCGATCGGACATCGCCTCCGGCGCGGTTCTCGAGAGCGAGACGCATGTCCATTCTGATCGGCAAACGGACCCGCGTCATCTGCCAGGGCGTGACCGGCGCGCAGGGCACTTTCCACACCGAACAGGCGATCGCCTATGGCACGGCGATGGTCGGAGGGACCTCGCCGGGCAAGGGCGGCTCGACCCACCTGGGCCTGCCGGTGTTCGATACCGTCGCCGAGGCGGTCGAGGCGACAGCGCCCGACGCGACCGTCATCTACGTGCCCCCACCTTTCGCCGCCGACGCCATTCTCGAGGCGATCGACGCCGAGATCGGGCTCATCGTCTGCATCACCGAGGGCATTCCGGTGATGGACATGATTGTCGTCAAGCGCGCCCTGCAAGGCTCCAAGTCGCGCCTGATCGGGCCGAACTGTCCCGGCGTGCTGACCCCCGATCAGTGCAAGATCGGCATCATGCCCGGCAACATCTTCCGGGGCGGCTCGGTCGGTGTCGTTTCACGCTCGGGCACCCTGACCTACGAGGCGGTGTTCCAGACCACCCAGGTGGGCCTTGGTCAGACCACGGCGGTCGGTATCGGCGGCGATCCGGTCAAGGGAACCGAGTTCATCGACATCCTGGAGATGTTTCTCGCCGACCCGGCCACCCAATCGATCATCATGATCGGCGAGATCGGCGGCGCCGCCGAGGAAGACGCCGCCGCCTTCATCAAGGCCAACAGGGTCAAGAAGCCGATGGTCGGCTTCATCGCCGGACGAACGGCGCCCCCCGGCCGCCGCATGGGCCACGCCGGCGCGATCATCTCCGGCGGCAAGGGCGGCGCGGAGGACAAGATCGCCGCCATGGAATCGGCCGGGATCCGCGTCTCCCCGTCGCCGGCGGCGCTGGGGCACACTCTCCTCGAGGTTCTGAAGGGCGGTTGACCCGCGGTCTCCCAGGTGGCGTCGCCCGATGACCTGGAACGTGCGCCGGGCGCGGGTTGGGGAGAGCGACGCGATCGCGAGCCTCTATCGTCGTACGGCCGAGGCCGAGTGGTCGTTCCTCTATCCCCACACCCCGGAGGAGGATCGCGCCTTCTATCGTGATCGCGTGTTCGCGCGCTGCACGGTCTGGGCGGCCGTCGAGAGCGGGGAGATCATCGGCTTCTGCGCCGTGCGCGCCGGCTGGATCGACCATCTCTATGTCGCCCAGGAACGCCACGGCCGGGGCGTTGGGGCAGACTCTGATCGCCGCCGCGCTGAAGGGGCGCCGGCGCGTACGGCTGTGGACCTTCCAGCACAACGATCGCTCGCGGCGGCTCTATCGCCTCCAGGCATTCGCCGAGGTCCGCCTGACCGACGGGGCCGACAACGAGGAGAAGGAGCCGGACGTGCTGCTCGAGTGGCGAAGGCGATAGCCGATGGGAACGCCTCCAATCGCGGCAGCCGACGCCGATTGGTCCCGCGGGCGCCGCATTTCCGCTATCGATCGCGCGCGATAGGTTCATCGAAAACCCACTCTCACGTAACTATATTTGGGCGCGCCGGCTCTCGGGGCGGCGGTCGAGGTGAATTGCCATGGCGGACGACGCGGGCCGGCTGAACCAGGTTCTGGCGGAAACTTCCTTCCTCTATGGGGCCAACGCCGGCTTCGTGGAGGATCTCCACGCCCGATGGGCGAGCGATCCCGCGACCGTCGAGCCGTCCTGGCGCGCCTTCTTCACCTCGCTCTCCGACGGCGCCGACGCGGTGCGCAAATCCGCCGAGGCCCCTTCCTGGACACCGCCTCCCACCGAACTTGGAAGACCCGACTGGGTCTCGGCGATCGACGGCCTGTGGCCGGCGGTGGCGGCCAAGCTGGGGCGCGAAATCGCCGTCGCGGCGCCGACGGCCGGCCCCGACGAGGTTCGCGCGCGGACGCTGGATTCCCTGCGGGCGATCATGATGATCCGCGCCTACCGCATGCGCGGTCACCTCAAGGCCAGGCTCGATCCGCTGGGCCTGGCGACGACCGTCGGCGACGCCACCGAACTGGATCCCGCCAACTACGGTTTTTCGGAAAGCGACTTCGACCGGCCGATCTTCCTGGACTACGTGCTTGGCCTGGAAGACGCGACCGTTCGGGAGATCCTGGCGCTTCTCAAGCGCACCTACTGCGGCGCAATCGGCGTGCAGTACATGCACATCTCCGACCCGACCGAGAAGGCGTGGCTCCAGCGGCGGATCGAGGGGCGCGACAAGGAGATCACCTTCACGCCCGAAGGCAAGATCGCCATTCTCAAGAAGCTCATCGAGACCGAAGGCTTCGAACGGTTTCTCCACAAACGTTTCCCCGGCACCAAGCGCTTCGGCCTGGACGGCAGCGAGGCGGCGGTGCCGGCGCTGGAGCAGATCATCAAGCGCGGCGGCGCCCTGGGCGTGAAGGACATCGTGCTGGGCATGCCCCACCGAGGACGGCTCAATGTCCTGGCCGCCGTGATGGCCAAGCCCTACCGCGTGATCTTCCACGAGTTCCAGGGCGGATCGGCCATGCCCTCGGACATCGAGGGATCGGGCGACGTCAAGTACCACTTGGGCGCTTCCTCCGACCGCGCCTTCGACGGCAACTCGGTTCACCTCTCCCTGACCGCCAATCCCAGCCACCTGGAGATCGTCAACCCGGTGGTGCTCGGCAAGGCGCGCGCCAAGCAGGCCTTCACCTTGCGCGACAATCCGAACGCTGGCCGGGGCCATGTGCTGCCACTGCTGATGCACGGTGACGCCGCCTTCGCCGGCCAGGGCGTGGTCGCCGAGTGCTTCAATCTGATGGGTGTGAAGGGCTATCGCACCGGCGGCGCCATCCACTTCATCGTCAACAATCAGATCGGCTTCACCACCAGCCCGCGCTATTCGCGCACCAGCCCATACCCCTCCGACAGCGCCCTGATGGTCGAGGCCCCGATCTTCCACGCCAACGGCGACGAGCCCGAGGCGGTGGTGTTCGCCGCCAAGGTCGCCGCCGAGTATCGCCAGCAGTTCGGCAAGGACGTGGTCATCGACATGTTCTGCTATCGCCGGTTCGGCCATAACGAGGGCGACGATCCGACCATGACCCAGCCGGCCATGTACCGGAAGATCAAGGCGCACCCCTCCACGCGCGAACTCTACGGCCGGCGACTGATCGCCGAGGGCGTGGCCACGCAGGACGATATCGACGGCTGGATCGCCGAGTTCGACGCCTTTCTCGAAGCCGAGTTCGAGGCCGGCAAGACCTACCACGCCGACAAGGCCGACTGGCTCGACGGAAAGTGGGCGGGACTGGCGCGGCCCGAAGACGAAGAATTGCGCGGCGCCACCGCCGCCCCCTTGCAGAAGCTGCGCGACCTCGGCCTGAAATTCACCAGTGTTCCGGCCGGATTCGACGTCCACAGAACCGTCGGCCGGGTGATCGAACATCGTCACGCCTCCATCGAGACGGGCGAGAACATCGACTGGGCCACGGCCGAGCACCTGGCCTTCGCGACCCTGCTCGATCAGGGCTTTCCGGTCCGGCTCTCGGGCCAGGACACGGTGCGCGGCACCTTCGTCCAGCGCCACTGCGACCTCATCGATCAGACCACGGAGGATCACTACACGCCGCTTGCCCATCTCCGCCCCGGGCAGGCGCACTTCGAGGTGCTCGATTCGCCGCTATCCGAAGAGGCCGTGCTCGGCTTCGAGTACGGCTTCTCTCTCACGGACCCGAAGACGTTGACCCTTTGGGAGGCGCAGTTCGGCGATTTCGCCAATGGCGCGCAGGTGGTGGTCGATCAGTTCATCTCCTCGGGCGAGCGCAAATGGTTGCGCATGTCCGGTCTGGTGATGCTTCTGCCCCACGGCTACGAGGGCCAGGGGCCGGAACACTCGTCCGCCCGTCTGGAGCGGTATCTGCAGCTCTGCGCCGAAGATAATCTCCAAGTGGCCAACTGCTCGACGCCGGCCAACTACTTCCACGTCCTGCGCCGCCAGATGGTCCGTGAGTTCCGCAAGCCCCTCATCGTGATGACGCCCAAGTCCCTGCTGCGTCACAAGAAAGCATTGTCGAAGCTGTCGGACATGGCCGAGGGCTCGTCCTTCCACCGGGTGCTGCACGACGACGCCGAGCGCGGCCAGAACACCGCCATCCGCCTCCAGGGCGACGAGAAGATCCGCCGCGTGGTGCTCTGTTCGGGCAAGGTCTATTTCGACCTCCTCGACGAGCGCGAAAAGCGTGGAATCGACGACGTCTATCTGATGCGCCTGGAGCAGTTCTACCCCTGGCCCGTGAAGTCGCTCACCACCGAACTTTCCCGGTTTGCCGCGGCCGAACTGGTGTGGTGCCAGGAAGAGCCGAAGAACATGGGCGGCTGGACCTTCGTCGATCCATGGCTGGAACTCACCCTGGCCAAGATGAAGATCGCGGCCAAGCGCGCCCGTTACGTCGGCCGCCCGGCCAGCGCCTCGACAGCGGCCGGCCTGATGACCCGCCACGCGAAGGAACTCCAGACGTTTCTCGCCGTGGCCTTCTCCTGATATCGGCTTAAGAGAGCCGGCTGAGCGATTTCCTCGGAGTCCGATCCTAAGATGACCGACGTCCTTACCCCCACGCTCGGCGAATCGGTCACCGAGGCGACCGTGGCGCGCTGGGCAAAGAAGGCCGGCGACACGGTCAAGCGCGACGAACTGCTCGTGGAACTCGAAACCGACAAGGTAGGCCTGGAAGTCGCCGCGCCGGAGGACGGCGTGCTCAGCGAAATCACCGCCGAGGAAGGCGCGACGGTGGCGCCCGGGGAGACCTTGGGCAAGGTCTCCCCGGCCGCCGCCGCGGTCGGGACGGCCACCCCCGCCACCAATCCGCCGCCCCAGACGAACGCGGCGCCGGCGAAACCATCGCCGCC
>DASRLN010000313.1:0-5535 GCA_035648435.1 Caulobacteraceae bacterium
GCCTCGCCAAGACCTATGTCGGCGTCGATGACAAAGGGCGTATCATCGATTCCGATCTGCGCAGCCGCATCGTCGCCCACGACATGGAGCGGCGCGCCTTCCAGCTTACCGCCATGCGCACCATCGTGGAATCCCGCTCCAATCAGGGACCGAGCGCGGCGACCTCGATCATGAAGAACGCCGGCACCAAGATCGGCCAGGATCAGGCCGAACTCACCCTCGAGATCATGGGCAACCAGGGTCTCGGCTGGGAGGGCGAAGGCTTCTCCTCCGACGAGCTGGCCGCCGTGCGCGGTTGGCTCGGCGGCAAGGCGACCACCATTTTCGGCGGCAGCCACGAAATTCAGAACAACATCATCTCAAAACGGATTTTGGGCCTGCCCGATCCGGTCAACAGCACTTCAAACTAGGGACGATTCAACATGGCCGTATTGACTGAAGAACAGAGCATGCT
Organism: Caulobacteraceae bacterium; assembly: GCA_035648435.1. GTDB lineage: Bacteria > Pseudomonadota > Alphaproteobacteria > Caulobacterales > Caulobacteraceae > Acaudatibacter. Next base: position 455 of record DASRLN010000313.1, read on the forward strand.
GCGCGACGCAGCCCGCACCTGGACGCAAGAAAAATCCCCCGTCACCGCCTTCCGCAAGATGCGGGATTCCGGCGCCGAGCTGGGCTACGACCCCGCCGCCTTCGCCGAAATGGCCGAGATGGGCTGGACCGGCGTCATCATCCCCGAGGAATACGGCGGATCGGACTTCGGCTATCTCAGCCTTGGCCTGATCCTGGAAGAGACCGGCCGCACCCTGACCGCCTCTCCGCTGCTCTCCTCGGCCCTGGCCGCAGCCTCCGCCATCATCCTCGGCGGGACGGACGCGCAAAAAAGCGCCCATCTGCCCAAGATCGCCGCCGGCGAACTGGTCGCCACCCTGGCGGTCGATGAAGGCCCGCACCACAACCCGGAAAAGGTCGCCCTGGCGGCCAAGAAGGGCGGCTCGGGCTACAGCCTCAGCGGCGATAAGAGCTTCGTGCTCGAAGGCATGGCCGCCGGCCTTTTCGTGGTCTCGGCCCGCACCTCCGGCAAGCCGGGCGACAAGGACGGCATCACCCTCTTCCTGGTGCCGGCCGACGCCAAGGGCGTCAGCCGCAAGGCGCTGAAGCTGGCCGACAGTCGCGGCGCGGCCAATGTGACATTCGACAATGTCGAGGTCGGCGCCGACGCCGTGCTCGGCGAAGCCGACAAGGGCGGCGAGCTGCTTGAAAAGGTCCTCGACCGCGCCCGCGCCGGCCTAGCCGCCGAAATGCTCGGCGCCGCGAACCAGGCCTTCGACGTCACGCTCGACTATCTGAAGACCCGCGTGCAGTTCGGCCAGGTGATCGGCGCCTTCCAGGCACTGCAGCATCGGGCGGCCAAGATGTTCACCGACCTTGAACTGGCTCGCTCCTGCGTCGAGGCGGCCCTGACCGCCATCGACAACGGCGCGCCCGACACCGCCGAGCTGGTCTCGCTGGCCAAGGCCAAGATGGGCGACACCCTGCACCTGGTCTCCAACGAGATGGTCCAGATGCACGGCGGCATCGGCATGACCGACGCCCACGACGCCGGACTGTACCTGAAGCGCGCCCGGGCCACCGAGGCGGCGTTCGGCAGCCAAGCCTATCACCGGGACCGCTACGCGAGGCTGCAGGGCTATTGAAGGGGCCGGAGTCCTTCCTCGTTCTTCACGCTACGGCGTTCACACTTCGCACACGACCACCCTCGCCCCCATCCTTCATGGGGGAGAGGGCGGGGTGAGGGGGTGGCGCCGCTCGGCGACGCCTCTCCCGGACCATTGCGCCAAAGCGGAGACACCCCTCACCCTGCCCTCTCCCCGCCAAGAACGGGGCGAGGGTACGCTGGGTGATCGGAGCGCGATGTGTCAATCAGGTAGGGAGTGGCGGCTACCCGCGCTACTTCTTGCCTTTGGTGACCACGAACGGGGACGCCGCCGGGGCGGCGGCGGCCTTGGCCTTCTTGGGCTTGCGGACTTCCTTCTTGCTGTTCTTCTGGTCTTTGTTGGCCATCTTCGCCTCCCCTAAAAGTAGCCGGTTTCGCCTTCGACGCGGACCTGGACCAGGCGGCCCTGGCCGACCGCGGCGCGGGCCAGCTTGGTGGCCGAGGCGACGACCTCGGCCTTGTCGCGGGCGCGGTTGGAGAAGCGGCCTTCGTGCTCCACCGCCCAGGCGCCGTCATGCTTCACGATCCGAAAGATCAAGGCCGACATTCTGGGGTCTCCGCGCTGATTGAGGGTGCTTTGCCACCATGCGCCATCTTGACCGGAATGGCGAGCGCGGCTTTGGCCCCGGCAGGAAATTTGAGCGCGACAGGCCGATCCGAAACAGCTTAGCCTTTCTCGTCGGGCGGGGGAATCGGGGCCGACGAATGGATGGGGCGCACAGAGGCGGCGTGTTCCTGGCCCTGGAGATGGGCCTGTGAGTCCGGCCCTTCCCCAAGGGCAGCCGGCCGAACACGCCCGGACGATGGACTGGCGAATGGACGACCGCCGGGCCGCGGGCGACCACCTCGATGTCTTCGACTATTGGCGGATTCTCCTCAAGCACCGTTGGCTGGCGGCCGGGAGCCTGATCGGGTGCCTGGTCGTGGGGATCGTGGTCACCCTGCTGACGCCTTCGACCTATGTCGCCGCGGCGACACTGCAGATCGACCGGGAGTCGGCCAGGGTGGTGAGCGCCGAAAGCCAGACGCCCAGCGACAACCTGGCCGGCGGCGAGGAGTTTTTCCAGACCCAGTACGGGCTGATGCGGAGCCGGTCGCTGGCCGCCCGGGTGGCGGCGTCTCTGGGCCTCGCCCGCGACGACGCCTTCGTCGAGGCGATGACCGGCCGGCCGCCGCGTCGGGGGACCCGCGACCGGAAGGTGATCCAACTCCTGCGCGACCACCTGGACGTGGCGCCGGCGCGCGGATCGCGGCTGGTCTCGATGACCTTCGCCAGTCCCGATGCGCCGCTGTCGGCGCGGATCGCCAACGCCTTCGCCGAGAGCTTCATCGCCGCCGGCCTCGACCGGCAGGTTGAGTCGTCGTCCTATGCCCGTGGCTTCCTGGAGCGGCGGCTGGGGCAGGTGAAGAGCAAGCTCGAGGACAGCGAGCGCGAACTGGTGGCCTACGCCGCCGGCCAGCAGATCATCAACCTTGCCGGCGGGCAGGCCAACAACCCCGACGCCCAGCCGTCGCTGGCCGGGGCCAGTCTGGAGGCGCTCAACGGAGCCCTCGCCGCCGCCACGGCCGATCGGATCCACGCCGAGGAGCGCTGGCGCCAGGCGGAGAAACCTGGAGCCTCGATGGACGAGGCGCTGCTCAATCCGACCGTGCAGCAGATCAGCCAGGAGCGCGCCAGGCTGATGGCCGAATACCAGGACAAGCTCGAAATCTACAAACCCGGCTACCCGGACATGCGCCGGCTCGAGGCGCGGATCGACGAGACCAACCGGCAGCTCAGATCGCAGACCGCCGGCATCCGGGCCTCGCTGGAGACCCAGTATCAGGTGGCGCTGACCAGCGAACGGTCGCTGACCACCCAGGTCGAAACCTTGAAGACCAAGGTGCTCGACCTGCGAGGCCGCGGCATCCGCTACGCCATCCTCCAGCGCGAAGCAGACACCAACCGGACGCTCTATGCGGGCCTGCTCCAGCGCTACAAGGAAATCGGCGTCGCCGGGGGCCTGGCCGCCAACAACATCTCCATCGTCGATCGCGCCGTGGCCCCGGCGGCGCCATCCCGCCCCGATCCGGTGGCCAATCTGGCGCTGGCGGCGCTGGCGGGAATGGTTCTGGGAATTGGCCTGGCCTTCGCGCGGGAAGGGCTCGACCAGGCGATCCGCGCGCCGGCCGACATCGACGGCGCGCTGGGTCTGGCGGTGCTGGGTCTCGCGCCTTCTCTGAGAAAGGGCCTGGCGCCGCGCGAGGCCCTGGCCGACATGCGCTCGCCGTTGGCGGAGTCCTACCACTCCCTGCGTTCGGCCCTGCAGTTCTCGACCGTCGATGGCTTTCCCCGCACGCTGCTGGTGACCAGCGCGGCGCCTGGCGGCGGCAAATCGACCACCGCCTTGGCCATCGGCCAGAGTCTGGCGCGGCTCGGCTTCCGGGCGCTGATCGTCGATGCCGACCTGCGCAATCCGTCGCTGCACGCAATGCTGGGCGCCGATACCCGGGTCGGGCTCTCCAACCTGCTCACCGGCGCGGCCAGCCTGAACGAGGCCGCGCAGGCCACCGACCAGCCGAACCTCTTCATCGTCACCTCTGGACCGCTGCCGCCCAGTCCCGCCGAACTGCTGGCCGGGGCGCGGATGAAGCAACTCATCGCCGAAGCCGGGCTGATGGTCGACATGGTGATCTTCGATGGGCCGCCGATCATGGGCCTCGCCGATGCGCCGGTGATCGGCGCGGCGGTGGCCGGCGCCCTGCTGATCGTCGAGGCCGGCCGCACCACCCGCGCCCAGGTCAAGGCCGCGGTCCAGCGACTGGCGATCGGCAAGGTCCATGTGCTGGGGGCGTTCCTGACCCGTTGTGCGCCTTGCCCCGAAACCTATGGCTACGGCTACGGCCGGGACGACGAGGCGTCGGCCGAGATCCGGCTCGCCGGCCTGCGCGCCATGGTCGCCCGCGCCAGACGCGCCGTCGCCGCCTGAGCTGGAAACCCGATGGCCTCCGCCGAGATCACCAAATTCACCTTCACCGCCGGCGACGGGGTCCAAATCGCGGCGTGGCGGGCGTCGCCGGCGGCCAAGGCGAAGGCCGTGGTGCAGGTCGCCCATGGGATGGCCGAGCACGCTGATCGATATCGGCGGCTGGCGACGGCGCTGACCGCGGCCGGGTATGGGGTCTACGCCAACGACCATCGCGGGCATGGCGGGTCGGCGGAGATCCACGGCCTGGGATCGTTCGGCCCGGGCGGGTTCCAGGGCCTGATCGACGACATGGCCGCCCTCACGCGCGTGGCCAAGCGCGAGTGTCCCGGCGCGCCGCTGGTTCTCCTGGGGCACAGCATGGGCTCGTTCGCCGCTCAGCTCTACCTGCTCGAACACCACGGCGAGCTTGCCGCCCTGGCGCTCTGCGGCACGGCGGCGATGGACAGGCTGCTGGACAGCATGATCGCGGCCGGCGGCCCGGCCGGCCCGGATCGGCTCAACGCCGCCTTCGAGCCCGCCCGCACCAGTCACGACTGGCTGACCCGTGACGAGGCCGAGGTCGATGCCTATCTGGCCGATCCGCTCTGCGGTTTCGCGCTGGAGGAGGCGGCCATGGCCTCGATGTTCGCCCTGGGGCGGAATGCGCGCCAGGATGAGCGCCTGAAGGCCGTGCGCCACGATCTTCCGATCCTGGTGATCTCCGGTCAGTTCGATCCGGTGACCGGCCCGGCCCAGGCATTCACGGGGGCGCTGATCGAGAGCTGGCGCGAGGCGGGACTGACCGGCATCGACCACCGCGTCTATCCCGGCGGCCGCCACGAGTTGTTCAACGAGATCAACCGTGACGATGTCGAGGCCGACTTCGTCGCCTGGCTCGACGGCGCGCTGTCGCGGTCCGTGACTTGATCAATCCGTCTCCTAAGAAAAGGTCCGTTGGATTCCACAACGGATGGACGGAGTTTGCGGCCCGGGCCCCTCCGTCCGTCC
>DASRLN010000314.1:0-4502 GCA_035648435.1 Caulobacteraceae bacterium
TGTTCCACCACGCCATGAGCGCCGTCTTCGTCGCCGACCCGCATCGCTCGCGGGCGGTGGTGGAGACGTTCCTCGACGACTGGCGACCGGAATACTGGATATCCGACCGCTATGCCGGCCAGATGGACTGGGCCACGCGGGCCCATCAGGTCTGCCTCGCCCACTTCATCCGCGATGTCCAATACGCCATCGACAGCGGCGACGCGCTGTTCGCACCGAAAGTCCAGGCCCTGCTCAAGGACGCCTGCGCCATCGGGGCGCGGCGAAGCGATCTGGCCGACAGCACCCTGAAAGCCTACGAGGCCAAGCTCGACAAGCGCCTCGACGGCCTGATGAAGCTGACGCCTTCCCACGCCGCCGGGAAAAACCTGCAAAAGATCGTCAGGAAGATCCGACGCCATCTCTTCGTCTTCGTCACCCGCCGTGACCTCACCGCCACCAACAACGGCTCCGAGCGCGCCATCAGGCCCTGCGCGGTCTACAGGAAAATCACCAACGGCTTCCGCAGCGAATGGGGCGCCGGGCTCTACGCCGACACCCGCTCCGTCGTCGAAACCGGCCGACGACGCGCCGTCCGCGCCATCGACGCCATCCGACTCACACTCGACGGAATGCCCATTCCCATCCCGCCCTGATCCACGCCCCAACCGGGACGTGAGTAATTACGATGTAGGCGCTGGAGGCGCCGGACGCTCCGTTGGTCACCGTGCCCCCGGCCTTCAGCAGGATGGCCGTGGACGTGTAGTAGACATAGTTGACGGTCCCCGCCGACGCGCCGACGATGTCACCGTAGTTGATCACCGTCGCGGCCACATTCTTGGTGACGACGCCATCGACCGATCCCAGGGTGAGACTGCCGCCGATCAGGGCTGTGGTGTCGGAGGCGCTGCCGTTGATGACCGATCCGCCGCCGCCCAGATAGACGGCCCCGCCTTCGGGCGCCATGGCGCCGCCCTGCAGCGTGCCGAAGTTGCGGACCGTCCCGGCGGTCAGATACACGCCGACCGCCTCGGCGCCCTGGACCAACGCCTGGGTGTCCGACGCCGAGCCGTTGGTCACCGAGCCGCCATGGGCGAGGATGACGCCCTGGCTGGCCGCTCTCGAGGCGCTGATGGTGGCGAAGTTGACCACCGTTCCGGCGTCCGCGCCGACGACCACGCCGACCGTCCCGCTGATCGAGGCGGTGGTGTCGGTGGAAGCGCCGTTGGTGATCGAGCCGCCGGTGTAGAGATAGATTCCGGCCCCGCTGGACGCGACCTTGCCCTCGTTGACCACCGTGTAGGCGCCCGTGGCTGCCGTCGGGGTGGTCACTCCCGTTCCTTCGACATAGCCCGTCGTGGCAATGCTCACGATGGTGACCGGCGGGGTGATGTGGTAGCCGGACACATATGTCCCGGTGAGCAGCCTGGTGGTCATGCGTTTCCCCTCGCACGATGTCCTCGGTTCCTTGGAGGCCTGGCCGAGAATCGAACTCGGGTGCGCGGATTTGCAGTCCGCTGCGTCACCACTCCGCCACCAGGCCCCTTCAGAAGGGCGGCGCACCGCTACCAGAACGGCCCCCCGCCGGCAATCCGGCCGCCGCTTCCGGAGCGCGGCCTTCCAGGCTGCTCTTGCCTCGACCCGGCAGCGCGAGCGAGGAGGCGAAGGGTGGGCTGGAAGGCCGCGCTCCGATTGTGTAGGAGCCGGTGGCCGCGCTCCGCCAAAGCGCCTCGGGGAAGACCATGAGCGCCGACTACGCGGCCCAGCGGACGACGATGGTGGAAAGCCAGGTGCGGACGGCGGACGTCACCGACCTCGCCCTGCAGGACGCCATGCGCCGGGTTGCGCGCGAGGCCGTCCTGCCGGCGGCCAAGCGCTACCTGGCCTACGCCGACATCGAGATCGAATATGCCCCCGGCCGCTGGCTTCTGCGGCCCCGGGATGTGGCCAAGCTGCTGCAGGCCGTCCGGCCCCGGGCCGGCGAACGGGCGCTGGCTATCGCCGCGCCCTACGCGGCGGCGGTGCTGGAAGCCGTGGGCCTCATCGTCGAGCGCCTCGACGGAGCCGATCTGACCTCGCCCGCGGGCGCCTTCGATGTCATCATCTGCGAAGGCGCGGTGGCCCGGGCGCCGGCCGCCTGGACCCGGGCTCTCGCCCCGGGTGGCCGGCTGGGGGTGGTCGAGCGCGACGGTCCGGTGGGCCGGGCGATGCTCTACCTGAGGTCCGGCCAGGGCGCCGGCGCCCTGGCGATGTTCGATTCGACTCCGCCGTTGCTGGCCGGTTTCGCGGCCGAGGCCGGCTTCGCCTTCTGACCAAGTGAAGAAAGCTTAATCGCCATTAGGCTAGCGGGAGATGGGGCGGGCGTCCTATACCGGCCTGCGACAAGTCGGCGAGGGCGTTTTGAAGTTGCGGATATCGGGCCGTCGAACGATGAGGCCGCTCGCCCTCGCGTGCGGCGCGGCGCTGGCCGCGCTGGCCGGCGGGGGACGGGCCGAAACCCTGGGCGACGCCATCGCCCTGGCCTACCAGTCCAACCCCACCCTCCAGGCCCAGCGGGCCACCCAGCGCGCCCTCGACGAGACCTACGTCCAGGCCCGGGCGGGCTACGAGCCGACCTTGGGCGCCCAGGCCAGCATTACCAGCGACGACAACAACGAGACGTCCGCCCAGACCTCTTTTCCAGGTCGTAGCCAGACCTCGCAAGGCGCCCTGACCATCACTCAGCCGATCTATACCGGCGGCCTGGTTTCCAGTCAGGTCAACGCGGCGGGAAATTACGTCCTGGCCGGGCGCGAGACGCTGCGCCAGACCGAGCAGACGGTCCTGCAGAACGTCATCCAGGTCTACATCAACGTTCGCCGCGATCAGGAGAGCCTGGCTATCGCCGAGGAGAACCTCACCGTCCTGTCACGGCAGCTCGACGAATCGCGGGCCCGCTTCGACGTCGGCGAGATCACCCGCACCGATGTCGCCGAGACCGAGGCGCGGGTCGCGGGGGGAAAGGCGCAGCTCTCCACCGCCCAGGCCCAGCTGGCCATCAGCCGCGCCGGCTACGCCTCGATCGTCGGCCAGAATCCCGGCGACCTCGCCCCCGAGCCGTCGCTCGGCAAGCTGCTGCCGGCCACGGTCGATCAGGCCTTCGACATGGCCGAGGGCAACAATCCCCAGATTCGCGGGGCCGGCTACACCGAGCGCGGCAGCGCCGCCAAGGTCGCCGCCGCCAAGGCCCAGACCCGGCCCACCCTCTCCCTGAAGGGCAGTCTGGGCCTTGGCAGCGTGGGCTTTGCCGGAGGTGGTTTCGCCCAACCTTCGTCCCTGGCCACCTTCGGGCGAGACGCATCGGCCACCGCGGTATTGAACGTGCCGCTGTTCACCGGCGGCATGACCTCCTCGCAGATTCGCCAGGCGGCGGAGAACAACAACGTCGATCGGATCGGCATCGAGGCCGCCCGGCGCCAGGTGCTGCTGGCCGTCTCCCAGGCCTGGAATCAGCTGCTCGGCGCCCGGGCCAATCTGAAGGCCAACGAAGAACAGGTGAGGGCGGCCAACATCGCCTTCGAGGGCACCCGCGAGGAAGCCCAGGTGGGTCTTCGCACCACCCTCGACGTCCTGATCACCGAGCAGGACCTCAGCAACGCCCAGCTCGCCCTGGTCACCGCCCGCCACGACGAATACGCCGCCGGCGCGGCGGTGCTGGCCGCCATGGGCCTGCTGACCGCCAGAAGCCTCGCCATCGACACCGCCATCTATGATCCGAAGGTCAATTTCGACCGGGTCAAGGGGGCCGGGGCGGTGCCCTGGGACAAGGCGGTCTCGGCCATCGACCGCCTCGGCGCCCCCGGAACCCCCTCATCGCCGCCCCTGGGCAATCCCGAAGGCAGATAGACGCGGCGCCAAAACAAGGGCCGGCATCGGGTGAACGAGAACCTCTTCGTGCTTCCCGGCCAAAGCCAAGAAGATTGAACCACGACGTCAAAATTCGATGTTCGCCCGATTACCGTGAGGCGCCCTCATTGGAAAATTGCAGGATCGCGGATTCGCGCGTAGCGTGAGCTTCAGGAATCGTTCACCGGCGGCAATCCATAGACAGGGCGCGAAGGAAAGCATGTCAGAGCAGACCACACCCGAACCGACCATGGAGGAAATTCTGGCCTCCATCCGGCGGATAATCTCCGAGGATGACGCTCCGGGCGCCACGGCGCGCGCCCAGCCGGCGGATGCTGGCTGGGAGCCGGCCGAGATCGACGAGCCGGTCCCACCGGCCTTCGTCGCCGACGCCGCCGGGCCGGACGAGAGCGCCGCCGAGCCGGAGGCTCATGGGTTCGGGACCCGCCGGTCCGAGACGCACGGGGACCTTGAGGCCTACGTCGCGCCGGAGGCCACCATCATCGCCCCCGCGCCGAGGCCGATCCCCGAGCCGGAACCGGAGCTGGTCGCCGGCCTGGAACCCCAGCCCGAGGCCAAGCCGGAACCGGCGGCCGTCACCACGTCGCCGGCCCCCCTGGAGGATATCGCCCCCATGC
>DASRLN010000315.1:0-5146 GCA_035648435.1 Caulobacteraceae bacterium
GTCAACTTCTTGGCCCAGCCGGCGAAGTTGAGGTCGGAGTTTTCGAATTCGGCCTCCCAGAATCGCCGCTGCGAGCAATGGAAGGCGTCTGCCCCGGCTTCCGACAGCGGTCGCAGCCAAGCCTCCATCTCCGCCGGCGTGTGCGCCAGCCTGGCGGCGAAGTCCTGCTGCTTCCACTGCGACAGCCGGATGATCACCGGGAAATCCGGCCCCACCGCCGCGCGCACCGATTTGAGGATCTCCGCCGCGAACCTCGCCCGCTCGGCGATGGTCGGACCGCCGAACACGTCGCCCCTGACGTTGGTGCCGCTCCAGAAGAACTGATCGATCAAATAGCCGTGGGCGCCGTGAAGCTCCACCGCGTCGAAGCCGATGCGCCTGGCGTCCCCGGCGGCCGTGCCGAAGGCGTCGATGGCGTCGGCGATCTCCGCCTCGCTCATTGCGTCGCCGAATTGGTGGCCGGGACTGGAGATGCCCGAGGGACTGTCATAACCGCCGGCCGGGAGCCAGGTCGGATGCCGGGTCTTCACGGCTCCGACATGCCAGAGCTGCGGCGCCATCAGGCCGCCGGCGGCGTGGACCTCGTCGATCACCCGCTTCCAGGCCGCCAGTTCGCCCTCGCCGTGAAATCGGGGAATGTCTGGATCGTTGAGCGAGGCGGGCCGGGCCACCCCCGTGCCTTCGGAGATGATGAGGGCGACATCGGCGGCGGCGCGGCGGGCGTAGTAGGCCGCCACGTCCGCCGTCGCCACGCCGCCGGGCGACTTCGAACGGGTCATCGGCGCCATCACCACCCGGTTGGGAAGAGTCAGGCCCTTGAATCCAAAAGGGGTGAAAAGTGCTTGGTTCGACATGCCCCGGGCGTCGTGGTCAGACGGCGTCGAGGTATTCGATCTCGGGCCGGCCGGCCATGCACGGTCCCATCTTGCGGCCGAGTTCCTTGAAATAGTCGGTCTGTCCGTGAGCGCTCAGGGCATCCTGATCCTTGTAGAGCTCCAGCACCTTGTAGGTGTTCGGATCGGTCCGGCTCCTGGTCAACTGATACAACGTGTTGCCGGGCTCGTTGGCCCGAACCTTCGCCGACAGTTCGCCGAACACGGCCTCGAACTCGGCGTTCTTGCCGTCCTGGACCTTGAGAGTCGCCACCAACCCGATCATTGCCAGATCTCCCTAAACGTCTGTTTGAAAACAAGGCGCTGTTTAGGGCGCCATGATCAGCGGCGGCCGTCCCAACCGTAGGCGACCCAGGAATGCCCGCCGACGTTTCGCGCCTCGATCAGCGTCGGATCAGCCGACCGCCGCAGGGCCCTCCGAGCCTTCAGCACGGCCCCGGCGAGCGCCAGGCAGGCGGATGCGAAGAAGGCCGTCGCCACCACCGTCGCGGCGAGACACAGCGCAATGACCAGTCCCACCGCCGCGGCCAGAGCCCAGGCGATCGCTCCAACCATCCACGCCAGGCGCCGGACGACGGCGCCGAGATCGCTCCCGGACGACTGAACCGATGGGTCCATGCGCATGCCTCGATTTGCCCTTTAGGCGGTGGAATAGGAATACATCGGCGCGGAAGCCTCCCGCGTCAACCATGAGCGAAGCCGCACCCGCATGACCGTCACCGATTCATGGAGCTTCTGGATCGATCGCGGAGGCACCTTCACCGACGTCGTCGGCCGAGGGCCGGACGGCAGGCTCCGAACCCTCAAACTGCTCTCGCGCTCGCCAGCCTACGCCGACGCCGCCATCGACGCCATGCGCCGGATGCTGGGCGTCGGCGCGGACCAACCCTTTCCCGCCGCGAGGGTCGGCGCCATCCGCATGGGGACGACCCTCGCCACCAACGCCCTCCTCGAACGGGCCGGAGCCAAGACACTTCTCGTCACCACCGCCGGATTCGCCGACGCCCTGACCATCGGCGATCAGACCCGGCCCGATCTCTTCACCCTCGACATCGTCAAGCCGAGGCCCCTGCACGCCGGCGTGGTCGAGGCCGACGAGCGGCTCGATGCCGGCGGGCGCATCCTGCGACCGCTCGACGAGGAGGCTCTCCGCCGCGAACTCCAAAGCGCGCTCGCCGAAGGCTTCGAGAGCGTCGCCATCGTCTTCATGCACAGCGATCTCAATGACGCGCACGAACTGCGGGCCGGAGTCATCGCCAGCGAGGTCGGATTCGCCTTCATCACCCTCGGGGCCGAGGTCTCGCCGTTGCCGCGCTTCCTGGCGCGAGCCGAAACCGCCGTGGCCGACGCCTATCTCACCCCGCTACTCCGCCGTCACCTGGGCGAACTTCGCGACGCCTTGGCCGGCGCCGAGCCGCTGTTCATGACCTCGGGAGGGGGCCTGGCGCGAGGTGGCGTCTTTCGTGGCCGGGACGCGGTGCTATCGGGTCCGGCCGGCGGCGTGATCGGAGTCGCCGAGACCGCCAAGGCGGTCGGCGCGGCGGCGGTCCTCGGCTTCGACATGGGCGGCACCTCCACCGACGTCTGCCGTTTCGCCGGCGCCTTGGAGAGGCGCGAGAGCGCCTCGATCGCCGGCGTCAGGCTTCGCGCTCCGATGCTGGATGTGGAGACAGTGGCCGCCGGCGGCGGCTCGATCCTCGCCTTCGACGGCCTGCGGGTCCGGGTCGGACCGGCCAGCGCCGGCGCCGATCCGGGACCCGCCGCCTACGGCAAGGGCGGCCCGGCCACGGTCACCGACGCCAATATCGTCCTTGGGCGACTGGACCCGGCCGGCTTTGCGGCCGTGTTCGGGCGCGACGGGGCGACCGGTCTCGACGCTACCGCCGCCCGCGCCGTGCTCGCCGACCTCTCCGCCGCCATGGGCGGGATGTCCCCCGAGATCGCCGCGGCCGGCTTCATCGATGTCGCGGTGGAGCACACCGCCGCCGCCATCCGGCGCATCTCCACGGAGCGCGGTTTCGATCCCCGGAGCCATGCCCTGGTGGCCTTCGGCGGCGCATCCGGTCAGATCGCCTGCCCGGTGGCCGACGCCCTGGGGATCGAGGAGGTGCTCTGTCCGCGCCTCGCCTCGGTGCTTTCGGCCTGGGGGATCGGCCAGGCGAAAATGCGGTCCCATCGTCAGGCCGGCCTGGGCGCGGTGCTCGACGTGGAGGGCGCCGACGCGGCCGCGGCTCTGTCGATCCGTCTGGACCACGGCGCGAGCGCCGATCTCGCCGGGCAGGGAGCGACGGCGGGTGCGAGAGAGCGCCGCGCGCGCCTGGCCTACGAAGGCGCCGACACCTCCCTGCCGGTTCCACTGTCCGATGACGCCGCGATGCGAGCCGCATTCGAAACCGCCCACCGGCGCCTGTTCGGATTCACCGAGCCCGACGGCGCGATCCGCATCGCCAGCGTCGAGGTCGAGGTTCACGAAGAGGAGTCGGCGTCCATTTCTCCTCCTGACCGGCAGGGGCAACCAGCGCTTGCGACCCCTGTCGATGGCCCCCATCTCATCGTCCATAGCGACACCCAGATCTGGGTCGCGCCCGGCTGGCGGGCGTCCCCGGGACCCGATGGCCTCGTCCGCCTGATCCGGATCGCCCCGCGCCACGCCGCGCCCGCCGCCGCCGACCGTCCCGACCCTGTCACCCTCGAACTCTTCAACCGTCGCTTCGTTGGCGTGGCGCAGGCCATGGGGGACGCGCTGGAACGCACGGCCCGCTCGGTGAACATCAAGGAGCGGCTGGACTTCTCATGCGCCCTCTTCGACGCCGACGGCGGCCTGGTCGCCAACGCGCCGCACATGCCGGTTCATCTGGGTTCGATGGGCGCCAGCGTCCGCGCCGTGCGTGACCGCCATCCGACGCTGAAAGCCGGAGACGCGTTCGCCCTCAACAACCCCTACGCCGGCGGCACCCACCTGCCCGACATCACCGTCGTCATGCCGGTGTTCACCGATGAAGCTGCCGCGCCGGCCTTTTTCGTCGCCGCCCGCGGCCACCACGCCGACGTCGGCGGCGTCCAACCCGGCTCCATGCCTCCGTTCTCCACGACCATCGAGGAGGAGGGCGTGATGCTGGACGCCCTGGCGATCATGAGCGCCGGCGCCTTTCTCGACTCGGCGGTCGTCGAGGCGCTCGCCGCCGGCCGCTGGCCCGCCCGCGCGCCAGGGCGAAACCTCGCCGACCTCAAGGCCCAGATCGCCGCCTGCCAGGCCGGCGCGGCGACGATCGTGCAAATGATCGAGGTTCATGGCCAAGCGACCGTCGATCGCTACATGGGTTGGGTGCAGGTCAACGCCGAGACGTGCGTGAGGCGTGCTATCGGCAGGCTTCGGAACGGTCGCGCCCGAATTCCCCTGGATGGCGGCGGTGAGATTGTCCTGGCCGTTTCGATCGATGCGGCGAAAGGCGAAGCGGTGCTGGATTTTACCGGTACGAGCGCCCAGTTGGGCAGCAATTTCAACGCCCCGTCCTCGATTGTCTCGGCCGCCGCTCTCTACGTCTTTCGCACCCTGGTCGATGACGACATCCCCTTGAACGCCGGCTGCCTCGCCCCGTTGAAGCTGATCATTCCGGAAGGCTCGATGCTCAACCCCCACTCGCCCGCGGCCGTGGTGGCCGGCAATGTCGAGACCAGCCAGCACCTCGTCGATGCGCTCTATGCGGCGCTCGGCGTGATGGCCAACTCCCAGGGGACGATGAACAACCTCACCTTCGGCGACGAGCAGACCCAGTACTATGAAACCATCTGCGGCGGAGCGGGCGCCACTGCCGGCGCCGACGGGGCCGACGCGGTCCATAGCCACATGACCAATTCCCGCCTCACCGATCCCGAGATCCTCGAGCGTCGGTTCGCCGTGCGGCTCGAACGCTTCGCCATCCGGCGCGGTTCAGGCGGCGAAGGCGTCACGCTCGGCGGAAATGGCGCTGTGCGGCGCCTGCGTTTCCTGGCGCCCATGGAGGCGGCCCTTCTTTCGACGCGCCGCGACCATCCTCCCGCGGGTCTGGAGGGAGGCGGCGATGGCCTCGCCGGAAGACAGCGGTTGATCTCGGGCGACGGGAGCCTAAAGGAACTTCCCGGCTGCTTCTCGCTCATGATCGAGCCCGGCGATGTGATCGAGATCGAGACTCCGGGGGGTGGCGGCTTCGGCTCGGAAGGGGGTATCTTCCGATCCACGCGATGATTGAACACAGGAATTTTCGATGGCCCCT
>DASRLN010000316.1:0-2844 GCA_035648435.1 Caulobacteraceae bacterium
TCCTCCACCGTAGGGGGAGGGGGACCACCTCGCCGAAGGACGAGGGGGTGGAGGGGGTGTTCAGCCGCCGCCGGCGCTGCGGAGAACCCCCTCCGTCACGGCGCAAGCAAAGGCGCCGCGCCACCTCCCCCTACGGTGGAGGAGCTGCATTTTGGCACACGACAAGGTACGTGAACGCGGGTCCCGACCGCCGCGGCCTCTAAAGCAGGTCGTCCACCGCCTCGATCCAATGGCGCACCGGCACGGCCGAGGTCTCCGCCAGGTGCATCCAGCAGCCGATGTTGGCGGTGTAGATCGCCGACGGCGCGCCGGCGGAGAGGGCGGCGAGCTTGTCGGCCCTCAGACGCTTGGCGAACCCCGGCTGGAGCAGTGAATAGGCGCCCGCCGATCCGCAGCAGAGGTGCGCCTCGGCGACCGGCAGGGGCTCATAGCCCAGCCGCGCGAGCAGGGCCGCGGTCCGTCCGCCGAGCCGCGCGGCATGTTGCAGGGTGCAGGGGTCGTGCACGGCGATGCGCCGATTGGCCGGCGTCTTCAAGGGGCCGAGATTCGCCTCGGCCAGGATTTCGATCGGATCGCGCACGGCGGCGGCGACGCGGCGCGCCTTGGCGGCCAGGTTCGGGTCCGCCGCCAACAGGTCCGGCCAGTCGCGGATGAACGCCGCGCAGCCGCTGGCGCCCACGATCACCGCCTCGGCCCCGGCGTCGAGTTCGGCGCTCCAGGCCTCGATGTTCCGCCGGGCAAAGGCTCGCGCTTCCTCCGGCGCCTCGAGATGGGCGCTGAGCGCGCCGCAGCAGCCGGCCGCGGACGCTTCGACGAGGGTGATCCCGGCGCGGTCGAAAACCCGGCGGGTGGCGAGGTTGAAGTGCGCCGCCGCCACCGACTGGACGCAGCCGGCGAGAAGGATCATGCGCCGCTCGCGGACCGGCGCGGGGGGCCGGCCGCCGGCGACCTTCGGCGGGATCTTGCCGGCCAGGCGCGCCAGGGGAACCAGCCGGCTCATCCGCGCCGGATGCGGAACGATGGCGCGGATGAGCCAGCGGACCAGCCGCTCGCTCCACGGCCGGCTGACCCGTTCGGACACCAGCTGGCGGCCGACGTCGAACAGGCGGTGGTATTCGACCCCCGACGGACAGGTGGTCTCGCAGGCCCGGCAGGCCAGGCAGCGGTCGAGGTGGACCTGGGTCAGCCGCCCGACCGGCGCGCCTTCCAGGGCCTGCTTGATCAGATAGATCCGGCCGCGCGGACCGTCGAGTTCGTCGCCGGTGATCTGGTAGGTCGGGCAGGTCGCGTTGCAGAGGCCGCAGTGGACGCAGGCGCTCAGCACGCTCTCGGCGATCGCCCCGTGCGCGGTTTCGGCCAGGTGGCTCTCAAGGTTGGTGCGCATCCCACTAGAGTCCCTCGTACATCCGGCCCGGGTTGAGCACGCCGGCCGGATCGAAGGCCGCCTTGAGACGCCGATGCAGGTCCATCAGCGGGGCCGGCAGTGGCGTGAACACCGCCTCGCCGGGCCGATGGCCCCGAAACAGGGTCGCGTGGCCGCCCGCCGCCGCCGCCGCGGCGCGGATGGACGTCGCGTCGGCCTCGCTGACCAGCCAGCGCTGGGCGCCGCCCCAGTCCCACAGCCATTGGCCGTCGATCGCGGGAAGTTCGGCGGCCTGGGGAACCGACAGCCGCCACAGCCTCGGGGCGGTGAGGAGGCCGTGCTTCATGTTCCGGACGTCTTGCCAAAGTTCGAGCCGCGTCTCCTCGCCGCCCAGTTCGCGCGCCGCGGCCCGGACCGCCGCCTCGGGTCCGGAAAGGCGCAGATGCAGCCGTCGCCCATCGCACCACGCGCCGCTGACCGGCAGAGGACGGCGCATCAGCGCGGTCACCCGCGCCCGCGCCGCCGGCCAGTCGAGTTCGAAGGCCAGCGAGACCTCGGCGCGGGGGCGCGGCGCCACCCGCAGCGACACCTCCAGCAGAACCCCGAGGCAGCCCAGGGCGCCGGCCATCGGGCGGAAGGCGTCGAACCCGGCGACGTTCTTGAACACCGTGCCGCCGAAGCGCAGGGAGCGCCCCTGGCCATCGAGGATCCGTACGCCGAGCACGAAATCCCGCACCGCCCCGGCGAACGGCCGCCGCGGCCCGGAAAGTCCCGCCGCGACCACCCCGCCGAGGGTGCTGGCGGGCGCGAACAGCGGCGGTTCGAAGGCCAGCATCTGGCCGCTTCGCGCCAGAAGAGCCTCGACCTCGGCCACCGGCGTGCCGGCCCGGGCTGTGATCACCAGTTCGCTCGGCTGGTAGTCGATGACGCCGCGATGGCCGGCGATATGGAGCGGCTCGCCCGGGACCGTCCGGCCGTGGAACGCCTTGCTGTCGCCGCCGACGATGCGCAACGCCGTCCCCGCCGCCCCGGCGGCCCGGACCCGCTCGGCCAGCGCCGGGGCGATATCGGCGTCGTCAGAGGCGGTCGAGGTCGGCAAAGGCCAGCCTTCCGCCGTGCACGTGCATGGCCCCGAATTCCGCGCACCGGGCCAGGGTCGGATTGACCTTGCCCGGATTGAGCAGGCCGGCCGGATCGAAGGCCCGCTTGACGGCGGCGAAGGCGTCGATCTCGGCGGGGCTGAACTGGACGCACATCTGGTTGATCTTCTCGCGCCCGACCCCGTGCTCGCCGGTGATCGTGCCCCCCACCGATACGCACAGCTCCAGGATCGCCCCGCCCAGGGCCTCGGCGCGCTCCATCTGGCCGGGGGCGTTGGCGTCGTAGAGAATGAGCGGGTGGAGATTGCCGTCGCCGGCGTGGAAGACATTGGCCACCGGCAGGCCGTGGGCGGCGGAGAGCCGCTCGATCTCCACCAGCAC
>DASRLN010000317.1:0-11771 GCA_035648435.1 Caulobacteraceae bacterium
GTCTCGCAGACGCGGAGCGCGCCGGCCAGCGTCGCGCCCGCCGAAATGCCGACGAAGATCCCTTCCCGGCGGGCAAGCTCCTGGCTGCGCCGGATCGCTTCGGCGCCCGAGATCCGCAGCACCTGGTCGATCGCCCCGGCCGCCACCGCGTCGCCGGCCAGCTTGGGGATGAAGTCCGGGGTCCAGCCCTGCACCGGGTGGGGCTTCCAGGCGGGGTGACCCTGGGCCGGCGAACCATCGGCGCGGCGCGGCTGGGGAAGGCCGCTGTCGATGAGCGCGGCGTCTTCCGGTTCGCAGACGACGACCTTGGTCTCCGGCCGCTCGGCGGCCAGGACGCGGGAGACTCCCAGCAGGGTCCCGCCGGTGCCGTAGCCGGTCACCCAGTAGTCGAGCCGCCGGCCGGCGAAGTCGTCGATGATCTCGCGGGCGGTGGTGGCCGAATGGGTGTCGGCGTTGGCTTCATTCTCGAACTGCCGGGTCATGAACCAGCCATGGGCGTCGGCCAGCTCGGCGGCCTTGGCGACCATGCCGGTGCTGCGCCCGGCGGCCGGGGTCAGGACCACCTTGGCGCCCAAAAAGCGCATCAGGCGGCGGCGCTCGATGCTGAAGCTATCGGGCATGACGACGACCAGCGGATAGCCCTTCTGGGCGCAGACCATGGCCAGGCCGATGCCGGTGTTGCCGCTGGTGCCTTCGATCACCGTCTGGCCGGGCTTCAGCTCGCCGGACCGTTCCGCCGCCTCGATGACCCCGAGCGCCAGCCGGTCCTTGACCGAGCCGAGCGGATTGAAGGCCTCGATCTTGGCCCACAGTTCGACGCCCGGCGGCCCCAGGCGGTTGATTCGCACCACCGGCGTGTGGCCGACGGTTTGGAGAATGTTGTCATAGCGCGCCATCGGGCGTCCTCGGGGAAGTGCCTGGGCCTGATCCGCCCTCCCCGCCATATAGGCGGCGGCCGAATGCGCGCAAACCCGCGCCTCGCTGGCGACGGCTATTTGTTGATTCGCGCCAGATCGAATTCGACCACGCCCGGAAGGCGGCGCAATCGCTCACCCAGATCGGTCAGGGCGCCCTTGCCCACGGCGCGCAGATTTCCGCGGTACTCGACGATCTCGCCGCCCTGGCCGAGCGCGCTGCTGATGTCGAACAGGCTGTATCGGTCGCGGCCGATGAGCTCGAGCAAGCCGGCCTCGCTGGGCGCCTGAGCCGAAGCGAAGCGGAAGGTGGCCAGGGCGAAGACGCGCTGGGGCAGGTTCGATTCGACGAATCGAAAGCCGACCAGGGTCACCAGGACCGCGGCGGTGACCAGGGCGCCGGGTCCGACCATTCCCATCCCGAACAGCAGCCCGATCGCCGCCGTCGCCCACACACAGGCCGCCGTGGTCAGGCCCTGGATGCTGACGCCTTCCTTGAAGATCACTCCGGCGCCGAGAAAGCCGACGCCGGTGACCACGCCCTGGGCGATCCGGCTGCGCCCGGCCAGGAAGTCGGCGGTGGTCGCCGAGGGGTCGAACGCCACGGCCACCGCCGCCGCCGCCGCCAGGGCGACGAGGGCGTGGGTGCGGAAACCGGCCGCGCGTCCGTTGTAGCCCCGCTCCGCCCCGATCAGGCTGCCGGCGGCCCAGGCGCAGGCGAGGTTGCGGGCGATGGCGACGGTCTCGGGCGGCATGATCGGCGCAGCATGCGCCAAACCGTCAGGGCCGGGAAGACGCGAGGGTGTGGCGCCGAATCCCGTCTTGGCAGGGGATCGCGCCGCCCGGTGCGGCAAATTGACGTTTTCGCTGTTCCAGAACCGCCGCAAAGGCCTTATGAGTCGGAGACGCAATCCTATCCAAAGGGGAACCAACAGATGAAGCTTCCAGCCTTAGCCGTTACGGTCGTCGCCGTGACCGCGCTCCTCGGCGGAACGGCTGTCGCTCAGGCGACCATGCAGCCGGTTCCGAATCCGCCCGGGTCGGACCACTCGATGGCCATGCACGGTGGCATGCACCATCACCACATGAAGGGTCATCATCACCACAAGATGGGCCGTCACCATCACATGAAGGGTCATCATAAGCACATGATGGGTCATCATCACATGATGGGACACCACCACATGAAGAAGGGCGACAAGGGCGACATGGCCGCTCCCGCTCCGGCCGCTCCGATGGCCCCGGCCCCGCAATAGGACCACGCTTGCGCACCAGCCTCGCTAGGCCGGTGCGATCGACGATCAGGGCGCCGGGCGGCGATGGCCGTCCCGGCGCCCTTCGTCGTGACCGCGCGAGCGCGCCGGCGCTGCCTCCACGCGACGGTCAGGGCGGGCCGCCGCCGACCGAGACTCCGATCCGCACCAGACGCGGCGGCCCATAGCTGATCACGCCGGCGGCTGTCTTGCCCGTGGCGACGGCGACGTCGAACAGGTTGTCAGCCGCCACGAACACCCTCGATGACGACGTCAGCCGCCACTCCGCGCGAACATCGAAGCTCGCCGCCGGCGCCAGACGGCGGGTGTTCTGATCGTCGTCGAACCGGGCGCTTTCGTAGTCCAGCGCGCCGGTGAGCGTCAGGCGCCCGTTCACCTTCCAGGCCATGTTCCAATCGGCGGAAAGCCGCGGCGTCTGCGCCGGGCGAAGACCGGTGAGCTGTGGGGCCTGCGTTCCCCCCTCCACGGTGGCGTGGGTCCAACTCACGGCGACGGTGGAATGGGCCGCCTCGCCGAGGCGCGCGCCGAGGTCGGCTTCCACCCCGAAGGCGTCGATCGATCCGACGTTACGTCGCTGCAGGAGCGAGCCGCCGGCCGCAATCAAACCCTCCACCGGGTCGAGATAGGGTCCGTTGGCGATGGTGACGTTGGTCACCGCGTCGGCGAGGCGATTGTAGAACGCGGTGGCGTTCAAGGCGAACGGCCCGCGCCCGCCACCCGCCCCGATCTCGCCGCCATACAGGCGTTCGGGGACCAGGTCCGGGTTGGCCTCGGTGACGTCGTTGCCGACTCGGAAGGGGCGAAAGAGTTCGTTCAGGGTCGGCGCGCGAAAACCCGAATAGGCGGCGGCGCGGACATAGGACCCTGCCGGCAGGTCCCAGCGGACCGCCAGCCGCGCGCTCGGCAGGATACCGCCGCGATCGGCCGGGCGTTCGTCGAGGGTGACCGCGTCGGTGACCAGGCTGCGCTCGAGACGGTGGGAATCGAAGGTCTCCCAGCCATCCACCCTGGCGCCCGCCGCCAGCAGCAGCGCGCCGAGGCGCTGGGTGGCCTCGGCATAGAGACCGCCGGTCGCGGTCCGGCCTCCGGCGCGCCGATCGAAGGTCAGTTCCCCGGCCACCGGATGGAAGGTCTCGCGGCTCTCGCCGGCGGCGCCGCGGAAATCCATTCCCAAATCGAGGGAGCCTCCGGTCCACAGCCGGCGCACCGCCGCGTTGACCCCATAGCCGATCGCCGGGGTCCGATACTGATCATCGGTCAGGGTCGTGGAGGCGCGATCGGCCGGCACGCTCACCGAGGTGTTGAAGAGGTCGGAGACCAGCGTCCAGGCCTGGGCGCTCCACCCCAGCGCGCCGCCGACCGGGGCGCGCGCCGCGCTGAGGCTGAAGCTCGCCCCCCGAGCGCGCGCCCGCGCTCCGGCCAGTCCGGAGCCGCGATCCTCCTCGAAGGCCGACAGCCTCGCCGCGCCCGTGGCCGAGCCGATATCGGCGGAATACCGCGCACTGGCGGCATAGTCGTTCAGTGTGAGACGGGTGTCCGCCGCGCCCGCCCCCTGACGAACCGGCGTCCAGCCGTCGCTGTGCTCGGCGTCGCCAAAGAGGGCCAGGGTCCCACCGCCCACCGCGACCGCGCCGGTCACCGCCGCGCGGGCTTCGCCGAGATTGCCGAGTTCGCCATCCATCGTCCAGTCGCCTGGTCGCGGCGTGACTTCCTGGAGCGCGACCACGCCGGTCAGCGCTCCGGCGCCATAGGCCCCGGCCCCGGCCCCGCGCACGATGGTCGCGCCGGCGATCGATTCGGGCGGCAGGCTGGTCCAGATCACCCAGCCGCCGAAGGGATCGTTCTGGGGCACGCCGTCGAGGGTGACGAGAGCGCGGCTGGCGCCGGATCCGGCCACGCCGCGAAGGGAGATTCCCTGGGTGGTGGGATTGGCGCCGAGACTCGATGTCCGGCGGAACAGCGAGATCCCCGGCACGCTGGTCAGGGCGTCGTCCAGGCGTTCGGAGGTGGCCAGAGTCCGGGTATCGAGATGGATGATCGAGAAGGCCGCGTCGGCCGGACTGGGCGGCAGACGCACGGCGCGGATGATGACCACCTCGACGCTCGGCGGCTGTTCGGCGTCCACCCATTTGCCTCCCGGTCAAACCTTGCCTTAGTGGCCGACCCCCGACGGTTCGACAATGGCCAGGAACCGGATTACGTGGGCGTCGTGCCTCGGGAGGGAAGATGTCCAGACATACCGGCGCCCGGTTGGCGATCATTCTGGTGTCCGCCGCCCTGGCGGGCTGCCAACCCGCCCGCGGTCCGGCCGCGGTCGATGCCGCACGGCTCACCGCCGCCGACAAGGATCCCGGCGACTGGATGAGCCAGGGCCGTACCTACGGCGAACAACGGTTCAGCCCGCTCACCCAGATCAACGCGAGCAACGTCGGGACCCTCGGTCTGGCGTGGAATTTCGAGCTGTCCACCAATCGCGGCGTCGAGGTCACCCCGATCGTCGTCGATGGGGTGATGTACGTGACCAGTTCCTGGAGCCTGGTCTACGCCCTCGACGCCAAGACCGGCGCCCTGAAGTGGAAATACGATCCGGCGGTTCCGCGCGAGGTCGGCTTCCACGCCTGCTGCGACGTGGTCAACCGAGGCGTCGGGGTGTGGAAGGGCAAGGTCTATGTCGCCACCCTCGACGGCCGTCTCGTCGCCCTGGACGCCGCCACGGGCAAGCCGGTGTGGAGCGCGGTCACCGTCGATCAGTCGCAGCCCTACACCATCACCATGGCGCCCCGGATCATCAAGGGCAAGGTGATCATCGGCAATTCCGGATCGGAGTACGGCGTGCGGGGCTACGTCTCGGCCTACGA
Organism: Caulobacteraceae bacterium; assembly: GCA_035648435.1. GTDB lineage: Bacteria > Pseudomonadota > Alphaproteobacteria > Caulobacterales > Caulobacteraceae > Acaudatibacter. The sequence continues at coordinate 5,047 of DASRLN010000317.1, forward strand.
CGCCCAGACCGGCAAGCTCATCTGGCGGTTCTTCACCGTGCCCGGCGATCCCTCCAAGCCGTTCGAGAACAAGGCCATGGAGATGGCCGCCAAGACCTGGACCGGCGACTGGTGGAAGTTCGGCGGCGGCGGCTCGCCGTGGGATTCGGTGTCCTACGACCCGGAGAGCAATCTCGTCTATTTCGGCGCCGGCAACGGCCTGCCGTGGGACCAGAAGGCCCGCTCGCCGGGCGGCGGCGACAACCTGTTCCTGTCCTCGATCGTCGCGCTCGACGCCGACACCGGCGCCTATCGCTGGCACTACCAGACCACGCCCGGGGAAAGCTGGGACTTCGACGCCACCCAGACCCTGGTCCTGGCCGACCTGACCATCGGCGGGGCGCCCCGCAAGGTGATCATCCAGGCCAACAAGAACGGCTACCTGTATGTCATCGACCGCCTCACCGGTAAGCTCGTCTCCGCGAAGAATTTCGTTCCGGTCACCTGGGCCAAGGGGATCGATCCGACCACCGGCCGGCCGATCGAGATCGGCGACCCGCGCTACGCCAAGGCCCCGACGGTGATCTTCCCCAGCAGCTTCGGAGCCCACAACTGGCAGCCGATGTCGTTCAGTCCGAAGACCGGCCTGGTCTATATCCCGGGCCAGGAAATCCCCGGGGCCTATGGGACCGACGACAAGTTCGCCTTCGCCCCCGGCCAGTGGAACACCGCTGTCGATACGAAGCTCAACACCCTGCCGCCCGATCCCAAGGCCCGCGCGGCCATGCGCAACAGCATGCGCGGCGAACTGATCGCCTGGGATCCCGTCGCCCAGAAGGAGGTCTGGCGGGCGGCGCACAAGGGACCCTGGAACGGCGGCGTGCTCAGCACCGCCGGCGGCCTGGTTTTCCAGGGCACGGCGGATGGGAAACTGAACGCCTACGACGCGGCCAGCGGCAAGCCGCTGTGGAGCGGCGAGACCTATACCGCGACCCTCGCCGGCCCGATGACCTACACCGTCGATGGCGAGCAGTACGTGGCGGTGGGGGCGGGCTTCGGCTCGGTGTTCTATCTTGTGGCGGGGTTCGCCGCGCCCACGATGGGCACGCCCGACAACGGCCGCATCCTGGTCTACAAGCTCGGCGGCAAGGCGAGCCTGCCCAAACCGGACCTCACGCCGATCCCGATGCCCAAGCCGCCCCCCGCCACGGCGGCGGCCGGCATCGTCGCCGCCGGCCACGCCGGGTTCAACCACTATTGCCTAGTGTGCCATGGCTACAACGCCATCGGCGGCGGAGTCATCCCCGACCTGCGCTACAGCCCGCTGATCGCCGATCCGGCCGGCTTCAAGGACGTGGTGCTCGGCGGCTCGCGCAAGAGCGCCGGCATGGTCAGCTTCGCCAAGGTCCTCACCGACGCCGACGCCGAGGCCATCCGGGCCTATGTTATCACCGAGGCGGGCGCGGGCTACGCCGAGGCCCACCCGGGGGGAAAATAGAGTTTTTTAGGGTTATCGCCGATAGAGCCTCATCCAGCCCCAGCGTCCGGCGCTCGCCCGTCGCGCGGCGCTTGAGTTCGACCGTGCCCTCGGCCAAGCCGCGAGGTCCGATGATCAGCTGCCAGGGAAGGCCGATGAGATCCATCGAGGCGAACTTGGTCCCAGCCCGCTCGTCGGTGTCGTCGAGCAGGGGCTCCTTGCCGGCGTCGGTGAGCGCGGCGTAGGCCCGCTCGCAGGCCGCATCGACGGCGGCGTCGCCTGGCCGCAGGCTGATGATCCCGACCCCGAACGGCGCCACCGCGTCGGGCCAGACGATTCCGGCGTCATCGTGGCTGGCCTCGATGATCGCCCCCACCAGCCGCGAGACGCCGACCCCGTAGCTGCCCATCCGCACCGCGACCTCGGCCCCGTCCGGCCCGGTCACCGTCGCCTTCATCGGCTTGGAATATTTGTCGCCGAAGAAGAAGGTCTGGCCGACCTCGATGCCCCGCGCCGACAGGCGGTCTTCGGGAGCGGTCGCGGCCTCGTAGCGGGCGACGTCGTGCACGTCCTCGGTGGCCGCGTAGAGCCGCGTCCAGTCCTCGATGACCCCGCCGAGGTCGCCGTCGTAGTCCACGCCCTCGCCCGGAACGGCCAGGTCGAGCAGATGCCTGTCGAGAAACACCGCCGACTCCCCGGTCTCGGCCAGGACGATGAATTCGTGGCTGAGCTCGCCGCCGATCGGCCCGCTCTCGGCCTTCATCGGGATGGCCTTGAGACCCATGCGCGCGAACAGGCGCAGATAGGCGACGAACATCTGGTTGTAGGACGCCCTGCCCTTCTCCGCGTCCAGGTCGAAGGAATAGGCGTCCTTCATCAGGAATTCCCGACCGCGCATGACCCCGAACCGCGGTCGCTGCTCGTCCCGGAACTTCCACTGGATGTGGTAGAGGTTCTTGGGCAGCGCCTTGTAGGATCGGACGTAGGCGCGAAAGATCTCGGTGATCATCTCCTCGTTGGTCGGGCCGTAGAGCAGTTGGCGCTCATGCCGGTCGGTGATCCGCAGCATCTCCGCGCCATAGTCGTCGTAGCGGCCGCTCTCGCGCCACAGGTCGGCGAGCTGCAGGGTCGGCATCAACAGTTCGATCGCCCCGGCGCGGTCCATCTCCTCGCGGACGATCTGTTCGATCTTGCGTAGCACCCGGTGGCCGAGCGGCAGCCAGGCGTAGATCCCCGCCGCCTCCTGGCGCAGCATGCCGGCCCGCAGCATCAGCCGGTGCGAGGCGATCTGCGCCTCGGCCGGCGTCTCCTTCAGCACCGGCAGGAAATAGCGCGACAGGCGCATCGGGATTCTACCTTTCGGAGCGCGGGCTTCCAGCCCGCTCTTATCGGTCGGTGAGGGTTCGAGAAAGAGCGGGCTGACAAACCCCGCGCCACGACTCAATGCGGTCCGGGAAACCTCGGCAGGGTGATCAGGTGGAAGTGCAGCACCAGCCACAGGATCGCGAACAGGATCGCCGAGACCCAGGTGGTGGTGATGAACTTGCGCTTGAGGTTGGGGTTGACCGGCGAGGAGGGATCGCCACCGCCAGGAACCGGTATCCCCATCTCGGCGTGGCTGCGCACGCCCAGCGGCAGGATGGCGAAGAGCGCGGTCCACCAGATGGTCAGGTAGATGGCGATGGCGGTGGGAATGCCCATCCTCAGTGCTCCGCGCCGGGGGTGGCCATCAGCTCGACCAGCACCCCGCCCATGTCCTTGGGGTGGACGAAGATCACCGGCACGCCATGGGCCCCGATGCGCGGCTCGCCGCTTCCCAGCACGCTGGCCCCCTTGGCCCGCATGTCGTCGCGGGCGGCAAGGATGTCAGCGACTTCGAAACAGACGTGATGCTGCCCGCCGCGCGGATTCTTGGCCAGGAATCCGTGGATCGGCGAATCCGCGCCGAGCGGCTCGATCAATTCGATCTGGGCGTTGGGCAGATTGACGAACGACACCCACACCCCCTGCTCTGGCAGCGCCCGCCTTCCGGTGATGTCGCTGACCCCGAGCACATCGCGATAGAGCTTCCAGGAGTCCTCGATGGAGGGGGTGGCGACGCCGACGTGGTTGAGTTTTCCGATCATGGACGCTCCCTACACCCGCAGCACCGTCGCCTCCACCACCGGGCGGCGTTTCCACAGGCGGAAGGCGGCTTTCTTGAGGGTTCGGGCCAGGGCGCTTTCGACGGCGTTGTCGTGGTCGCGGTCTTCCGGCGACAGGCGGGCCATGGCCCCTTCGGCTTCGCGCCCGAGGTCGGCGAGGACTTCGGCGAGCGGGTAGTCCTCGTCGGCCGGCAGGCCCAGGGCGCGGACCTCCGGCCCCGATACGGTGCGGTTCCTGCCGTCCAGGGCGATCGAGACGGTGAGCATGCCGTTGGTCGCCGCGTGGCGGCGTTCGCGCAGAGCATCGCCGTTCTCCGGCGTCACCACCCCGGCATCGACATAGAGCCGGCCGGCGGGCACCTCGTCGATGATCTCAGGCAAGCCCGGCGCGAGGCGGACCATGTCGCCGTTGCGCGGGGCGATGGTCTGGGGGACCTGAAGATCGCGGGCCAGGGCCGCGTGTTCGAGCAGATGGCGCCGCTCGCCGTGGGTGGGGACGGCGATCCGCGGCCGCGCCCACTGGTACATCCGCTTGAGTTCATCCCGGCAGGGATGGCCGGAGACGTGGATGCCGGGATGGTCGCGCTCGGTGTAGAGGCGCACGCCGCGGTCGGCGAGCTTGTTCTGGAGGTTGCCGATCGGGATCTCATTGCCCGGAATGATCCGCGAGGAGAACACGCAGGCGTCGCCCTGCCCCAGCTTGACGTGCGGATGGGTGCCGTCGGCGACCCGGAAAAGGGCCGCGCGCGGCTCTCCCTGACTGCCGGTGCAGAGATAGAGAATCTGGGACGACGGCAGCCGCGCCGCCTCGCTGTCGGAGACGAAGGGCGGGATCCCGGTCAGGAGCCCCACCGACCGCGCCGCCTGCGACATGCGGATCATCGAGCGGCCGACCAGGCACACCCGCCGGCCGTTGGCCTGCGCGGCGCGGATGATCGAATCCATGCGCGCCACGTTGGAGGCGAAGCAGGCGGCGGCCACCTTGCCCTTCAACTCACCGATCAGCGTTGCCAGGGTTTCCCGGACATCCGCTTCCGATCCCGCTTCGCCGTCCACGAAGACGTTGGTGGAATCGCAGACCATGGCGAGGATTCCTTCGTCGCCGAGACGCCGGATTGCCGCCTCGTCGGTGGCCTCGCCGGTCAAGGGGTCGGGATCGATCTTCCAGTCGCCGGTGTGCAGGATGGTCCCCAGCGGGGTCCTGATCGCCAGGCCGTTGGGCTCGGGAATGGAGTGGGTCAGGGTGATCAGGGACAGTTCGAACGGTCCCAGCGCGAACGTCCCGCCGAGCGGAACCTCGGTGATCTTCACCTCATCGAGAATGCCGGCTTCGCGTAGTTTCTCGCGCAGCAGGAAGGCGGTGAACGGGGTGGCGTAGAGCGGCGCCTTGAGTCTCGGCCACAACCACGCGACCGCGCCGATGTGGTCCTCGTGGGCATGGGTGAGCACGATGCCCAGAATGTCCCTGGCGTGCTCCTCGATGAAGGTCGGGTCGGGGAGGATGATATCCACGCCCGGCGTCGTCTGGTCGCCGAAGGTGACGCCGAGATCGACCACGATCCATTGGCGCGCGTGCGCCGGGCCGAAGCCATAGAGGTTGAAGTTCATGCCGATCTCGTTCGACCCGCCGAGCGGCAGGAAGACGAGTTCGTCTGGCGTCGATGATTTCATTGATTTCCTAGGACGGGACGTTGCGCCGGAAAATCTCCAGCATCCCCAATATGGTGAGGTCGTGGTCGAATTTGTCGATGGCCCCGGTCGAGCCTTCGAAAAGCGAAGCGATGCCGCCGGTGCCGATCACCGTGAGGGGGGCGGGGTACTCCGCCTTCATCCGCCCGATCAGGCCTTCGATGAGCGAGACGTAGCCCCAGAACACCCCCGACTGCATGGCCTCGACCGTGCCCTTGCCGATGACCTTGGCGGGCTTCTGGATCGCGATCCTCGGCAGACGGGCGGCGGCTTCGTGCAGAGCCTGCATGGAGAGGTTGATGCCCGGCGCGATCGCTCCGCCTTCGAACGCGCCGTCGGCGCCGACGACATCAAACGTGGTCGCGGTGCCGGAATCCACCACCAGCAGGGGACCCGGGTAGGTGATGTGGGCGCCGATGGCGTTGACCAGACGGTCGGCGCCGGCCTCCGACGGCTTCTCGATCCGAATTTCGATGCCGAGATCAACGTTCTCGCCGATCACCATCGGCTCGACATGGAGATAACGCCGCGCGAGGTTGCGCAGGTTGAAGATCGACTGCGGCACCACGCTCGAGACGATGGCCGCGTCGATGCTGGCGAGGGAAAGCCCCGCCATGCCCAGAAGCTGCGACAGCCACACCGCGTATTCGTCGGCCGTGCGCGAGGCTTCCGTCGCCGCGCGCCATTGGGCGACCCAGCGGCCCCCATCGTGCACGGCGAAGAGCGTGTTGGTGTTGCCCTGCTCGATGGCCAGGAGCATCTGGAACAACCTTCCTACGATTGATCTATCAGAAAAACACGTCGCCGGCGGTGATCAGGCGGACCGCGCCGTCGTCGGTTCTCAGCCTGAGTGCGCCGGTCGCGTCCAGCCCTTCGGCGACGCCTTCGATGGTTTCGGCGGGCAGGCGGGCCACGCAGCGCTCGCCGAGCCCATGCGCCCGCGCCGTCCAGGCCTCGGCGATCGGCGCGAATCCACATCCCTCCCAGACCGCGCGCCACGCCGCGAACGCCCTGGCCAACACCTCCAGCGCCTCCGTCGGCCCGGGTGGAGCGGCGGACATGTGCCGGGCCAAGGCCGTAGCGGGACGTTCGGCGTCTCCTGGCTCCGTCGCCAGGTTCACGCCTATCCCCACCGCGACCCACAGACCGCCGCCGGCCGGCCCGGACTCCACCAGGATGCCGGCGGTCTTGCGGCCGGCGATCATCGTGTCGTTGGGCCATTTGAGCGTGATCAGCGTCGGGGATATGTACGCGGCGGCGAGATCGGCGACCGCCAGCGCCGCCACGAAGGATATCTGCGCCGCTTCACCGGGCGCTCTGGCCGTCGTGAAGAGGTGGGTGGCGGCGAGATTCCCCGCTCCGGTCTCCCACCCCCGACCCCGTCGGCCGCGACCCGCTGTCTGCCGCGCCGCCGTTATCCACAGCGGTCCCGCCTC
>DASRLN010000318.1:0-4195 GCA_035648435.1 Caulobacteraceae bacterium
ATGCGGGGGAGGTGGCCGGCCGCCGCAGGCGGGCGGACGGAGGGGGCCCGGGCGGTCGCATCGACTGTGGAACGTTGACGGCGCCGGCCGGGGCTCGTCATGGTTCACGCCAGAGAACAATGCGGAAGGTGAACCCATGGACGGCCTGATGCAGGACTGGCCGCTTACGGTCGATAAGATCCTCGACCATGCCGCCGCCTGGCATGGCGGCCGCGAAGTGGTCAGCCGCTCGGTGGAAGGGCCGATCGTCCGCGCCACCTACGGCGAGATCCGCGACCGCGCCAAGCGCCTGTCGAACGCCTTGCTCGGCATGGGAATAGAGCCCGGCGACCGGGTGGCGACCCTGGCCTGGAACTCCGGGCGGCACATGGAGGCGTGGTACGCGATCATGGGCATCGGCGCGGTCTGCCATACCCTCAATCCGCGCCTCTTCGCCGACCAGCTCTGCTACATCATCAACCATGCCGAGGATCGGGTGATCTTCACCGATTCGACCTTCCTGCCGGTGCTGATCGAGTACCGCGACCGGATGCCCAGGGTCGAGCGCTTCATCGTCCTGGCCGACGAAGGCCGGATGAACGACGTGGCGCTGAAAGGCGCTCTATCCTCCGAAGCGCTGATCGAGGCCAGCGGGCCGGACTGCGTCTGGGGAGGGTTCGACGAGCAGACCGCCTGCGGCCTCTGCTACACCTCCGGCACCACCGGCAACCCCAAGGGCGTGCTCTACTCCCACCGCTCCAACTTCCTGCACACCCTGGTGACCCTGCAGAGGGACGTCATGGGCCTGTCGGTCCAGGACACCGTCCTCATGGTAGTGCCGATGTTCCACGCCAACGCCTGGGGCCTGGCCTTTTCCTGTCCCGCCGTGGGCGCCAAGCTGGTCATGCCGGGTCCGAAGATGGACGGGGCCTCGATCCTCGAGCTGATCGAGACCGAGAAGGTCACCTTCTCCGCCGCCGTGCCCACGGTCTGGCAGATGCTGCTCCAGCACCTGCGATCGAGCGGCGAAAAGCTGACGACGCTGAAGCGCGTGGTGATCGGCGGCTCGGCCGTGCCCGAGGCGATCATCCGCGCCTTTCACGACGACTACGGGGTGGAAGTCGTCCACGCCTGGGGGATGACCGAAACCTCGCCGCTGGGGACGCTGTCGACTCCGACCCCGGAGATCGCGGCCCTGAGCTTCGACGACCAGATGCCCTACAAGCTCAAGCAGGGCCGCCCGCCCGCCGGGGTCGAGCTGCGGCTCGTCGACGACGCCGGCGCCCCGATAGCCCACGACGGCGAGAGCTACGGCCGCCTGCGGATCAAGGGTCCCTTCATCGCCCGCGGCTACTTCAGGAGCGAGGGGGGTGACATCCTCGACCAGGACGGCTTCTTCGACACCGGCGACGTGGCCACCATCGACGAAGAGGGCTACATGCGGATCACCGACCGGGCCAAGGACGTGATCAAGTCCGGCGGCGAGTGGATCAGCTCGATCGAGATCGAGAACATCGCCGCCGGCCACCCCAAGGCCCTGCTCGCCGCGGTGATCGGCGTGCCCCACCCCAAATGGGACGAGCGGCCCCTGCTGCTGGTGGCGCTGAAGGCGGGCGAGACCGCCGACGCGGCCGAATTCATCGCCTTTCTCGACGGCAAGATCGCCCGGTGGTGGATGCCCGACGATGTCCTCTTCGTCGATGACATCCCCCTCGGCGCGACCGGCAAGATCGACAAGAAGCTCATTCGCGAGCGCCTCGCGGGCTACGCCCTGCCGATCCGGTAGTCAGGCCGGCAGGAACTCCAGGGCGAGAATCTGGTCCTGGGACCACGGGCAGGCGTCGGGGAAATCTTGTATGCCGGTTTCCCGGGTGGCTTGATCGACCGCTTCCCCCCAGACGATTTCCCACCATTCCGGTTCGGTGAGGTCGGCTTTCAGGCTCGGCGTTTTCGTCAGCCGCCGGATGACCGCCTTTCGTTGGGCCCTTATGGTGACTTGCCAACTCTTGCCCCGTCGTTCCGGTTGGAACCGCCATTTGAGCAGATGGGCGAGAAGAACGGCCATGCGGCTTTCCAACTCGCGCTGTTCGCTCTTGCCCACGTCTTCGACCTCATCGGCGATGTGTTCGATATCGAGCGCCGCGAACTTCCTCGCGCGCAGGAGCGCCGCTTGCTCGTTCGCCCAGACCACGACGTCGGTTTCGTATGCGGTGCTCATCGGACCCTCATGGACGGCATGATATAGCGTGCGGTCGCCCCTACGCCAGAGCGCTGGCGGGATTGGCTCCGGCGGGATGTTCGGTGAGGGACGGGTCCGAAGGTCAGATCGGCCGTCGGTAATCGCTTTCGAGCCCCGGCGGCCCATCGCAGACGACGCGCCCGGTGCGGACCAGTTCGATCATGTGGGCCAGCACCGAGCGGGCCGCGGCGGGATGGAGCCGCGGATCGACGGCGGCGTAGAGCCGGCTCACCATCGGGGCGATGCGGGTCTCACCGCGCGCCAGCTCGGCCAGGATCTGACGCTCCCGGTCGCGGCGGTGTTCGATGTAGGCGTCGATGAACGGGGCGACGTCGCGGATCGGCGGCCCGTGGGTCGGCCACAGGGTGACGAAACCTCTCGCCCGGATCAGGGCGAGGCTGGCGAGGTAATCACCCATGTCGCCGTCGGGCGGGGTGATCACCGTCGTCGACCAGCCCATGATGTGGTCGCCGCAGAACAGCGCGTTCTCCTCCCTCAGTGCGTAGCAGATGTGGTTGGAGGTGTGGCCGGGAGTGGGAATGGCCTCGATCGTCCAGCCGGCGCCTTCGATCACCGCCCCGCCGCACACCGAAACGTCGGGCGTGAACTGATCGTAGCCCGCCTCCAATTGCACCTCGTCGTCTCGCGGCGTCGCCGCGACCTTGCAGCCGTAGATGACCGCGCCCGTGGCCGCCGCCAGGGGCCGGGCCAGGGGCGAATGGTCGAGGTGGTGGTGGGTGACGAGGATATGGCTCACCCGCTCGCCCGCCGTGGCGTCGAGGATCGCCCGCAGGTGGTCGTCGATCGCGGGGCCCGGATCGATCACCGCGACTACGCCGGCGCCGACGATATAGGTGCCCGTCCCCAGATAGGTGAACGGTCCCGGATTGTTGGCGATCACCCGCCGGATGAGCGGGGAGACCCGGTCGCAGCGGCCGTATTCGAACTCGAGGTCGCGCGCGTACGGGATTTTGGGCGGGATCATGGGACGCCATGAGAGCCTGAACGGCGCTTGCGCCGCAAGGCATAATCGGTGATAATGCCATACCGGTTAGAGAGGTGAATTTCGTGACTCCATCCCATTTCGCGGCCGTCGCCGCCGCCCTGTTGTTCTCCACGGTCGCCGCTTCGGCGCAGGCCGCCGCCGACACGACGGCCGCCCCCGCGGCGACCCAGCCCGCGCCTGTTCGCACCGCCCAGGACGGTCGTGATCCCAATCGGGTTATCTGCAAGCGCGAGGAAACGGTCGGCACCCGGCTCGGCGGCACGAAGGAGTGCCACACCGCAGTCGTTTGGGATGAAATCGGCCATGAGGGCCAGAGTTCGCTCCAGTCGTTGCAGAGCCAGAGAGCCAACATGAATCCGGCTGGCCATTAGGCTCGCGGTTCAGCGTTGGTGTCAGATAGCCGGCTTACGCCGACAGGATGGCCGATAGATCATACCCCGCGGCGGCGCCCAGGCGGAGGAGTTCGCTCGCGCGCTCGCCACCGTGGGCATCCTGTCCCAAGGCCCAGGTGACGATGGAACGCGTACCCGATCGGCAATAGGCCAGCACCTTGCCGCGAGCGCCGTCCACCCCCTTACGCATCGCCTCCACCTGTTCGGCGCTGGGGCGACCAGTGACCGGGATGTGGAGATAGTCCAGGCCCGCGGCGAGGGCCGCGGCCTCGATCGCCGCTCCGGCGGGCTGGCCGGGCGCCTCGCCGTCCGGGCGATTGTTGACGATCAAGCTAAATCCCCGCGCCGCGGCGACGGCCACGTCGGCGGTCGATATCTGCGGGCTGACGGCGAAATCGTCGGTGACGAAGCGAAAGTCGGTCATGGGCCGGCGTCCGTTCAATTGTCGCGGTGAACCCTGATCGCGAACTGGCCATCCAGCTTCATGGTGAAGCTGCCCAGAGCCGCGCGGCGAATTTCGGCGGTCGAGCCGGGGCGGGGCGGGCGATCCACCTCAGTGTCGTCGATCTGGCGCCAGAC
>DASRLN010000319.1:0-3598 GCA_035648435.1 Caulobacteraceae bacterium
GTGACGGGCGGGTCCCTCTACAGTGGCGACGCCTACGGCGACGGCGTGTTTCTGGAAGACAACCTGACCCTGACCCTGGCCCCGGCGGCGGGTGAGACGCTGACCATCGGCGGCGTGATCGCCGACATGACCGGATCGAACGCCGAAGTCCCCCAGACCGGGGTGGGCGCCCTGCTGGTGAACGGCGCCGGAACCGTCGTGCTCGGCGCCGCCAACACCTTCACCGGTGGCGTCACCGTCGTCTCCGGCGCCCTGGATGTGAACGCGGCGGCCGCGGCCGGGACCGGAACCCTGTCCCTGCAGGGTGGAACCGCGCTGTTCGAGGACGACGGTGGCCTGACCGCGGCGCGGGTGAGCCAGTCGGGCGGATCGACCGCCACGGTCGCCGAGACGGAGTTGACCTATGCCGGCGCCTGGACCCAGACGGCGGGAACGCTGTCGGTCGCCTCTTCCGACAATCTCATCCTCCAAGGCGATGACAGCTTCGCCGGAACCCTGGCGGGCGGCGGAACGGTGACCTTCGGGACCGGGACCGACACCCTGGCCGGGACCACACTGACGGCGGCGGCGGTGAATCTCTCGGGCGCGGCGGTCACGCTCTCCGCCGCGATCACCAACCAGAGCGCGGTGACCCTGAGCGGCGGGACGCTGATCGTGGCCGCGGCCGGCGCCACCCTCGCCGGGAGCGGCTATCTGCTGATGAGCGACGGCGCCGCCAGCGAGATCACCGGCGCCACCGCCGCCTCGACCCTGACGGTGGGAGCGGGTCAGGAGCTGGCGGGGTCCGGCGAGCTCGGCGCCGGCCACATGGCTCTGGCTGTCCGGGCCGGCGGGATCATCGCCTCGGGGGGGAGCGCCGCTCTGACCATCGACACCGGGATCGACAGCATCACCAACGCCGGGATCATCGATGCGGCGGGGACCGGTGGGCTGGTGATCAACAGCGCGGTGGCCGACACCGGCCGGCTGGAAGCCTACACCTCGACCCTCACCGTCAACGGCGCGGTGACCGGCTCGGGCTATGGCTATGTGGTGAACGGAATTCTGAAATTCGCCGCCTCCTCGACGTTCAACCAGAACGTCGTCTTCGCCACCGGAAGCGGATCGACCGGGAGCCTGGAACTGGCCCACGGCCAGACCTACGGCGGCACGATCAGCGGCTTATCCAGTCTCGGCATAGACGCCCTGGATCTGGACGACATCGCCTTCATCGCCGGAACCACCAGGGCCACGTTCGTCGGAACGACGAGCGGAGGAACGCTAACGGTCACCGATGGGAGCCACACCGCCAGCATCAAGCTTTCCGGCGACTATCTCGGCACGACCTTCACGGTCTCGGCCGGCCCCGGCGGGGTGGGGACCAGGATCGTCGATACGCGGCCGATCCATTGGGCGAGCCAGGTCTCCGGTCCCTTCACGACCGCTTCGGACTGGACCGGCGGCGTCCAGCCGGCCACCGCCAATGAGGCCATCCTGGATGCGCCGGGCTCGACCGCCTACATCGTCATCTCATCGACGAGCGAGACGGTTTCCTCCGTCCAGACCGCCTCCACGGCCAGGCTGGCGATCACCGGCGGGGTGTTCACCGTCACCAACGGGACGACGGGCTCTGGAAGCAATGCCGGCCGGGTCACGGTGACCCAGAACGGAACGCTGGACATCGGCGGCGTTTTCGCCAACGCGGGGCTGCTCCTGGCCGAAAACAACGGCGCGGTTCGGGTCGCCGCCGGCGGTCTGATGCTCACCGGACGCGGCAGTGTCTACCTCGCCGACAACACGCTCGAGGGCGCCACCACCGGCGCGACCCTGACCACCAGCAACTTCATCCACGGGGCCGGCCAGTTGGGCGGCGGCCAGATGACCCTGGTCAACCAGGCCGGCGGCGTCATCGAATCCTACGGACCCAGTCTGTTCACCATCGACACCGGCGCCAACACCATCACCAACGCCGGTTTGTTCCTGGCGACGTCGGCCGGCGGCATGACCATCGCCAGCGCGGTTGCCAACAGCGGCCACTTCGCGGTCAACGGCGGCTCTCTGACGGTGACCGGCGCGGTCACCGGCGCGGGCTACGCGGAGGTGGTGAAAGGCGTTCTCGACTTCGCCGCCAGCTTCAACCAGAACGTCGTCTTCACCGCCAGCTCGACCGGAACCCTGGAACTGGCCCACTCCACCGCCTACGCCGGCAAGATCCAGGGTCTTTCGACCACCGGCGCCAACGCCCTTTCCCTGGACGACATCACCTTCGCCAGCGGCGTGACCACGGCCAGCTACAGCGGCTCGGCAACCTCCGGCGTGCTCGCCGTCACCGACGGGACCCACACCGCCCACATCCACCTGATCGGCGACTACCTCGGCCGCGCCTTCACCGTCTCGGCCGGCGTCGGCGGGGTGGGAACCAAGGTCATCGACCCGGCTGCGCGGGCCGCGAGCGCGTCACACCTCATCGCCCCGGTACTCCCTCTCCACACCTTCGCCCAGGCCATGGCCGGGTTGGGGGCGAGCCACGCGGCGGCGAGCCCGGGCGCGGGCTTCTGGCGAGCGCCACCACCAACCCTCGCCATGCCAAGGACGCAGATCGTCTGACCGGACGCTCATTCCGCTGACAGTCACCCAATCGCTGTTCCTTGAACCGCGTCACCAGCGCCATACGAACGCGCGGCGATGCGAGCCGTCGCCTTGACGGCCCTCGCGGAGCTTCGAGAATTCGCAATCCGAACCCCCGCCGGGTTCTCTGGACAGCGTTGCAGGTCGCCCGCGCTCCAGTCGGCCTCGCCCCTTACCGCGTCTCTATCGTCGCCGAGTTCCTCAGGTCGCGCAGATAGCGCTTGGCGATCATCGACAGCTGCTGGCCGTAGAGGCGGCTTTCGATCTGGTCGTGATCGAGAACCTGTTCGCCGCTCTTGTGGCGGGCGCAGACGGCGACCAGGTGCAGGCCGGCGTCGGTGCGGATCGGCTCGGAGACCTGGCCCACCGCCAGGCTGTCGGCGGCGGCCCGGAAGGCCGGGGCGAGGTCCTTGCTCTCGGCCTCGCCGAGGTCGCCGGCGACGACGCCCGGAACCTTGGCCGAGGCGTCGATGAGATTGTCGCAGCCCTTGAGGGTGGCGCGCAGGGCGACGAGCTTGGCCTGGGCGGCGGCGACGTCGACCTCGCTGGCCCCCTTGGGGATGGCGATCGCCGCCTGCTTGAGGTTGACCACCGTGGCCGCCCCGCCGGCCCGGCGCTGCACCAGATGGATGATGTACACCCCGTCCTTGACCGCAATGGGGGCCGAAAGCTGGCCGGGGCGCAGGGTTTCCAGGGCCTGATCGACCTCCGGCGGCATTTCCCCGGGCGATATCCAGCCCACGTCGCCGCCGTTGGCGGCGGTGGGGGAGTTGGAGAACTGCTTGGCCACGGCCGCGAACGGCGCCCCCTTCCGCAGTTCGCCGATAAGCTGCTGCGCCCCCTTGGTGGCGACGTCCATGCCGCCGGCGCGGGCGGCGTCGATGAACACCTCGCCGATCTCGTACTGGGTCTTGCCGGCCTCGGCCTGCAGGCGGGCCTGGAAGGCCTTGATCTGGTCCTCGCCGATGGTCAGGCGCGAGCCGTAGCGACC
>DASRLN010000320.1:0-31328 GCA_035648435.1 Caulobacteraceae bacterium
CCATTCTCTCGTTGGCCGCTCCGGGCAAGTCTGCTTAGGACAACGGCGCCCCTCAGATCAGATCCCCGCCCGCCGCCGCCGCCGTCGTGCCGTCGCGCTCATAGGCCTTGATCACGTTGCGTCCCACCGTCCAGCGGTGGACTTCGTCGGGGCCATCGACCAGGCGCTGGGAGCGGATGTGGGTGTACCAGGAGGCCAGGGGAGTATCGCGGCTGTAGCCCAGGGCGCCGTGGAGCTGGATGGCGGTATCGACGACCTTGTGGACCATGTGGGCGAGGAACACCTTGGCGATCGAGTTCTCCTGCCGCAGGTCCAGGCCCTTTTCGGCCTTGTAGGCGATGTGCAGCAGCATCAGGCGGGCCATGTAGAGTTCGCTGGCGCAGTCGGCGAGCATCCACTGCACCCCCTGGCGCTCCGACAGCTTCTTGCCGAAGGTCTCGCGGCGGGTGACGTGGGCGGCGGCCATGTCCAGGGCCCGCTGGGCCATGGCGATGTTGTGCATGCCGTGGCGCAGGCGGCCGTAGGCCAGGCGGTGCTGGCCCATGTCGAAGCCCCGGCCTTCGCCGCCGACTAGGTTCTCGGCCGGCACCACCAGGTCCTTGATCTCGATCTCGGCGTGGCCGCCGCCCATGATGTGCGACAGCGGGCCTTCCAGGGCCATGGTCGGGATGTCGCGCTTGATGATGTAGCCGGGGTCGGGCAGCTCGACGATGAAGGTCGAATAGCGCTGGTGGCGCGGGGCGTCGGGGTCGGTCATGGCCATGACCAGGGCGAGGTCGGCGGCGCTGGCTGCCGATGAGAACCACTTCTCGCCGTTGAGGACATAGTTCTCGTTGCCGTCCTTCACCGCCCGGGTCCGCATGCCGGTGGCGTCGGCCCCGGCGGCCTTTTCGGTCATCGAGTAGCAGACGCGTTTTTCACCGGCGAGCAGGGGTTTGAGGAACTTCTCCTTCTGGTGCGGCGTGCCGTGGGCGAGCAAGGTCAGCATGGTGGCGTCGTCGGGACCCTGGCTGTTCATCGAGAGCGCGCCCAGGTGGCTTTGGCCGAGCTCCATCTGGACCAGGGCGTTGGCCAGGGGTCCCAGGCCCATGCCGCCGTCGGCCTTGGGGATGAACGGCAGCCACAGGCCCTGGCTACGGGCCTTGGCGCGCAGTTCGCCGAGCAGTTCCTTGTAGTCGCGGCCCTCGGCCAGGGCTTTTTCGGCCGGGATGCATTCGTCGTGGACCCATTGGCGGACCTTCTCGCGGACGGCCTTGGCTTCGGCGGGAATCTCGAAATCGATGGCCATGGGTCTTGGGGTCCTTCTCGCCAAACGTTTAGGGTGCGGCGAGAATGAGCGTTCCCATCGGGCCGGGAAAGCCCTATATCGATGTCGATGACCGCCCGGCCGAAAGGCCGGGCGCCGCTGTTTTGAGGAGCCCGCGCGTGAGCGACATTCTGATGCCCAAGGCGACCGCCGTCTGGCTGGTGGAACACACCTCCATGACCTTCGAACAGATCGCCGACTTCTGCGGGCTGCATCACCTGGAGGTGAAGGGCATCGCCGACGACGAGGTCGCCCGCGACATCCGCGGCGCCGATCCGATCACCAACGGCCAGCTCTCCCGAGAGGAGCTCGACCGCGCCCAGGCCGACCCGACATACCGCATGAAGGCCCAGAAGAGCCGGCACGCCGAACTGCTCAAGCCGGCCAAGAAGACCCCGCGCTACACGCCGGTGTCGCGCCGGCAGGACCGGCCGGACGCCATCGCCTGGTTCGTGCGCAACCACCCCGAGGTCACCGACGCCCAGATCGCCAAGTCGCTGGGCACCACCAAGGCGACCATCGATCAGGTGCGCAACCGCACCCACTGGAACGCCACCAATGTGAAGCCGGTGGATCCGGTGTCGCTCGGCCTGATCGGTCAGCTCGAACTCGACGCCCTGATCCGCAAGGCGGCCGACAAGAAGATCAAGGACGACGCCAAGAAGGCTCCGCCGGCCCTCGAAGGCGCCTCGCTGCGCCCGGCGTCCGAAGCCGGCGGGGAAGACACCGCCGGCCTGGCCTGACGGACGGGCCTTCGGTGAGCGCTAATGCGGCCGGGTCTTCAGGATCTCCATTTCCTCCTTGAGCCGCAGCTTCTGCCGTTTCAGTTCGGTGATATGGGCGGCGTCGGCGGCGGGCCTGTTCACCTCGTCCCAGATCGCGCGGTCGAGCGCCCCGTGACGGACGCCGAGTTCACGGATGCGGGCATCGATGGCCATGGCTCAAGATCTCCTCTCACTTTGAAGACGGACGGGGGGCAGTGAACACCTCTCGCGGCCTTCTGTCAGTTCACATATGGTTGCTCGGATGAGCGGCGAGGCGCCGATGCGGCTGGTGGTGGGAATCTCGGGCGCCTCCGGGGTGCTCTACGGCGTGCGCGCCCTCGACGCCTGCCGCGAACTCGGTGTCGAGAGCCACCTGGTGGTCAGCCGCGCCGCCGCCCTCACCCTGGCCGAGGAAACCGATCTCACCCTCGAGGCGCTGGCGGCGAAGGCGACGGTGACCTGGCGGGCCGGCGACGTGGGCGCGGCCATCGCCTCGGGATCCTTCCCCGCCGCTGGCATGATCGTCGCTCCCTGTTCGGTGCGGACGATGAGCGAGATCGCCACCGGGGTGACCTCGACCCTGCTGTCGCGGGCGGCCGATGTCACGCTGAAGGAGAGGCGGCCGCTGGTGCTGCTCATCCGCGAAACGCCGCTGCATCTGGGCCATCTGCGGACCATGGTGTCGCTGGCCGAGATGGGGGCGACGATCGCGCCGCCGCTTGTGGCCTTCTATGCTCATCCGCGGACGATTTCGGATATCATCGATCACTCGGTGGGACGCGCCTTGGACGTTTTCGGACTTTCCTGGGACCGTGTCCGGCGCTGGGGCGACACCAGCGACGCCCCGCTTGCGGCGGGCGGATCGTCTGATACACCTTAGCCACGAACACCGCGGGCGAGCGCCATGGACGATGGTGAAGATGAGGAGGAAGGCGAGGGCGACGCGGCGATCCGCGCGCTCGCCGACCTGCGCCAGGAACACGACGATCTCGACGCCGCCGTCCACGCCCTCGAGGCCCGGCCGCGGCCCGATCAGCTCCAGATCGCCCGGTTGAAAAAGAAGAAGCTCGCCCTGCGTGATCAGATCGCCGAACTGGAGGATGGCCTCACGCCCGACATCATCGCGTAGCCATAGCTGGAGCCGCGATGGATCAGGACGCCTTTCACGCCGCCGCCCAGGCCGCCGCCCTGTGGACGGCGCTGCTCCTCCTGCTCCTCCTGGCGCTCTCCCTTCTGGTGGTTCGCCAGCGGCGCCGCCACGCCGTCCCCCTGGGCGACGAGGGCATCGCCGAACTCACCCGGGCCATCCGCGCCTTCGGCAACGCCGCCGAGTACGCGCCGGCGGGCATGGCCGGGCTTCTCGCCCTGGCGGCGGTGGGCGCGCCGCCGTTGGCGGTTCATCTCGCCGGCGTCCTGCTGTTCGGCGGCCGGATCCTCCACTCTATCGCGCTCAGCCGCACCGGCGGCTCCTCCCTCCTGCGATCGGCCGGCATGACGATGACCTGGGTCGCCTACGTCTTCGAGGTCGTGGCGCTGCTGATCTTCGCCGTCGTCTGAGGCGCCGCTTGCTCCGGCGGGTCCCGTCGGCCATATCGCCGGCATGGATGAAACCCTTCTCGCCGACGTCGTCGGCGCCGCCCTCGGGGCCGGCGCGGACGGCGCCGAAGCCGCCTTCGCCGAGCGTCGGGCGCTCGGCGTGTCCGTTCGGCTGGGCGCGCTGGAGGAGGTCGAGCGAGAAGAATCCCGGGACCTCGGCGTGCGCGTCTTCGTCGGCCGCCGGCAGGCGTCGGTCTCCGGATCGGACATCTCGGCCGAGGGCCGGGCCAAGCTCGTCGAGCGGGTCGTGGCCATGGCCAGGCTCGCGCCCGAGGATCCCTACGCCGGCCTCGCGCCCGATGACTTCCTGGCGCGCGGAACCCAGGCGGATCTGTCGCTGTTCGATCCGGCCGAACCGGGCGCCGAGGCGCTGGAGGCCCGCGCGATGGGCGCGGAGGACGCCGCCCGCGCGATCCGCGGCGTCACCAATTCCAATGGCGCTTCCGCCGCCTGGTCGATGTCCGCGTGGAGGCTGGTGACCAGCGGCGGGTTTTCCGGCCGGCACCGCTCCAGCGCCTTTTCGGTTTCCGCCGGCGCCATCGCCGGCGAGGGCGCGGAGATGGAACAGGGCTACGACGGCCGCACGACCCGCTGGCAGGCCGATCTGCCGCCGGCCGAAGGGATCGGCGCGGAAGCCGGCAAGCGGGCGGTCGCCAGCCTCGGCGCGCGAAAGATCGCCTCGACCACCGCGCCGGTGATCTTCGAAAACCGTCTCGCCTCGTCCCTTTTCGGCCCCCTGCTGGGGGCCATCTCCGGGCCGGCCGTGGCTCGCGGCGTCTCCTTTCTCAAGGACCATCTGGGCAAGCCCCTGTTCGCCGCCGGCGTCAGCATCACCGACGAGCCGCACCGGCCGCGCGGCCTGGCGTCATCGACCTTCGACGACGAAGGTGTCGCCACGCGGGAGCGGTCGATCATCGATCGCGGAATCCTCACCACCTGGCTGCTCAATTGCAGCGCCGCCAGGCAGCTGGGGATGACCACCACCGGACATGCCTCGCGGGGCCTGGCCGGGCCGCCGGGAGTTTCCTCGTCCAATCTCACCGTGCAGCCGGGCGGCCTCGACGCCGCCGCTCTGATGCGCGAAGCCAAGGCGGGCGTCCTGGTCACCTCGATGTTCGGTCCTTCGCTCAACGCCAACACCGGCGACTGGTCGGTGGGATGTTCGGGACACTGGTTCGAGGGCGGCGAGATCGCCTATCCGGTCACCGAAATCACCGTGGCGGGCAACCTTCTCGAGATCTACGCCCGCCTGGTTCCCGGTTCGGACCTGGAGATCCGCGGCTCGACCAACTCGCCGTCGGTGCTCATCGACGGCCTGGCCATCGCCGGCAAATGAGGCGGGTGCGCCATGCCTGAGCGCCAGCTCCTTCATCTGGTCATCGGCGGCGAACTCGAGAACGTCGGCGACGTGGGTTTCCGCGACCTCTCGAAGATCGACCTCGTCGGCGCCTACCCGAGCTACGCCGAGGCCCATCGCGCCTGGCGGGCCAAGGCCCAGGCGACGGTGGACAACGCCCACATGCGTTACTTCATCATCCACGCCCATCGCCTGCTCGACCCCTCGAAAGACGGCGAAGACCACGACCACGCGTGAGCCTATTCCCGACGCAGGAAGCGGTCGGCGAGCAGCGTCCCCCACCAATTGGCGCGGAAATCGGCCTTGAGGGCGACCGGGTCGTAGGCGGAGCTCTCGATCCATTCGACGAACGACATGCCGGCCGGCTCCGCCTCGGCGAGGTAGCGGTCGAAGGTGTAGTCGAGCACGCCGGTCAGACCGGCCCTCACATGCAGATAACGCGGAGAGAGCTGGTCCAGCGCTTCGCGGATCGTCCGAGCCCGCCGGAAATGCATGTAGAGAACGGCCATCAACCCGGCCCGGTCCGCGCCGGACTTGCAGTGCATCAGAGCGGGATATTCGACCGTCTCGAAGAGACGCCGGGCGCCCAGCACCTGATCGCGGCTCGGCGCCTCTCGCGAGCTGACCGTGAAATCGACGAGCGTGAGGCCGGCCTTCTCGCAGGCGATGCGCTCGAGCGCATAGAAGCTGGCCCCGAATCCGCCGCGCAGGTTGATGATCGTACGCACGCCGCGCGCCGCCCAGGCGTCGAGCTGGAAGGGCCAGGGCTGGTTGGTGCGGACGAGTTCGTCGGAAATCCAGTGGGCGTTGGAGAAACCCAGCCGGAGATAGGCGTGGTCCTTCCAGAGGTAGTCCAGCCGCGCGCTCAGGCGGCCGCGGGAGGTGGTGAGGTCGAAGCCGGCCAAGATGCTGCCTGTGCGAGACGGGGGAGTTCAGATAGGGCGCTGACCTCGTCCAGGCAAACCTACCCGCTGAAGGCGCCGCGCAGGCGATCCATCTGTGAGCGAACCGGGTGGGGCGCCTCGGCCTCGCCGTCGGTGTCGAGGTACATCCGCCGGTCCAGGTGCCGCACCCGTTCATAGAGGCGCGCCGATCGGTCGAGGAGCTGGTTGAGTGGATGGGGAAGACCGTCCTTGCCGCCGACTTCCCTCGCCGAACCGGCCTCGCCGCCGAGGCGATAGCCCTGTTCGCAGGCGAGTTCCGGGGCCATCTCGCCCTGACGCACGGCGCGCTGGACGAGCAGCCACGAGGCTACCTGCATCAGGCGCGTGGTGAGCCGCATGCTCTCGGCCGCGTAGGCCAGGGCCGCGTTGCGCGACAGAAGCTTGGAGTCCCGACGCCCGGAGCCGTCGAGGTAGGCCGCCGTCTCCTCGACCAGTTCCATACCCTCCTGAAAGGTGTGCTCGAAGAGTTCCGAACGGGCGAAGTCCTCGATGACCGCGGAGCGCCGATTGGAGGGGGGTCGGCCAAGATCATTCATGATTTCAAGATTCCCACACCCGGAGCGCCGACCGCCGGGTTAACGCGATTGCAACCCTCGTGCCAGCGAACACCACCGCAATGCCGCCGCGCCCCCTCATCATGGACGCGAAAAAAGCGCGTCCGCCGCCGCCCGGCTTCCCTGCTTCTTGTCGATCTGAGCGCGGGCGCGGGCGATCTCCGCTTCCAGGGCGGCGATGCGCTCGCCCAGTTCGCTCACCGAGAACAGGTCGAGATCCTCCCGCGAGGCGTCGATCAGCGATTGCCCGCGGCCTCGCCTCGCCTCCGCCGGCTCCTCCGCCATTGCCGTCTCTCCTTTTGCTCGTCGGGCGCCGAGGCGCTAGTTGAACCCCCGCGAGACGAGGCGCAACACGGTCGCGGCCCTCGATCCACAAGGACATTGGACATGGCGCCCTTGGAAATGACCGCGATCGAGGTGAAGGGCGGCAAGGGGCCGGCGGCGGCGCTGTCGCCGGTCGTCATTCGCAGGCCGATCCCGGACAGCGGCCAGATTCTGATCGCGGTGAGAGCGGCCGGCGTCAACCGTCCCGACGTCATCCAGAGGCTGGGCTTCTATCCCCCGCCGCCGGGGGCGCCCGCCACCCTCGGCCTCGAAGTCGCCGGAGAGGTCGTTGAAGCGGCCGGCCGGTGGCGGGTCGGCGACGAGGTCTGCGCCTTGTTGGGCGGCGGCGGATATGCTCAGTTCGCCGTCTGCGATCCGCGCCATGCGCTTCCGATCCCGGCCGGGCTGGATTTCGTCCAGGCCGCCGGCCTGCCGGAAACCGTCTTCACCGTCTACGCCAATGTCTTCGAGAGCGGCGGACTGAAGGCCGGCGAGACATTCATGGTCCACGGCGCGACCTCGGGCATCGGCGTCGCCGCCATCCAGATGGCCAAGGCGGCCGGCGCGAAGGTCATCGCCACGGCTCGCGGTCCGGAGAAGGCGGCGCGGGCCCGCCGGATCGGCGCCGATGTCGCGATCGATGCGACAATCGAGGATTTCGCCACCGTCGCCGCCGGCGAAGGCGGCGTGGACGTCATCCTCGACATGGTCGCGGGTGCCTATTTTTCCAGGAATCTCGAAGCCTTGCGGACCGGCGGACGGCTGGTCCACATCGCCGCCCAGGCCGGCGGGGTGGTCGAACTGCCGATCATGAAGGTGATGCAGAAACGGCTGGTGGTGACCGGATCGACCCTGCGGCCGCGAGACGCCGACGAGAAGGCGCGCCTGGCCGGCGAGATCGAGCGCGTGGTCTGGCCCTGGGTCGCCGCCGGCAAGGTGCGCCCGCTGATCGACCGCGTCTTTCCCCTGATCGACGCCGCCGGCGCCCACGCCTGGCTGGAGGGCGGCGCCCACGTGGGCAAGGTCATGCTTTCGGTGGACCGCGGCTAGGCGGCGCGGGCTTCGCGGGGCGCGGACAGCGCCAGGTTGAGGGCGTCATACAGCTTGGCGATCTCGATCGGCTTGGCGACGTGTCCGTCCATGCCGGCGGCCAGATACTCCTCGATCTGATGCACCAGGGCGTTGGCGGTGAGCGCCAGGATCGGCGTCCGGGGGCGCTGTTCGCTCTGTTCGAACTGGCGAATGGCGCGGGTGGCGGCGATGCCATCCATCAGCGGCATCTGGATGTCCATCAGGATGACGTCGAAATCGCCGGTTCGCCAGGCCTCCACGGCCGACCGGCCATCGGCGACGATGGCCAGATCGACGTCCATCGGTTCGACGATCGCCTGGAGGACCTTCTGGTTGACCACATTGTCCTCGGCCGCGAGCAGTCTGATCCGTCGTTGATCCATCTCGTCGCTGATCGCGACCGCCGGTTCGGCCCGCACCGCGGCTTGCGCATCGCCGCGGGGGAGGGGAAACAGAGCGACGAAGGTCGAACCCTTCCCCTCTTCACTGGTCACCGCGACTGATCCGTCCATGAGCTGGGCCAGCTCGCGGCAAATGGCCAGGCCCAGTCCGGTGCCTCCATACCGGCGGGTGGTCGAGCTGTCCGCCTGGGTGAACTTCTCGAACAGCGTCGGGATCTTTTCGGCGGCGATGCCGATGCCGGTGTCGGCCACCGAAAGCCGCAGTTCGCCGCCGTCGGCGAGGTCGAACCTGGCCTCGACCGAGCCCTCGGGCGTGAACTTCAAGGAATTGGTGACGAGGTTCGAGACGATCTGGCAGAGACGGTCGGCGTCGCCTTGCCAGGCGCCGCGCGCCTCGGGCGCGACTTCCAGGGAGAAACGAAGTCCCTTCGCCGCGGCCATCGCCGCGAAACCGTCTCCCACCGGATGGACGATGCGTTCGAGGTCGAAATCCCTGATATCCAACTCCAGCTTTCCCGCCTCGATCTTGGACAGGTCGAGCACGTCGTTGAGTACCGAAAGCAGCTGCTCCCCGGACTGGCGCACGACGCCGAGCCGCTCGCGCTGCGCGAGTTGCAGTTCGCCCCGGGACATCACCTCGGCCATCGCCAGGACGCCGTTGAGCGGTGTGCGGATCTCATGGCTCATGTTGGCCAGGAACCGCGACTTGGCGACGTTGGCCGCCTCCGCCGCGTCCCTCGCCTCCACCAGCGCGCCCATGGTCTGGCGCAGCTCGCCGTGGTTGGCGTCCAACCGCCCGAGCAGATCGTTGAAGCTCTCGGTCAGGCGATGGAAGACGTCGTCCTCGGAAACCTCGGCGACGGGGGTGAACTCGACGCTGTGGGCGACCTTGGCCATGGCCTTGGACAGCCGTTCGATCGGCGCGGTGACCCGCCGAGCCAGTCCCTGGGCCAGCAACAGGGCGACGCCGCTGGCCCCGAAGAACAGCGCCATGGTGAGCGCGAGGAACTGCGGAAGAAGGCTGCCCAGGCTCGGCGGATGGGCGCGCAGCCAGAGCCGTCCCACCGGTCGGCCGTTGAAGATCACCGTGCGCCCGACGCCGTCATATTCGCCGCCTCCGGTGCTCGCCGGCGGCACGGAGAAGCTGGCCGTCACCTTACCAGCCTGGTCCTCGAGCCTGGCATCGACAAAGCCCTTCGCACTGGCCGCCGCGGCGAGGATCCTCTCGCCGGTCGCGCGGTCATGCGCCGCCAGGGACGGCGCCGCCGCCGTGGCGATGACGTCGGCGAGCGCGCCCTTGGCCAGGTGGGCTTCCTGCCGCGCCACGCTCCATTGCTGAAGCATGAACGTCGCGCAGGCCGCCGCCAGCACCACGATGGTGGTGACGATGGCCACGCCCGCGACGCGCGCGCGAAAGGGCGGATGGACTTTGTTCGGCAAGGGTTCTCCCCGTGGTTTTGCCCCATCGTCCGGGACGACCGCCACGATCTATATCGCGACCATTGCTAACGCTTCGCTTCCGTGGCGCGCGCGCCCGCCGCTGAACGGTGTTTACATGCCGTAGGATTTCATTTACCGTGATTCTGGCTCAGGATTTTTGGGAGATTGCCGTATGGAAAAAGTGTTTGTTGCCCAAAGGGTCGCGACCCGACTTTTCGCGACCGAAAACGCGGTCGATTCGGCTCTCGTCCAAGCGTCCGAATTGATGGCCGACATGCTTCAGGCCCGCAAGGATCTCGGCCTTTCGGCCACCGTCGGAGACGCCGCCGCCGCCAAGCTGGTCGAAGCGATCGCCGCCCTCGGCGCCGCCCGCACGGCGATGGTCGGGGCGCATGCCCAACTTGAGGAAACCAAGCTCCGGATCGGTCTGCGCACCAAGATGGCGGGTGTCGGAGACAAGGGCGAGGCCATGATCGCCTCCCTGGAATCGATGCGGATTGCCAGCTAGTCTTTCGGCATCTTCCGTTGATTGTGAAAGTTTAAACGATTCACGTCTTTGATTCAGGTCAAAGGCGTGAATCGTGTATAAATCGTTTCTCCATCCCGGTTTTGATCTCGAAGTCGCCGTCATATTCGGCGCGTTCTTCTTTGCGTTGTGGAAGGGTGATCGCCCCGAAAAGCTTGGGGCAGGCCTCAACCTAACTGCGGGCGTCGTCGCCACTGGCCTCATGATTCTGTTGACCGACGCGCCGCCTCTGGCGTTGCTCGCGATTGATGCGGCTCTCTCGGCGGGATTCCTCATTCTGGCGATCCGCTACGCCAGTCTTTGGCTGGGCGCCGCGCTTCTGCTGCAAGCTGTCCAATTCAGCCTTCACGCCTACTATTTCGTGCTCGGCGCGCGGCACGATTTCAACTACTTGGTCGTGAACAATATCGATACGGCGGGAATCGATCTGTCCATCGTCGTAGGCACGATCCTGGCATGGCGGCGCCGCCTTCGGGATCGGCGGGAAGCAACCGGCCGGGCCTGACAAGGCCCACTCCCTCAGGGCGTCTTTTTCTGTGCGCGCTCGGAAAAATTGACTTGCCACGGCGGCCGAACGAAGGCTCTTGCCCGGCGGGCCACGCCCTCCCAACGGGGCGCAGTCCATCTGCAAGGATGGGAGATGCCGCCATGAACAACCTCACCAAGCCGGCCATGCGGCCGGCCCGGCCCGAATTCTCATCCGGACCCTGCGCCAAGCGCCCCGGATGGAGTCCCGAAAACCTTCGCGCCGCCGTTCTGGGCCGCTCGCACCGCTCCAAAGCGGGAAAGGCGCGGCTGGTCGCGGCCATCGACCAGACCCGGTCGGTGCTCGAGGTCCCGCCCGGTCATCGGATCGGCATCGTGCCGGGATCCGATACCGGCGCGGTGGAGATGGCCCTGTGGTCCCTGCTGGGACCCAAGCCGGTGCAGCTTCTGGCGTTCGAGTCCTTTGGCAAGGACTGGGTCACCGATGTGGTCAAACAGCTGCGGATCGAGGCCGAGGTCCTGGATGCGCCCTACGGCCGGTTGCCGGATCTCGCTCGTGTCCGACCAGACGCCGACCTGGTGTTCACCTGGAATGGGACGACCTCCGGGGTGCGGGCGCCCAACGCCGATTTCATCGCCGCCGATCGCTCGGGCCTGACCATCTGCGACGCCACCAGCGCCTGCTTCGCCCAGGATCTCGATTGGGCCAAGCTCGATGTGGTGACCTTCTCCTGGCAGAAGGCGCTCGGCGGCGAGGCGGCCCATGGGATCCTCGTCCTCTCGCCCCGCGCGGTGGAGCGGCTGGAAACCCACAGCCCGGCATGGCCGATGCCCAAGCTCTTCCGCCTGACCAAGGCGGGCAAGCTGAACGCCGAGATTTTCGAGGGCGCGACCATCAACACGCCCTCGATGCTCTGCGTCGAGGATTATCTCGACGCGCTCAGATGGGCGACGTCGATCGGCGGCTTGGCTGAGCTCAAAGCCCGCGCCGACCGCAACCTGGGCGTCCTCGAGGCCTGGGCGGAGAAGACCCCGTGGATCGATTTTCTCGCCGAGGATCCGGCCACGCGCTCCAACACCTCCGTGTGCCTGAAAGTCGTCGATCCGAGAGTGACGGCGCTGGCCACCGACGCCCAGGCCGACTTCGCCAGGAGGCTGGCGTCGCTGCTCGAAAAGGAGGGCGTCGCCCTGGATATCGGCGGCTATCGCGATGCGCCTCCGGGCCTTCGAATCTGGTGTGGGGCCACGGTGGACGCCGACGACCTGGAAGCGCTCACCCCCTGGCTGGACTGGGCCTTCAACGCCGTCTCCACCGAACTCCTCGCCGCCTGAACACGGACGCCGCCGTCCGCCTCGGCGACGCTCACCAAAGTCGCTCGTCAATGGAATCGACACATGCCACCCCGCGTTCTCATCTCTGATTCCCTCTCTCCCGCCGCGGTCGAGATCTTCCGCCAGCGAGGCGTCGATGCCGACGTCAGGGTCGGCCTCGCCAAGCCCGACCTTCTGGCCATCATCGGGGATTACGACGGCCTCGCGGTCCGTTCCGCCACCAGAGCCGACAGGGACGTCATCGCCGCGGCGGCAAGGCGCCTCAAGGTAATCGGCCGAGCCGGCATCGGGGTGGACAATATCGATATCCCCGCGGCGACCGCCGCCGGCGTCGTGGTGATGAACACGCCGTTCGGCAATTCGATCACCACCGCCGAGCACGCCATCGCGATGATGTTCGCCCTGGCCCGCCAGCTTCCCGCCGCCGACCTCTCCACTCAGGGCGGCAAGTGGGAGAAGAACCGGTTCATGGGGGTTGAACTCTACGCCAAGACCCTGGGCCTGATCGGGGCCGGCAACATCGGCTCGATCGTCGCCGAGCGCGCCAACGGCCTGAAGATGAAGGTCATCGCCTACGATCCCTTCCTGTCTCCGGAACGGGCGGTGGAGATCGGTGTCGAAAAGGTCGATCTGGACCAGCTCCTGGCCCGCGCCGACGTCATCAGCCTGCATACGCCCCTCACCGACAAGACGCGGAACATCCTTTCCGCCGAAGCCCTGGCCAGGACCCGCAAGGGGGTGATGGTCGTCAACTGCGCGCGCGGTGGCCTGGTCGATGAGACCGCGCTGCGACGGCTGCTCGACGACGGGCATGTGCGCGGGGCCGCCTTCGACGTCTTTGTCGAGGAGCCGGCCAGGACCAATCCCCTCTTTGGGTCGGAAAGATTCATCGCCACCCCGCACCTGGGCGCCTCGACCAACGAAGCCCAGGAGAACGTCGCCCTGCAGGTCGCCGAACAGATGAGCGACTATCTGCTCACCGGCGCCGTCACCAACGCCCTCAACAGTCCCTCGATCACCGCCGACGAGGCCCCCAAGCTGCGCCCCTATGTCGCCCTGGCCGAAAAGCTCGGCGCTTTCGCCGGCCAGATGGTCGATACCGGCCTGGAGGGTGTCGAGATCGCCTTCGAAGGCGATGTCGCGGCGCTCAACATCAAGCCGCTCACCGCGGCGGCGCTGGCCGGGGTGATGCGGCCGATGCTGGCGGAGATCAACATGGTCTCCGCTCCGGCCGTGGCCCGGGAGCGCGGGGTCACCGTCTCGGAATCCCGCCAGGAGAATTCCCCGGTCTATGAGAACCTCATGCGCGTCACCGTGCGCACCGAACTGGGCCGTCGCTCGTTCGCCGGGACCGTCGTGGCCGGAGCGCCCAGGGTGGTGGAAGTCAAGGGCATGGAGCTCGACGCCGCCTTCGCCCCGGCGATGCTCTATGTCAACAACCTCGACCGGCCCGGCTTCATCGGCGCCCTTGGCGTCCTGCTCGGCGAGGCAGGGGTCAATATCGCCACCTTCAACCTCGGGAGAGTCGCCGCCGGCGATGACGCCATCGCCCTGGTCGGCATCGACCAGGCCCCGGACGAAGCCCTGATCGGGCGAATAAGGGCGCTGCCGCACGTGAAGGAGGCGCGGGTGCTGCGGTTTTGAGAGACGACTTGCGGACGGATGGTCCCGTCTCGCGCGAGATTTGATTTCCGGTGGCGCCGTGCTAAAGCGACCAACTCGTTGGTCAGGAGTCCGCTATGAGTGAGGTCAGTCTGGCGGACGCCAAGGCCCATCTGAGCGCGCTGGTCGCGCGCGCCGAGGCGGGTGAAACGGTATCGATAACGCGACGCGGCAAACCGGTGGCGCGGATCGTTGCCGCGGAGAGGCCCCGCGAAAAGGTCGATGTCGCGATGCTCAAGGCGCTTACCGACAAGATGCAGATGCAGCCGGAGTCCGCCGGCGAATTCGTCCGCAAAATGCGCGACTCTGATCGATATTGACGCGATATCTCGATACCTCGCTGCTTGTCTCCTCCCTGACCAAGGAGACCGCCAGCGAGCATGCGCGAGCTTGGTTCGCTCGTCGGGACCCGGGTGATCTCGTCATCAGTGACTGGGTCGTGACCGAGGTCTCGGCCGCACTGTCCGTCAAGTCCAGAATGGGTACGATCACCGCCGCTGAACGCGCCGAGGCATTGACGGTTTTTGGACGCTTGTCCGATCGCTCGTTCATGGTCCTGCCGGTGGAGCGGGCGCAATTCCGCGCCGCCGCGCGGCTGGCCGACCAGTCCGCCCTTGGCCTTCGGGCGGCCGATGGGCTCCACCTCGCCGTCGCCCAGGATCACGGCGCGATCCTATGCACGATGGATCGGCGACTGGCGGACGCGGCTGGCGTTGTTGGCGTCAAGGCCGAGCTTGTCTTCAGCTCGAACTGATAACGTTCGACCGCCTCACCACCCGTCCACGAACCGCCGTGCCGGGGCGTGGCGGGGGCGGCAGGATTTCAGGCCCTGGACGATCCAGTGGCGGGTGTCGGCGGGGTCGATGACCGCGTCGATTTCCAGCATGGCGGCGACGTTGATCGCGTTGCCGACGGCGTAGAGGTTGCCGAGCAGCTTGTCGAAGAGCGCCTTGTGGGCGACCGGATCGGTCTCCGCCTCGAGTTCCCGGCGGTAGCCGAGGCGCACGGCGCCTTCGAGGCCCATGCCGCCGAACTCGCCCGTGGGCCAGGCGGCGCAGAACACCGGGGCCAGGGTCGAGCCGCCGGCCATGGCCTGGGCGCCCAGGCCATAGGCCTTGCGCAGGACGACGGCGAACATCGGTGTTCCCAGGCGCGCGCCGTTGATGAACATCCGCGAAGTCTTGCGCACCGCCGCCGCGGCCTCGCTGTCCGGACCGACCATGAAGCCGGGCGTATCGATCAGGGAGAGCACCGGCAGGTCGAAGGCCTCGCAGATCTGGAACAGCCGCGAAGCCTTGTCCGCCCCGTCGCAGTCGATCGCGCCGCCCAGGTGGGTGGGATCGTTGGCGATCAGTCCCATCGGCTGGCCCTCCATGCGGATGAAGCCGGCGATCAGCCCCGGGGCGAACGCCTGGCGCAGTTCCAGCAACGAGCCTTCATCGGCCAGGGTGCGGATGACCGCGCGAACGTCATAGACGCGCAGGCGGTTTTCGGGGACGGCGCGGCGCAGGTGACGCTGATCGGCGGCCGTCCAGTCCGAAAGGGGGCCTTGGAAATAGGACAGCGTCTGTTTGGCCAGGCGCGTGGCGTCGGCCTCGTCGTCGGCGAGGAGATCGACGACGCCGTTGGCGGTCTGAACGTCCATGGGGCCGATGTCTTCGGGCGCGAAGACGCCCAGGCCGCCGCCCTCGATCATCGCCGGGCCGCCCATGCCGAGGTTGCAGTTTCTGGTGCAGATGAGAATCTCGCAGAGACCGGCGAACGAGGCGTTGCCGGCGAAGCACCGGCCCGAGACCACGGCGATCTTCGGAACCACGCCGGCGAGCCGCGCGAAAGCCTTGAAGCTCGGCGTCGCCAGACCCGATGCGCCGGCGCCGTCGGTGTCGCCCGGCCGGCCGCCGCCGCCCTCGGCGAACCACACCACCGGGAGTTCCTGATCGGCGACGATCTCCAGCAGGCGGTCGGTCTTGCGGTGGTTCATGTGGCCCTGGGTGCCGGCCAGGACAGTAAAATCATAGGCCAGAGCCGCACACCGCGCGCGGTCCGGATCGAATAGCGCGCCGTTCACGGCGCCGACGCCGCAGACCAGGCCGTCGGCGGGGCTCATCTTGGTGAGTTCCGCCACCGACCGCCGGCGGCGCTGAGCGGCCAGGGCGAAGGCGCCGTACTCCAGGAACGTGCCCGGATCGATCAGGTCGTCGATGTTCTCGCGCGCGGTGCGTTGATGGCGGTCGCGGCGCCGGCCGACGGCTTCGGGGCGCGCCTCGTCCCGGGTGATCCGCCAGCGTTCGTTGGCTTCGGCGAGGTCGGGCCGGATGGCGTCCAGATCGATCGACGCGACCGCCGTCTCCTCGGCTTCTTCCACCGCCTCGGGCGCGATGAAGAGGATCGGCTGGTCCTTCATCAGCACCGCGCCCCTGGCCGCGGCGATGCGCGCCACCCGACCGCCGATCGGCGCGGCGACGACATGCTCCATCTTCATCGCCTCGAGGATGGCGAGGGTCTGTCCTGGCCGGACCAGATCGCCCTCGCCGACATCGATCGAGCCGACGGTCGCCTGCAGTGAAGCACGAATGGCTCTCGTGCCGGCGACGGTTTGGCGCGGAGCGGCGATCGTGGCGATCGGGGTCCCGCCGAACGATCGCGCCTCGAAGGCTTCGGCGGCCTGGATCAGGGCGACGGCGTGGTCCTCGACCAACCGGGTCGTCGCTTCGCCCGCCGTCACGGCGGCCTCGCCGAGAATCGCGCGCAGAATGGCGGCGTTGGTCGGCACGCCTTCGATACGGAATTCGGCCAGGGCGCGAGCCGTCTTCCTCGCCGCCGCCTGGAGGGTTGCGCCGCGGACGATCACCTTGGCGATCAGGGAGTCATAGTTGGGATTGGCGCCATAGCCGGCGTAGCCGTAGCCATCGACGCGCACGCCCGGGCCGGAGGGGGGTTCATAGGCCGTCAGGACACCGCCGGCCGGCGCCGCGCCGCCGTCGGTCGTGAGGGTTTCCAGGTTGACGCGGGCTTCGATCGCGAAGCCGACGGGAGTGGGGGCGGCGGCCAGCCCGACCTGCGCCAGGCTCTCGCCGGCCGCCACGCGAATCTGGGTCTGGACCAGATCGATCCCCGTGACCTCCTCGGTGACGGTGTGTTCCACTTGAAGCCGGGCGTTGGCCTCGATGAAGGCGAAGTCCCCGGCGTCCAGATCGAGGAGGAATTCGACCGTGCCCAGGGTGCGATAGCGAACCGCCGCGGCCAGGGTGACGGCGGCTTCTTGCAGTCGGGCGCGCAGGGCCGGTTCGAGATTGGGGGCCGGGGCGATCTCGATCAGCTTCTGCCGGCGGCGCTGGAGGGAGCAGTCGCGATCGCCCACGGCCAGGACGCCGGCCCTGTCCCCGGCGACCTGGACCTCGATGTGACGGGCGCGCTCGATCAGTCGCTCGGCGTAGAGCGCGCCGTCGCCGAACGCGGCCTGGGATTCCCGCGCGGCGGCGGCGAAGGCGGCCTCGATCTCGCCGGCGTCGCGCACGACGCGCAGGCCGCGACCGCCGCCGCCGGCCACCGCCTTGATCATCATCGCCGCGTCCTTGGGCAGTGTGGCGAAAAAGCCGGCGATGTCCGCCAGGCTGGCGGCGCCCTTCGTGCCCGCGATCACCGGGACGCCCTTCTTGGCGGCGAGCGTTCTGGCCCCGGCCTTGTCGCCGAAGGCGTCGAGGGCTTCGGGCGAGGGGCCGATGAAGGCGATCCCGGCCCCGGCGCAGGCCCTGGCGAAGGCGCTGTTTTCCGACAGGAATCCATAGCCCGGATGGATGGCGTCGCAGCCGGCTTCGCGGGCGGCGGCGATGATCGCCTCGATGTCGAGATAGGCGCGCGCGCCGGCGCCCGGCAGCGCGACAGCCTTGTCGGCGGCTTTGACGTGAAGCGAAGCCGCGTCATCGACGGGATAGACGGCGACGGAAGCCACGCTCAGCTCACTCGCCGCCCGGGCAATGCGAATGGCGATTTCACCCCGGTTGGCGATCAGGATGGATTTGAAGGGCAATCGTCGTCTTTCCGAGGTGAGCGGCTTGAAGTTTCTTCGCCACCATAGGATCGGCCAGGGCATCGAGTCATGCTGTCATCCGCGTCAAGGTTGGCGGTGAGTGATATCAACCTTGCCCGCCCGCAGGAGCGTCAGGACCTGGTCCCTGAGCCGGCGATAGAGATTCGCGGGCAGCCCTCCATAGACAAAACCATCGTTGGCTTGGCCAATCGGTCTGAGATCGTGGCCTGGCCAGATAAATTGGTTGAAGTCGTTCAGGATGATCCATGATCGTTTGTCATCCGGATTTAGACGGCGTTTGACGGGGATGGGTATTTCAAGGGCAAATTCACGATATACGGGTTCTGAGTGGGTGATCGGCGCGACGGTTACGATCGTGAGGTCGGCCTGCTTTCGGACGGACAATACGATCACGCAATGTCGGTCCTTCGTGCCTTCCACGCGGCCTCTCATCATCTCATCACGCCAAAGATAAGCGTAACTTATGACAAGGCCCGGCTTTGGGTCGGGTAGGAGCGCCAAGGGCGCGCTGACTTAAGGCTGGTATTCGTGATTGAACTGCTCGGATTCGGCGGGAGGTTCCGAGACTTCCAGGGCGCGGATGTCCTCGTCGCTCAATTCCCAGATTGACAGCGCTTTCCGGTCATTCTGCTTCAGGCGCCGATACTCGTCGGCTGAAATGAGCACCAGCCGTTCGCGGCCGTGATTGGTGATTGAGACCGGCTCTCGCAGGGCGGTTTCACTGACGCGCCCATAGGCCCTCAGAAACTCGCCGGACGAAACGCTCACGTTGGTCATGGTGCACCTCAACGCAAGGCTAATCGACTTTGTCGAATTTATCAAGTTTTTCGTCTCGTCGACACGCCTTGACTCTCCGGGAGCCGCGCCTAGAACAAAAAGAGAACATTTGAGGTTCATCGGGATCATGTCTCGCGAGGCGCGCCTTGAGATAATGCGGCGGAAGATCGCCGCCATCGAGGCCGGCGGCGCGCCGGCGCGCGCCGTGCTTGCTTTCGGCGATCCCAGGATCGACGGCGTTTTTCCAGCCGGAGGCCTGCCCCTGGGACGTTGGCATGAGGCGGCCGGGGAGGGGCTCGAGATCGAGACCGCGGTGGCGGCGGCGGCCTTCGTCGCGGCCCTGATCGCCCCCCTGGCCGCGCGGGGAGAGATCGTCTGGGTGATGCGGCGCGACGACCTCTATGCGCCGGGATTGTCCGGATTGGGCTTTCCGGCCGAGAGCCTGATCCAGGTCATGGCCCGCGACGAAGCCGAGGCCCAGGGCGTCCTGGAAGACGCCCTGGGATGCGCCGGAGTCGCCGCCGCGGTGGGTGAGGTGGACGAGATCGGCCTGACCGCCGGGCGGCGGCTTCAACTGGCTTGCGAGCGTCATGGCGGGGCCGGTTTCATCATCCGCCGACGGCCTTTCGGCGGCCGGTCTGGCGGCGGCGCGGCGGGCTCGGCGGCGGCGACGCGCTGGAAGGTCGCCTCCGCACCCAGCCAGCCGGCCCCGGGAGAGCCGGGTCTCGGTCCGCCTCGCTGGCGGGTGACGCTGGAGCGTTGCCGGGGCGGTAGGCCCGGCGCATGGATCATGGAGAAGAGCGATGGCGCGGATCGTCTGCGTCTGGTCGCCGACCTGGGCGATCGACAATTGGAAACGCCGCAACCCCTCCGCCTCGCCGGTTGAGCCGTTCGTACTCGTGGCCCTGGAGCGGGGCGCGCGGCGGCTTTTCGCGGTGGACGAACGGGCGGCGGCGTTCGGCCTCTACGTCGGCCAGAAGGCCACCGACGCGGTCGCGCTGGTTCCGGAACTCGCCACGGCCGATGCCGACCCGGCCGCCGACGGGACCGCGCTCACCGTCCTCTGCGACTGGTGCCGGCGGTTCTCGCCGGCCGTGGCCATGGATCCGCCCGACGGCCTCTTCCTGGACATCACCGGGGCCGATCACCTGTGGGGCGGCGAAAGGCCGATGATGGACGATCTCGTCGGTCGTCTGGCGGTGAACGGCCTTTTCGCCCGCGCGGCGATAGCCGGAACGCCCGGCGCGGCCTGGGCGGCGGCGCATTTCGGCGCATGCGCGACCATCATCGCGCCGGACGCCGAAGCGGAGAGCCTGGCCCCCCTGCCGATCCACGCGCTCCGGCTGGAAGCGGCGACGGCCGCCCAGGTCATGCGACTTGGATTGACCACGGTCGGTCGCCTCGCCTCGCTCCCTCGGGACCAGATCACCCGCCGCTTCGGTCCCGCCGTCGTTCTGCGCCTGGATCAGGCGCTGGGCCGGGCGCGGGAGGCGCTCACCTTTCGCCATCCGCCCAATCCCTGGTTCGCCCGCCTGGTCTTCGCCGAGCCGATCAGCACGTCGGAAGACCTGGCCCGCGTGGCCAGGGACATCGCGCTCGAACTCAGCGGTCGGCTGGAGGCCGAAGGCAAGGGCGCCCGGCGTTTCGACCTCGTCTTCCACCGCCTGGATGGACGAAGCCAGAGCCTCGCCATAGGCCTCTGCCTGCCGGGTCGGGACGCGGTCGCCATCACCCGGCTCTTCCTGCCTCTGCTCGAAAGGGTCGATCCCGGTTTCGGCGTCGAGACCGTCACCCTCGCCGCCGAGGACGTGGAGTCCATCATCCAGCGCCAGGCGGCCTTCGACGGGTCGCGGACGACAGCTGTGCAAGAGACGGTTGCGCCGTTCATCGACCGTCTGACCAACCGCCTGGGCGAAGACGCCGTCTGGCGGGCCGAAGCGTGGCCGAGCCACGTCCCCGAACGCGCCGTGGCGCGCCGGCCAGCCTTGTCGCCGCCCCGCGGGACCGGCTGGGATCCAGGCCGCCCGCGTCCCCTGCGCCTGTTCCGCGATCCGCAGGCCATCGAGGCCGTGGCCCCCGTCCCCGACGATCCGCCGATCTTCTTCCGCTGGCGCGGGCGCCCTCATCGCGTGCGCCGCGCCGAGGGTCCCGAGCGTCTGGCCGAAGAATGGTGGCGCCATCCCTTCGAGGCGGCCGATCCGGCGCGGGCGCGGGATTACTACCGCGTCGAGGACGAGGACGGCGCCCGTTTCTGGCTGTTCCGCGCCGGCCTCTACGGCGCCGACGCCCATCCCAAATGGTGGCTGCATGGCCTGTTCGGATAGAGGCCACTTCTCGAAGGGCGAGGGCGCCGCTTTGCGCCCCCTCCGTCACGGCGCGAGAGAGCGCCGCGCCACCTCCCCCGCGAAGGGGCGCAAGGGAGGAGACGGATTGCGCGAATTCATTCCTCCCCCGTCCGCTTGCGGGGGAGGTGGCGATCCGCTCTCTCGCGGATCGACGAAGGGGGCGCAAAGCCGCAAGCGCGACATCTTGGCCGTGTGCTCCCCATGACTTACGCGGAACTTCAGACCACCACCAACTACGGGTTCCTTCGGGGCGCCTCGCATCCGGAAGAACTGGTGCTGGGGGCCAAGGCCCTGGGCTTGGCGGCCATCGGTATCACCGACCGCAACACCCTGGCCGGAGTGGTCCGCGCCTGGGCCAAGGGGCGGGAAATCGGCCAGCGGGTGATTTGTGGCTGCCGCCTCGACTTCGCCGACGGGGCGCCCAGCGTGCTCTGCTATCCCACCGATCGCGAAGCGTGGGGGCGGCTCACCCGCCTCATCACCTTAGGGAAGCGCCGGGTGAAGAAGGGCGAATGCCGCCTCACCGGTCGCGATCTTTCCGATCACGGCGAAGGCCAGCTGATCCTGGTCGTTCCCCCGTCCCGCCCGGACGCCGCCTTCGAGGCCGCCCTCGAACGTCTGGCGGGAGAGTTTGGCGATCGCGTCTGGCTCGCCGCCGCCAGAGCCTACGGCGCGCGCGACGTCAGGCGGCTCTCCGCGCTCGCCGCCCTTGCCGAGCGGAGCGGCGCGCCGATGATCGCCACCAACGATGTTCTCTACCACGGTCCCGAACGGCGCCCCCTGCAGGACGTCCTCACCTGCGTGCGGGAGAAATGCTCCATCACGCAGGCCGGCCTTCGCCTGGAGGCCAACGCCGAACGCCATCTCAAGTCACCGGCCGAGATGGCGCGGCTGTTTTCCAGGTGGCCGCCGGCGATCGAACGCACCATCGAGGTGGCGGCGCGCATCGGTTTCGATCTCTCGCAATTGAAGTGCGAATATCCCGACGAGCCCGTTCCGCCAGGCAAGACCGCCATCCAGCACCTCACCGATCTGGCCTGGGCGGGAGCGGATTGGCGCTATCCGGACGGCGTGCCCGACAAGGTGAAGGCGACCCTCCGGCACGAACTCGTCCTGATCGAGGCGCTTGACTACCCGAACTATTTCCTCACCGTCCACGACATCGTCAAATGGGCCAGGGACAAGGGCATCCTCTGCCAGGGACGCGGCTCGGCGGCCAATTCCGTGGTCTGTTTCTGTCTGGGCGTCACCGCGGTCGATCCCACCCAGCCCGATCACGATCTCCTCTTCGCGCGCTTCATCTCCAAGGAGCGTGATGAGCCGCCCGACATCGATGTGGATTTCGAACATGCACGCCGCGAGGAGGTCATGCAGTATGTCTATCGGCGCTACGGCCGCGATCGCGCGGCCATCTGCGCCACCGTCATCCACTATCGCCCGCGCAGCGCCATCCGCGACGTCGGCAAGGCGCTGGGTTTGACAGAGGACGTCACCGCCGCCCTGGCCAATACCGTCTGGGGAAGCTGGGGCGACGGCCTGCCTGACGATCATATCCGCCAGGCCGGGCTCGATCCGGAAAGCCCCGATATCCGCCGGGCCACGGCCCTGGCCACCGGCCTCCTCGGCTTTCCCCGCCACCTGTCGCAGCACGTCGGCGGCTTCGTGCTGACCAAAAGACGGCTGGACGAGACCGTGCCGATCGGCAACGCCGCCATGAAGGACCGCACCTTCATCGAGTGGGACAAGGACGACATCGACGCCCTGGGCCTGATGAAGGTCGATGTCCTGGCTCTGGGCATGCTCACCGCCATCAAGCGGTCGATGGACATGCTGGGCATCGCCGACATGGCCGACATCCCCCACGAAGACGGAGCGGTCTACGACATGCTCTGCAAGGCCGACTCCGTGGGGGTGTTTCAGGTCGAGAGTCGCGCCCAGATGTCGATGCTGCCCCGGCTGAAGCCGCGGAGGTTCTACGATCTGGTCATCGAGGTGGCCATCGTGCGGCCTGGCCCGATCCAGGGCGACATGGTTCACCCCTATCTTCGCCGGCGCGAAGGGGCGGAGGCGGTGAGCTATCCCTCGCCCGCGCCGGAACACGGGCCGGCCGACGAGCTGGAAGCGGTGCTCGGCAAGACCCTCGGCGTGCCGCTGTTCCAGGAACAGGCCATGCGCCTGGCCATCGAGGCGGCCAGGTTCACGCCCGAGGAAGCCAACGGTCTTCGCCGGGCCATGGCCACCTTTCGCCACTACGGCGACGTCGGCGTCTATGGCGAGAAATTCGTGCGGGGCATGGTCGAGCGCGGCTACGACCCGGCCTTCGCCGACCGCTGCTTCCGTCAGATCGAGGGTTTCGGCTCATACGGCTTTCCGGAAAGCCACGCGGTCAGTTTCGCCAAGCTGGTCTATGTCTCGGCCTGGATCAAATGCCGCCATCCGGACGTGTTCTGCGCGGCCATGCTCAACAGCCAGCCCCTGGGCTTCTACCAGCCCGCCCAGCTCGTCCGCGACGCCCGCGAGCACGGCGTCGAGGTGCGAGCCGCCGACATTTTGCTGAGTGAGTGGGATAGTAGGCTGGAATTCCCTCTCCCCTTCGGAGCGCGGGCTTCCAGCCCGCTCTTGTTCCCGGTCCGGGCCAATGGTCCAACGTCATCGGTAGGATGTTCTCTCGACGCCACAACGGAAAAAAGGCGGGCTGGAAGCCCGCACTCCGGAAAAAACCAGACGCTTATCCATCCCGTCCGCCTTGGCTTGCGCCAGATTACCGGCCTCAAGAAGGATGAGGTCAAGGAACTGATCGCCGCTCGCCAGGCCGGCGCGCGGACGCTGCTGGAGATCGCCGTGCGCGCCGGCCTCTCACGCCAGAGTCTCGAACTGCTGGCCGAAGCCGACGCCCTGCGATCCCTGGGCCTGGATCGGCGCGCGGGCCTGTGGGCGGTGAAGGGACTGGCGCTGGAGATCAGGGTCGGGACCGAGGCGCCTCTGCTCGCCCTTCTGGGCGCGCCCGCCGAAGGCCCGGCGCGGCTGCCGGCCATGCCGCTCCCCGCCCATGTGGCCGAGGACTATCGGACTACCAGCCTCTCCCTGAAGGCCCATCCCTGCGCGTTTTTCCGGACTCTGCTGGTGAGCCTGGGCGCGGTGACGGCGGCGGAGTTGAAGGTGATGGCCGATGGCCGGCGCGTGGCCGTCGGCGGCCTGGTGCTCATTCGCCAGCGCCCGGGTACGGCCAAGGGCGTGGTGTTCGTCACTCTGGAGGACGAGACCGGTTCGGCCAATGCGGTGGTCTGGCGGGATGTCTTCACCGCCAATCGCCGGACGGTGATGAGCGCCGCCTTCCTCATCGTGCACGGTCGCCTGCAGCGGGCCGGTGAGGTGCTTCACGTCGTGGCCGAGCGCTTCACCGACCTTTCCGGACGGCTGGCTGAGATGAAGCGAATGGAAGGCGAGTCCCCAGGCGGCCGGCCCTCATCCGGTCCCCGTCTCGTCCGCAGCCGCGACTTTCACTGACCCGGGACTGTTCAGGCGCCCTGGAAATGCTTGCCCTCGGCGGCCAGCTTTTCGAGCAGAGGCGCCGGCTTGAACGTCTCGCCCATCTGGGCTTCGAACTCGCGCATCCTGGCCAGCACCTTGCCCAGGCCGATCTGGTCGCCGAAATACATCGGGCCGCCGCGATAGACCGGCCAGCCGTAGCCGTTCTCCCAGACCACATCGATGTCCGAGGCCCGGATCGCCTTGCCCTCCGCGAGAATCCTGGCGCCCTCGTTGATCATCGGATAGAGGCAGCGCTCAAGGATCTCCTCGTCGGATATCTCGCGAGGATTGACGCCCGACTTGGCGACGAAATCCTGGATGATCTTTTCGGTCACCGGCGAGGGACGGGCCACGCGGTTCTCGTCGTAGTCGTAATAGCCCGCCTCTGTCTTCTGTCCCCGACGATCCATTTCGCACAGCACGTCGCGAATGGTCTCGCCCTTGGACTGCTCCTTCACCCAGCCGATGTCGAGACCGGCCAGGTCGCTCATGGCGAAGGGTCCCATGGGGAAGCCGAAGTCGTAGAGCACCCGGTCGATGTCCCAGGGCATGGCGCCTTCAAACATCAGCTTCTGGGCCTCTCGCTGCCGCTGGGCCAGCATCCGATTGCCGACGAAGCCAGGGCAGACGCCGACCAGAACGGCGATCTTGCCGATTTTCTTGGCCAGTTTCATCGACGTGGCGATGACGCTCTTCGACGTGTGGTCGGCGCGGACGATCTCCAGCAGCTTCATGACGTTGGCCGGCGAGAAGAAATGCAGGCCGATCACCGCCTCCGGCCGTCTGGTGACCGAGGCGATCT
Organism: Caulobacteraceae bacterium; assembly: GCA_035648435.1. GTDB lineage: Bacteria > Pseudomonadota > Alphaproteobacteria > Caulobacterales > Caulobacteraceae > Acaudatibacter. The sequence continues at coordinate 25,270 of DASRLN010000320.1, forward strand.
CGTCGATGTTCAGGGCCGAGGTATTGGTGGCGAGGATCGCGCCCGGTTTGCAGATGGCGTCGAGCCTGGCGAAAATGTCCTTCTTGATGTCCATGCGCTCGAAGACCGCTTCGATGACCATATCGACCTGGGCCAGGTCGTTCATGTCGAGGGAGCCCTTGATCAGACCGACGCGCTTCTCGACATCTTCTGCGGTGATGCCGCCGCGCGCGGCGGTCCGCTCGTAGTTCTTGCGGATGACGCCGAGCCCGCGGTCGAGCGCGTCCTGCTTGACCTCGACGATGGTCACCGGAATGCCGGCGCTGGCGAAGTTCATGGCGATGCCGCCGCCCATGGTGCCCGCGCCGAGGATGCCGACGCTCATCACCGGAATGATCGGCGTGTCGTCGGGGACATCGGGGATCTTGGCCGCCTGCCGTTCGGCGAAGAAGGCGTAGCGCTGGGCGGCGCTCTGCGGCCCGGTCATCAGCTCCATGAACAGGCGCCGCTCGGTCTTGAGGCCCTCCTCGAAGGGCTCGTTCACCGCCGCCTCGATGCAGCGGATATTGTATTCGGGCGCGAGGAAGCCCCGGAACTTGCGGGCATTGGCCTTGCGAAAGTTCGCGAACATCTCCGGATGGCCGCGCGCGGCCTCGACCTTGTCGTTGGAGTCTCGGACCCTCTTCAGCGGCCGACCCTCGGCGACGACCTTTCGGGCGAAGGCGATGGCGCCGTCTCGCAGCTTTCCCTCCTCGACGATCTCATCGACCAGGCCCATGGCCAGGCACTGTTTGGCCGGGACATGCTGGCCGGACGTCACCATCTCCAGAGCCTTTTCGGGGCCGACGATACGCGGCAGCCGCTGGGTGCCTCCGGCGCCGGGGAGCAGGCCGAGGGCCACTTCCGGCAGGCCGCAGCGCGCCGAAGGGACCGCGACCCGGTAGTGGCAGGCCAGTGCGACTTCCAGGCCGCCGCCCAGCGCCGTCCCATGGATCGCGGCGATCACCGGCTTGGCGGAGCCCTCGATGGCGTCCTGGACCGCGTAGAGGCTGGCCCCCTTCTGCGCGCCACCGAATTCGGTGATGTCGGCCCCGGCGATGAACGTCCGTCCCTCGCAGATGATCACGATCGCCTTGGCCCCGGGATCGGCCGTCGCGCGCTCCATCCCCCCCGCCAGTCCGTCGCGGACGGCCGCCGAAAGGGCGTTCACCGGCGGTGAATTGAGGGTGATCACGCCGACATCGCTTTCGAGAGCATAGTCGGTCACGGCGTTGATGGCGGTCATTGGAGTTTCCTCAAGAAGCTTCTTTGCACGGGGGCTGTCGGAGTCAGGCCAGCCAAGCCAGCCCTCGATCAATAGGCCCCACCGGCCCGCCCCGCGTCAACGGGCCGCTAGGTTGAAGCCACCGGAACTCCGAGAATGCTCGCACTTTCCGCCATCTGGACGTCGAACGTCGCCAGGGCGCAGCCGAGGCGCTGCGCGATCGCGATGTGCAACCCGTCGGGGGCGCGCAGAGGGAGCTCCAGCCTTCGGATGAAGGCGTCAGCGGCCCGAACGTCGCCAGGGGTCAGTTGGCAAGTTCGCGCGGCGCCTGCGCGCCAACTGTCGAACTCGGAGAATGCAAACCTGACCTGGGCGATATCCAACCGCCCGGTGCGCAATCGCAAGCCGAGGGCGGATGCGAATTCCGCCGCGCCGAAGTCGCTCACTGTCGGTGTTGGCTGGTTCGTGGCTATGAAACCGCGCGCGCGCTCGGTCGTCGCGTCCCGCACGAACAGCGAAACGATCAGGCTGGCGTCAAAGTAGACGTTCAGCGTCTTCGTCCCTCATCCGCTCGACAATGCTTCGCGGGTCGCCATCCGGAATGCTCGGCACGATCTGCCTGCTGATGATCAGGTCCACATCCGCCTTGGTCATCGGCCGGCCCCGCGCGGTCACGGCCTTCAGCTCGACCACGGGGTGGCCGTGGCGGGTGATCACCACCGTCTCGCCCTTCATCGCCCGGGCGATCAGGCCCGAGAGGTGGTTTTTCGCCTCCGCGACGCTGTGCGTGGTCATGAAGCCAATATAGCCATCGGATGGCCAGATTGTCCAGTCTCAGGCTTCGAGCACGTCGTAGGCCGGCAAGGTGAGAAATTCCATGAAGGTCGTCGCGAGGCTCATGTCGGCGAACAGTTCGATCGCCTCGTCGAAACGGCCGCCTTCGAACGCGGCCGTCTCCTCGCCGAGCAGGCGCCTGAAAAGCTCCGGCGTGACCGGCCGTCCATCATCCAGCGCCGCCCTGCGCTGGATCCACTGCCAGATCTGTGCGCGGCTGATCTCGGCTGTGGCGGCGTCTTCCATCAGATTGTAGAGCGGCACGGCGCCGCGTCCGCGCAGCCAGGCCTCGATGTACTGGACGCCGACGCGGATGTTGTCGCGCAGGCCCTGTTCGGTTCGCGCCCCATCGTGGGCTTTCAGCATCTCCGAGCGCGTGACCGCGACGTCCTCGCGCATCCGGCCGAGCTGGTTCGGCGTCGGCATCAGTCTGTCGAAAACCTGCACGGCCACCGGCACGAGATCGGGGTGGGCGACCCAGGTGCCGTCATGGCCGTCGCCGGCTTCCCGCTCCTTGTCGGCCCGGACGCGGGCGAAGGCGCTCTCATTGGCGGCGGCGTCGCCCTTGACCGGAATCTGCGCCGCCATGCCGCCCATGGCGAAGGCCCCGCGGCGATGACAGGTCTGGATCAGCCTGAGCGAATAGGCGCGCAGGAATGCCGCCCCCATGCCCATCGCCGAACGGTCGGGAGTGAGAGACTCGTCGTGCCGGGCCAGACGCTTGATGTAGGAGAAGATATAGTCCCACCGCCCGCAGTTCAGTCCGGCCATGTGGTCCCGCAGCTCGTGGATGATCTCGTCCATCTCGAACGCGGCGGGCAGGGTTTCGATCAGCACGGTCGCCTTGATCGTGCCGATCGGAACGCCCAGACGCTGCTGGGCGTAGACGAAGACGTCGTTCCACAGCCGCGCCTCCAGATGGGATTCGAGCTTGGGAAGATAGAAGTAGGGGGCCGTTCCCTGCTCGATCTGGGCTCGCGCGTTGTGGAAGAAGTAGAGGCCGAAATCGAACAGCGACCCCGAGATCGCGGCGCCGTCGATCTGAAGGTGGCGTTCCGGAAGGTGCCAGCCGCGCGGCCGCACCATCAGCACCGCCGGCGTTTCCGAAAGGCGGTAGGACTTGCCGCTGTTCGGGTCGGTGAAGGCGAGGTCGCCGGACCAGCGATCGTTCAGATTGGCCTGGCCGTCGATGAGGTTGGCCCAGGTCGGGGAGGTGGCGTCCTCGAAGTCGGCCATGAACACCTTGGCCCCGCTGTTCAACGCATTGATCATAAGCTTTCGATCGACCGGTCCGGTGATCTCGACCCGGCGGTCCTGGATGTCGGTGGGGATCGGCGCGATCCGCCAGTCGCTCTCGCGGACTGAGCGGGTCTCTTCCAGAAAGTCGGGCGCCTCGCCGGCGTCGAAGCGCGTCTGCCGTTCGGCCCGGGCGGCGAGAAGCTCCAGCCGCCGGCGATCGAAACGGCGATGCAGATCGGCGAGAAAGCCGATCGCCTCGGCGGTCAGAACCTCGCGCGCGCGGCCGGCGAAGGAGCCCAGCACCTGGGCCGACGTGTCGGTCATTATTTATATCCGCAGATTTCGCAGAAAGGACGCCGATGAAGCCGACCCCAGACGAAGTCGATCTGCGGTCATCTGCGTCATCTGCGGATCAAGAGTCTATCGATGAAAGCGTTCAGCTACGCCGCCACCGGCTCCTTCTTGAACTGGGCGGCTTCGGTGGAACCGCCGAGCGCCGTCGTTGACGAGGCCCCGCCGGAGATGGTCATCGCCACCTGGTCGAAATAGCCGGTGCCCACTTCGCGCTGGTGGCGCGTGGCGGAGTAGCCGTGGGTCTCCGAGCCGAATTCGGCCTGCTGCAGCTCCGAGTAGGCGGCCATGCCGCGATCCTTGTAGCCGCGCGCCAGTTCGAACATGCCATGGTTGAGACTGTGGAAGCCGGCCAGGGTCACGAACTGGAATTTGTAGCCCATGGCCCCCAGTTCGCGCTGGAATTTGGCGATGGTGGCCGCGTCGAGGTTGGCCTGCCAGTTGAACGACGGCGAGCAGTTGTAGGCCAGCAGCTTGCCCGGGAATTTCCGGTGGATCGCCTCGGCGAACTGCCGCGCTTCTTCCAGGTTCGGATGCGAGGTTTCCCACCACAGCGCATCGGCGTGGGGTGCGTAGGCCAGTCCCCGGGCGATGCAGTGGGCGAGGCCGGATGCTTCCTTCAGGTGATGGAAGCCCTCCGCCGTGCGGCTTCCGGGAACGATGAAGGCGCGATCGCGCTCATCGACATCCGAGGTGATCAGCCTGGCCGACTCCGCGTCGGTGCGGGCGAAGACCAGGGTCGGCGTGCCGCAGACATCCGCCGCCAGCCGCGCCGCCGTCAGGTTGCGAACGTGGGCCGCGGTCGGGATGAGGACCTTGCCGCCCATGTGACCGCACTTTTTTTCCGAGGCCAGCTGATCCTCGAAGTGCACCCCGGCCGCGCCCGCTTCGATGAACGCCTTCATGATCTCGAAGCTGTTCAGCGGCCCGCCGAATCCGGCCTCGGCGTCGGCGACGATGGGCAGAAACCAGTCGCGTCTCGCGCCGCCCTCGGCGTGCTCGATCTGGTCGGCGCGTTGCAGCGTCCGGTTGATCCGGCGGCAGAGGTCGGGCGCCGCGTTGGCCGGATAGAGGCTCTGATCGGGATACATCGCCCCGGCGGTGTTGGCGTCGGCGGCGACCTGCCAGCCGGAAAGATAGATCGCCTTCAAACCGGCCCGCGCCATCTGCATGGCCTGGTTGCCGGTCACCGCGCCCAGGGCGCCCACGAAGGCCTCCTCGTTGAGCGATTTCCACAACCGGTTGGCGCCGCGCTCGGCCAGGGTGTGGACGATCGGGAACGAGCCGCGGAGCTTTTCCACGTCGGCCGGCGAATAGGGCCGCTCGACGCCTTCGAAGCGTCCTCGCGGAGCGCCGGTAACCAGACTCGCGAAACTGCTCATGATGACGATCTCCGAGGCGACGGTGCGCTTGTAGGAAATTGACCGATAGGGTCATGCGATCCCTGGCGACAGCACAAAAAGCCAGTTTCAAGGATGTTTTGTCACAACATGACATTGTCATTATCGTCAATTCATGACAAAGCTCGGCCATGGCCGAGCCCAGCGAGCGGAAGTTGTTTCTCGGCGTGCGCCTCAAGCGCCTGCGCCGCGAATTGGGCCTGACCCAGACACGCATGGCCGAGGATCTCGGGGTCTCGCCGAGCTACCTCAATCACCTCGAACGCAATCAGCGTCCGTTGACCGCCCAGATCCTGCTGCGGCTGGCGCGCACCTATGACATCGACATCCGCGCCCTCTCCAGCGATCACGACGCCGCCGGGGCGCAAGATCTCTCGGAGGTCCTCGCCGATCAGTTCTTCAGGGACCTCGGCATCCCGCGCCACGAGATCGCCGAGGTGGCAGAGAACGCCCCTGGGGTCGCCGACGCCCTGGTCCGGCTCTACCGCGCCTATGCCGACCGCCGGCGGGTCACGGCGCTGGGCGTCTTTGATCCCCGCGAGGACGGTGAGGGTCCGTCGCCGTCCATCACTCCATCCGACTGGGTGCGGGATTTCATCCAGGGCCAGCGCAATTTCTTTCCCGACCTCGACGCGCTCGGCGAGGCCTTGGCGGAGTCGCTGAAGCCGGAGCTCCAGGGATTCGCCGCCGCCGCGCGGCAGCGTCTGGCCGAACGCCACGGGGTGCAGGTGCGGATGGTGCCGATCGAGACCCTTCCGGATTCGGTGCGGCGATACGATCATCACCGCCGCCGGCTGCTGCTGTCCGAACTGCTGGCCGGTCCTGGCCGTTCCTTCGCGATGGCCTATCAGCTGGCGCTGCAGGAGCACGAGAGCGCCATCGCCGCGATCGTCGGGCGGGCCGCTCCGCCCGACGGACCCACGGGTCGGCTGCTCAGGGTGTCGCTGGCCAACTACCTCGCCGCCGCGGTGATGATGCCCTACGACGCGTTC
>DASRLN010000321.1:0-2547 GCA_035648435.1 Caulobacteraceae bacterium
GATTCAAGCCCCGCCCGGCGGTCGATCGACGGCGAGGTCAGGAATTTGCGGGCTGGAAGCCCGCGCTCCGGAAAGAGTAGGGTGGCGGCCATGAAGCACATCCAGTTCGGCCGCACCGGCCTGCGCGTCTCGCGCCTGTGCCTTGGCACCATGACCTTCGGCCTGCAGTGCGATGAGGCCTCGAGCCAGGCGATCATGGACGCCTCGGCGGAGGGCGGCATCGACTTCATCGACACCGCCGACGTCTATCCCCTGGGCGGCGACGGCGGCACGGTGGGGCGGACCGAGGAGATCGTCGGCGCCTGGCTGAAGGGCAAGCGGCAATCTTTCGTCCTGGCCACCAAGTGCTTCGGCCAGATGGGACCCAAACCCTGGGACCAGGGGATGTCCCGCAAGCACATCGTCGAGGCCATCGACGCGTCGTTGCGCCGGCTGGGTACCGACTACGTCGATCTCTATCAGCTCCACGGCTTCGATCCCTCCACGCCGATCGACGAGGCGCTTGAGGCGCTGGATGGCGTCGTGCGCTCCGGCAAGGCGCGCTATGTCGGCGTCTCCAACTGGATGGCGCACCGCCTCGCCAGGGCGCTGGGCCGCGGCGAGGTCAAGGGATTCACCCGCATCGACAGCGTCCAGCCGCGCTACAACCTTCTCTTCCGCGCCTTCGAGCGCGATCTGCTGCCGCTGTGCGCCGAGGAAGGCGTGGCGGTGATCCCCTACAATCCCCTGGCCGGGGGCCTGCTCACCGGCAAGCACGCCAGGGGCGACGCGCCGCCGGAGGGAACGCGCTTCACCCTCGGCCGGGCCGGGGCCATGTACCAGGCCCGCTATTGGCATGACCGCGAGTTCGAGACCATCGAGGCCCTGCGCGCCCTGGCCGGCGCGGCCGGAATGAGCATGGCGACCCTCGCCGTGCGCTGGGTGCTCTCCAACCCCGCCGTCACCGCCCCGATCATCGGCGCCAGCCGGCCCGATCAGCTGGTCGACACCCTCGACGCGGCCGAGGCCGGCCCGCTGCCAGGCGATCTGAAGACCAAGCTCGACGAGCTCACCCACCCCTGGCGCGCGGTGGACGCGGAGCGGTAGGGGCCGGCGTCGCTTCGGCGGCCTTGATCTCGCCGGCCGCCGCGGCGGCCTCGGCGACGCGGCGGGCCTCGCCCCGGCGGCGCGCCCGACGGCCATACCAGAAGGTCCACAGGGAGAGCGCGCCCATGGTTGCGTAGCCCATCACCGGACTGATCAGCAGATATTCCTGGATCGGCACGGCGAAGACCAGGGCCGCGGTCGCGCCGGCCTCGGCGACCAGCCCGAAACCCCAGGTGAGGGTCATCACATTCATCACGCGCTTGAAGTGGATGTTGTCGCGCAGGGCCTCGAAATCCCCCAGTTCCGAAGGCGAGCGGCGCATGATCGTCGCCCGGGCGAGCTGATAGATCAGCGGCCGGCGGATCGCGGCCGAGCCCAGGAACACCAGACCGATCAGGGCGGTGACCAGTTTCTCCCGCAGCTGGAGAAAGCGCACCGACCCGCCACCGGCGACGGCGATGAGCGAGAGGACGATGCCGGCCACCACCAGCATGGAGAGCGCGTCCACCCGCCGGTTCCTGATCAGCTCAAAGATGCTCCAGGCGACCGGCGGGCCGGAGGAGGCGATCAGGGCGCGGACATCGCCCAGATCGTGCTTGGCGAAGCGATAGATCAGGAACGGCAGGACGAAGTTGACCAGCACCTCCACGGCGGCCTTTCCGCCATTGGCGCGCAGCCAGTCCCGCGCCCTGGCGATGTTTTCGCTTGAGATGATCATGGCCGCCATGTGCGGCCCCGTGGCGACGCCGTCAATTCGCCTTGCCCACGGTCCATCAGCGCGGCAGCCCTGATGTTCGCGAGATGGTCCGAGTTTTCGACATCCAGCGGGTGGCCGCGCGGGTCGCTGGCATTAGAAAAAGCCAATCCGTTCAAATCGATAGTGGTCATTTTTGGCATCGCTGGGACTCTCGGTGAGGCAAAAGTTTTCGACAGTTTTCGACAGGTTTTCGCCGGTTTTCGGCAGGAAAACGACGGGAATCCGCGCCTTTTCGGGGTGAAAACGACATGTTTCCGCCGGTTTTCGCAGGGCGCGGATGGCGCCCCGCGGTCGGGCGGCCCGAAAGCCGCAAGCCCAAGACGACGAGGTTGGAATGCGACGCGCGGATAAGGGTTTGGCGACGGGCGGGGGACATTGCATTATGTAACACACGCAAGCGAAGTTGTCAATCTGCGATTACGGTGACGCTGTGATTTCGGTGACATGGCGTAATTGCGGTAGGCCCACCCTCCTTGGGCTATGAAGTCGTTGCCGAACGGCTTCAACAAGGAGGATGGACCATGGCTTCGACCTACTGCGGATTGGATGTGTCGGACAAGGCGACGCACATTTGCGTTGTCGATGGTGAGGGCAAGGTGATCTGGCGCGGGGTTTGCGCCACCGACCCCCAGGCGTTGGCCGCGGCGCTCGCCAAGCGTTGCCCGGACGTCGGGCGTGTGGTTCTGGAAACTGGCGCGTTGTCC
>DASRLN010000322.1:0-3126 GCA_035648435.1 Caulobacteraceae bacterium
GGTCAAGCTGTCGGGGTTCGGGGTGTTCCAGGTTCGCTCCAAGCGCGAGCGCATCGGGCGCAATCCCAAGACCGGCAAGGCGGCGGCCATCGATCCAAGGCGCGTGATCGGCTTTCGCGCCTCCCAGGTGATCAAGGCGCGAATCGATCGCGCCCTGTCGAAGTAGGCCGCGCGCCGGTGACCAAGGGTCCCGAGGCGTTCCGCACCATCTCCGAGGCCTCCGGCGAGATCGGCGTGGCGCAGCACGTCCTGCGCTTCTGGGAGACCCGATTCGCCTTCATCAAGCCGATGAAGCGGGCCGGCGGCCGGCGATTCTATCGGCCGCAGGATATCGTCGTCCTCTCGACCATTCGCCGCCTGCTCCACGACGAAGGCTACACCATCAAGGGCGTCCAGAAACTCCAGCGTGAGCAGGGGATTCGGAGTCTCGCGGGCGAATCCGGCCTGGCCGCCATCGCCGAGCCTCCGAGAGCGCCGGCCCCGCCGGAAGGCCAGCGAGCCAGACTCGAGGCCGCTCTCCACGACCTCGAAGCCGCCAAGGCCCGGCTGGACGCGCTGCTCGGGGGCCACTGACCCCCGCGACGGTCTTCCTACGCCTCGCCACCTCTCGAAAGCATCCGTAGCGCGGGCTTCCAGCCCGCTCTTTGCCTTGCGGCCCGGCGGCGTGAATGGAGGCGCAAGGGCGGGCTGGAAGCCCGCGCTACGATCTGGAACCCTCACCGCCGCCGGTGTTGCCGGGCCTGGGCGCCGTCCCTATAAGGGCCCTCCTTCCCTTCCATCGGAGCGTGGCGCAGCCTGGTAGCGCACTTGACTGGGGGTCAAGGGGTCGCAGGTTCGAATCCTGTCGCTCCGACCATTCCCGCCCCAGGGCGGAGCAGGCGCCGGCGTTCCCCCATGCCGGCGACCCGGGGAGCATCGCGTCTCGTCGCGATCTGGCTGTTCGGCGTGGCGCTGATCGTGCTGGCCATGGTGGTGGTCGGCGGGGCCACCCGGCTGACCGGTTCGGGGCTGTCGATTACGGAGTGGAAGCCGGTGTCCGGCGCCCTGCCGCCGCTGACCGCGCGGACGTGGAACCACGACTTCGATCTCTACAAGGCGACGCCGCAATACCGCCTGGTCAACCGGGGCATGAGCCTCGATCAGTTCAAATCGATCTTCTGGTGGGAGTGGGCGCACCGGCTGCTGGGAAGGCTGGTCGGGGCCGCTTTCGCCGTTCCATTCATCGCCTTCCTGGCCATGCGAACCATGCCGCGGCGGCTGATCGGGCGATCGATCCTGCTGTTCGGCCTTGGGGGTTTGCAGGGTTTGGTCGGCTGGTGGATGGTCAAGAGCGGGCTGGAGGGGCGGGTCTCGGTGGCGCCGGAGCGGCTGGCGACGCATCTGGGCCTGGCTCTCTTGCTGATCGCGGCCCTGATCTGGACCGGCCTCGAAGCCTGGAGCGGGCCGGCCCGGTCGCGCCGCGGTCGCTGGCCGGCGGCGACGGCGGTGCTGGTCGGCTGCGTGTTCCTGCAATGCCTGCTTGGGGCGCTGGTCGCCGGCAATCATGGCGGCTTGGTGGACAACGACTGGCCGTTGATGGGCGGGACCTTTGTCCCGATGGACTACTGGCGGGGATCATTGTGGGGGACGCTGGCGCATGGCGCCGTGGCCGCTCAGTTCGATCACCGGATGGTCGCCTATGGGCTGCTCGCCCTGGTTCTGGCGCTGGCCGCCACCGCGCCGCGCCCAATGCGTCCGTTGGCCATCGCGGTCGCGGCCATGGTCACGGCGCAGGCGGCGCTGGGCGTCGCGACGCTGGTGGGCGGCGCGCCGCTGCCGCTGGCCATCGTCCATCAGGCGGGGGCGGCGCTGGTGCTCGGCGCGGCGGTCGCGCTGGCCTGGAAAGCGCGGCGGGTTTGAACGGTATTATCTTACCGTGTGCCGCAAACCATTGTTTTCCAGCCCTTTGCGGGCGCCGCGATTGACTTATCCGCGCGGCGCCGGTAGATGCGCGCCTCCCGACCCTTCCGGATTCCCCGCCATGCACAGCAAGACGACGACGTACCTCAAGGGCGAGGATGTCGAGAAGAAGTGGATCCTGATCGACGCCGAAAACGCCGTCGTCGGCCGGCTGGCGACCTTCATCGCCATGCGCCTGCGCGGCAAGCACCGCGCCGACTACACCCCCAACGTCGATTGCGGCGATCACGTGGTGGTGGTCAACGCCGGCAAGGTGAAGTTCACCGGCCGCAAGCTCGCCCTGAAGACCTACTACTGGCACACCGGCCATCCCGGCGGCGTCAAGCAGCGCACGGCCGGCCAGATCCTGGACGGCCGCTTCCCCGAGCGGATCCTGGAAAAGGCAGTCGAACGCATGCTGCCCAAGGAGAGCCCCCTGGCCCGCCGCCAGCTGACCCACCTGAAGATCTACGCCAGCGGCGAACATCCCCACCTCGCCCAGACCCCGGAAACCATCGATTTCGCCTCCCTGAACGCCAAGAACGCGCGGAGCCAATAGCATGACCGAAACCCATGGTCTGGAAGCGCTCCAGAGCCTGTCGTCCAACCCGGCTCCGGACGCGGAGCCGGAGCCGAAGATCGACAAGCAAGGCCGCGCCTATGCCACCGGCAAGCGCAAGAACGCCGTCGCCCGGGTGTGGATCAAGCCCGGCAAGGGCGCGATCACCGTCAACGGCCGCGACCAGGAGATCTATTTCGCCCGGCCCGTGCTGCGCATGATGCTGGCCCAGCCGCTTCAGGTCGCCGACCGGCTCGGTCAGTTCGACGTCGTCGCCACGGTGGAAGGCTCCGGCCTTTCCGGCCAGGCCGGCGCGGTGCGCCACGCCATCTCCAAGGCCCTGACCTACTACGAGCCGGGCCTGCGCGCCGTCCTCAAGCCGCACGGTTTCCTCACCCGCGACAGCCGCGTCGTCGAGCGCAAGAAATACGGCAAGGCCAAGGCCCGCCGCAGCTTCCAGTTCTCCAAGCGATAGGGGTCGGGGGCGGCCTCTCGCCCCCTCCACCGCTTCGCGGTCCCCCTCCCCCTACGGGGGAGGATTAACGTCTAGCGCTTCGAGAACTGGAAGCTTCGGCGGGCCTTGGCCTTGCCGTACTTCTTGCGTTCGACCACGCGGCTGTCGCGGGTCA